>PNKB01000036.1 GCA_013997645.1 Cyanobacteria bacterium PR.3.49
ATACTTTTATACGGATGCCATCCCCCGGGACCATTTTGCGACTGATGTTTATTCCAAAGACTCGCTACTTTCTTGCGGCTCTCTTTCCACATCTTCTTGATGTTTTGAGCCAGGTTGGGCATCGCGATAGGCAGCCAGAAAGGCATTTGCTCTGTAGGATCGCGATTGAGATCGAATGTAGTTGTGGTAGCAGATGTGGTGCGCGGCGGTGGCGTGCCACCAAAGAATTTTGTCGTACTGTCGACGACATTATTCCACATGTTTTCAAACCAATTGCCGCCTGGCTTTTGCGCTGCTGCCCTAGCCGGTGCGCTTGATTTGCCGCCGGCCACGTTGGCGGCAGTTTTTATCCCCGCATCCACGACATCTTGCGGAATCAAGCGAAAAGCTGTTTCAAACTCCTGCAAGGCCTGCTTATCGTAACCCTGCTTCTCTAGAATTTTGCCCATATACTGGTGCGCTATTCCGTTTTCCGGATTGTCGCGCAAGTCTTTTTGCATGAGCTGGGCGGCTTCTTCCAGCCGACCTTGTGAGTACAGTTCGATTGCCTGCCTCATTGCATCGCTGGGTTGGGCATAGGAAGGCAAACACAGCGAGCCGGTCGAAAATGATAGAACCAGCAAAGTTGCAGTTATCTTTGTCTTGAGCCGTATGCCCATGAACGCATTATTCCACAACCAGATTTTTTGTGTTTGCCGCTGCTAGTGCAACTAGTTTTGACCGGCTAATGCCAGTCCAGCCACGGTTTCAATCGGGAGGTCTTCGAGCGCTTCGCCGTACAAATCATACGGTTTTGCCTCGGTCACTTTGACGCGCGTGAAGTCGCCTAGAATGCAGCGATTTCCTTCTTCGTCGCGCACATACACGAGGTTGTCGATATTGGGCGCATCCCACTGCGAGCGACCTACATAAAGGTTTTTCTTGTCGTCATACGATTCGATCAATACATCGATTACGCGTCCGACCATGGCCTGATTCTTCTTGAAAGCAATCTCGTGCTGAATGCTCATTATCTTCTTGCGGCGCGATTTCTTGGTGCGTTCTGCAATCTGATTGGGCATGTTGCCGCTTTCGACTTCAGTTTGTTTTGAGTATGTGAAAACGCCCAAGCGGTCGAATTCATGCTTGGAGACGAAGTCAGCAAGATGCTGTACTTGCTCATCCGTTTCGCCGGGGAATCCGACGATAAAAGTCGATCTGATTTTGACGTCCGGCACCAATTGACGAATTCTTTCCACTACCTTTTCCGGATGCAAGGGGCGGGCCATTGCTTTGAGAATATCGGAATGGCTGTGCTGAAGCGGGATATCAACGTACTTCACGACTTTCGGCAAACGGGCCATTGTTTTCAAAAACTCGTCGGAAGTTTCAGTCGGATAGCAGTACATGACGCGGATCCAGTCCAGCTCTTCGATTTCATGCAGTGCTTCGAGCAGCTCAGGCAGCGCCTGCCGTTTATAAATATCCAAACCATAATAGGTCGAGTCTTGCGAAACCAGGATAATCTCGCGCACTCCGGTGTTCACCAGAACGCGAGCTTCTTTCACCAGCGATTCGATCGAGCGCGAGCGGAAGTCGCCGCGCAGCATGGGAATGATGCAGAAGGTGCAGCGGTGATCGCAACCTTCTGCGATTTTGAGATAGGCAGAGGCGCCGACGCCGGTCATCATGCGCGGCAGTACTTCATCGTTATAGTCATTGGGCACATCGCTCACTTCAACTACGCGCAGCGATGAGTCTTGAGAAACTGCTTGATAGACTTCGACGATTTTGGCGATGTCGCCTGTGCCGACAACTGCGCGTGCTTCCGGGATCTCTGCCAGCAGCTCTTCTTTGAAGTGCTGCGCCATGCAGCCGGCGACGATCAGCTCTTTGCCCTGGTCGGCGAGTTCCACCAGAGTGCGCACCGACTCTTGGCGTGCATCGCCGATGAATGAGCAGGTGTTGACCAGGCACATCTCTGCTTCTTCATTGTCGAAGGTAACTTCAACTCCGGCTTGATTGAGCAAGCCGAGCATTACTTCGGTATCGGTTTGATTCTTTGGGCACCCGAGGGACACCACGCCGAGGCGGGGTTTGCGCATGTTCTACTCTCCATGGCCGACCACAAATGGATCTAATCGGACACAACCGCACGAGTGGAGACGTTAGAGCGCTCTAAGAGTGCTTTCCGCTCGTTCTAGTCGGTATCCAAGCGACCATCAGTATAACTGGATCCGCCCCGTCTGAGCGATTCGCCAGGGATGTAGCGGTCGCCGCCGACTGGTGCGATACGGCGTCTAGGCGCGCTGGTGGTGCCATCGCCGCTTGGGCGACGCGTTACCTTCTTTACAATTGGTTTGACGACGGCTGTTCCGGCCGTTGCCGAGGTCGTTGCAGAAGCGTCCGGGGTCGTTCCGGCTGCTGTCTTGGCCATAAACGTTTTCTCAGTAATCTTGCCCGGCAGACCGAATGTCGACGATTTGCCGTTTTGTTCGACAGAAAGGCTGCCGCCGTTGCCGGCGCGCACGCGCAAACCCTGCGCATCCTGGAAGTCGCGGCGGTCACCCGCTTCAAGATATCCTGTGAAGAGTGAATCGCCGGTGGCTACTGACTTTACCTCGACCCAAACGTGCTGGCTGGCGCTCAGAGAAACGCGGCTGTCGGTTGGTTCGGTATCGCCGGGAGCGGCTGGCACGGTCTTGTCCGTCGCCGAAGGCGGCGCTCCGGAGGGGCTGACGCTGTTGAGTCGGTTGGGCAGATCGCGCATGGACAACACTTGCGAGGAGTCCTGCGGTGTCTGATTGTTGGAATTCCACCAGAAAAGGAATGTGATAAGTCCGAGAATGACGATGATCCAGAAAACGGAAACGCCCATGGTTCTAAGGATGCCCGGTCCGCCACCCTGTTCCATTTTTACCGTCCGCACATGCGGAGGCGCCATCATCACAGGCTGCAGCGGTTTGTCCAGCACTGCTCCTTTGTTCTTCGAGCGGCCGTTGCCGTTGGTGCCTTCAGTCTGTTGACGATACTCTTCCACGAGCGATTGCGGATTGAGTCCGACGCATTCCGCATAACGGCGAATGAATCCTGATACATATACCGGCTCCGGCAGGTCTTCTGCCGCGCCGTTGTCGATGGACTGCAAATGCGTAACCGGAATTTTCGTGCGTTGATAGATGTCCGAAAGAGAGAGCCCTTGCCCTTCTCTTGCCGATTTCAATTTTTGACCGATTGACTCAAGCACCATAGTTGTCGCCGTACTCACTTGCTCCTGCCATTTTGCAATAAGGACACCTCGGAAGCCGACAGGTGACGCCAATCACCTGGCTCCTTCAGGTTCAATTGTAACGCACCAATCCGCTCTCTGACCAATCGAAGCACGTTATAACCAACCTTGGCACACATCCGCCTGATCTGACGATTGCGACCTTCCCGGATGACGATAACAAAGGTGGACAAGTTTCCGGATCTCCGTAAAGACCGAATCTTCGCCTTTTGAGTCATTCCTTCTGACAACCGCACCCCTTCTTGTAGGACTTTCAAGGCGCTGTCTTCGATACTTCCGGTGACGGTCACTCGATATGTTTTTTCTATGTGATGCGATGGATGGGTGAGTGTCTGAGCCAGCGAGCCGTCATTTGTGAGAATGATCATCCCTTCGGAGTCTCGGTCCAGACGACCGACAGGCTTCAAGTGCCGCAAATCGGGCGGCATGAGGTCGATAACCGTGCGTCGACCCTGTTCGTCATCACAAGTCGTGACCACGCCCTTCGGTTTGTACAGGACGACGTACTCGTATGACTTCTTATATAAAGGTTTGCCGTCAACGGCAATAAGATCCTGAAGCGGATCGACCTGCATGGAGAGGTCCACGGTCATCTCGCCATTGACTGTAACGCGTCCGTCCTTGATCAACTCGTCGGCGTTGCGCCGCGAGCAAATGCCGGTAGCTGCTATTGCCCGATTAAGACGCAGTTTTTCAGGCTCTGGAGCTGCCATTTAATGCTTGAGTTGGTATTGAATATGGTGGCGTAAACGCAATCGGCTCTAGCCCGAAGTTGCTGACTCCACATCGTCAACCAGCGCTTGCGTGCTGTGCCCTGCCATCTCTTGAATCTTGTTGGAGATCTGCGTTTTTTTGTCGTTGAAATTGTCTTTCGCCGTGCGCAAAACTTCCTCGCCGCGATTCTGGAAATCGTTGAGAGCATGCTCAGCTTTGCCGCGGAAATCCGTCAGCTGGTCGCTGGCGTTCTTGTAGAGGTCTTCGCCTCCGTCGGCAATCTGTCTTCTCAGATCGGCGCCGGACTTGGGCGCTGCCAGCATTCCAAACAGGAAGCCCATGATTCCGCCAACTAAAAGTCCTTCAAAAAATCTACCGCTTGAGTCCGACATTTTCTTCACCTCGGTCCATACTTATTTGTTGCGTACTAATTCTGTGCCCTTCGACTGGGTACTAGTCTCACCGTGTGAACCTTCATGTTTTCCATGAGTGCTGAGGTATGCCTTGAAGCCCGCCAGGAGCCCGGTTCCCCACACGTTAGACTCTTTTTTCGCCGAATCGGTCACCTTAGTAAGGTTACCGGTGACATCCTCGACCTTTGTACCCACGTCGGTAATGCTTTGCTGCGCTACCGACTGAATTTTTATCACTCCACCGGCCAATTTGCTCACTTCGCGTAAAGTGGGCGCCAGCTCAGTCTCCAGAGTCACGGCCAGTTTCTCGTAGGCAGTCAAAGTGCGGTTGACCTGCGGTACGAGCTGTCCGGCGGCCATTGCCAACCCGACAAGACCCAAACTCAGCAGAGCCAGTGCGCCTACTACGAGAAAATCCAGAGTGTGTGTCAGTTCCAAAATCTAAGCCTCTTGGTTTAACCGTCGGATTTTTACCGACAGGTTTTTTCCGCCTGAGTTTTAACCGGCTTACCTGTGCTGAAACGGCAGAACTGTAGATCCACCCATTTCAAGCTCTTCGCGCTTCTTTGCGGCCGCAAGTTTGCCTGCGGCAACCGCTCTCTTCAAGCGCAAAGTTTGATCTTCAATCAAAACCTGGCAGTAGTTGAGCGCTGAGGCATAGAGATCGATTGAATCGTCCACCAGCTCGCTGGCTTTCTCAGGCAAATGATTGGCGGTCTCCTTGATAACGCCTCTCACTTCGCTGCCGGATTTCGGCGCTACCAGAAGCGCGACGGTAACACCGCCGGCAGCTCCTATGAGCAGACCCAAAAACCAGGCTGCAAAGCCGGAATCAGACGATCTTTCATCGTTGGCATATTTGCTCATCGACTTCAAAACTCCTTCGCATAACGCCTGCCGCCCAGCTCTTCCGTTTAAACGGGTCCTTCATGCTTGGCATGGGGAGCCGGTAAGCAAGCTCGTTTCGATTGCCTATAACCTTTTGACAATCACCCTGGAGTATACCACTCCAGGGCTTGAAATTAGTAAAGAGACAGGGAAAACTGGCGATCGCGGGCAGCCGGTAGAATGCCGGTGGCGCGCGTTGCTGTAGCGTAAAACCCCGTGTCTGTCAGCGTTTCGGCTCACAATAATCCGTTACACGCGACCGTCGTATAAACGGGTCGCCTAGTCAGCGCTTGCTGGTTCTTTATCGGGTGTTGCAAATCTCGCTGCAATGATGTCGCAAAGATGCTCTGCGATAGCGCGCTTAGGCATGCGGGGAAGATTCTCGCGGCTGCCGTCCGCCGAAAGGATTACGACAGCATTGTCATCGCTGCCGAAGCCAATATCCGGGACAGTGATGTCATTTCCGACGATGGCGTCGAGATTCTTGCGCTTCAGTTTTTGCGCGGCGTTGCTCAGTAGTTCTTCTGATTCTGCTGCAAAACCTATGATGAATTGGTCTTCTGTCTTTACGCGGCCGAGCAAATCGAGAATGTCCGGATTCTTGGTCAGCTCGAGCGAAAAGTCTTCCTTCACGGATTTTTTGATCTTCTGATTCGAGAAGCCGAGAGGTCTGAAATCCGCAACAGCAGCGGTCATAACCAGCGCATCGCAACCATCGAATTCGGCCTCAACCGTTTCTTGCATCTCCAGTGCAGTCTCAACAAGCAAAACGGAGTAAGCTCTATCGACTTCTACAGTGGAAACTAAAGTGACGTCGGCGCCGCGCGCATATGCGGCATCGGCCATAGCGATGCCCATCTTGCCTGAGGATCTGTTGCCGATGAAACGCACAGGATCAATTGGTTCTCTGGTGCCACCGGCGGTGACAAGCACGCGTTTTCCGGAAAGAGTGCGATGTTCGAGAAGTCTGGCTGCCGCTGCAGCTACGATGGTTTCGACCGCCGCCATTTTGCCGGTGCCGAAATCACCGCAAGCCAGCTCGCCGTAATCGGCTGCAATAAGGTCATAGCGATAGTGATTTTGCAGAGTGGCAAGATTGTTTTGCGTCGCCGGATGGTCGAGCATCTTCGGGTTCATGGCCGGCGCCAGCATGATTTTTGCGCTCGATGCCAAAATCATGGTGGTCAAGAGATCGTCGCACAGACCTGCTGCCATCTTGGCGATGATATCGGCGGTGGCCGGCGCCACCAAAATCAAATCGGCTTTCTTGGCCAGTTCGATATGCTCTGGTTTCCAGTCGGCTTGAGCTTGAAACTGCTCGCAATGTGAGGGGTTGCGGGTTATGGTCGTCAATGACAGCTGGGTGACGAACTCCCGGGCATTAGGAGTCAGCACTGCGTGGACGTCTGCGCCGGCTCGCCTGAGCATCGAGGCAATGTCGCAAGCCTTGTACGCGGCTATGCCGCCTGCCACTCCTAAGATGATGGTCTTGCCGTGGAGAGGATTGACCTCAGCAAAATTGTTATCGCGCTTCTTATTTCTTGGCATATCGCTGACTCTCCCGGGTCCAAAACCTCACCTGTATTATTATGTGACCATCGGGGATTCTTCGCTAGCCGCTTGATTTCTCGGCTAAGTGGGTTTGGTGCCTTTTGGCGCTTGCCAATGCCACTAAAAAGTGCCGCTTAGCCGGACTGGCTCTGTTTCTAGCTTTCAGGGAGAGCAAATGGAAAAGTTTTACGTAACGACAGCCATCGACTACGTGAATGCGTCGCCGCATATCGGACATGCGTATGAAAAGATAGCGGCGGACATATTGGCGCGTTTTCACAGAATTCGGGGCAAGGACGTTTTCTTTCTGACTGGTGTCGACGAGCACGGCATCAAAGTCGAACGCACCGCTGCCGCTGCCAACAAGAGCCCGAAAGAATTTGTCGATGAGATGTCCGCCAAATTCCAGGATGCCTGGAAGAAATTGAACGTCGTGCCTGACCGGTTTATTCGCACGACCGAAGACGAGCACAAGAAAGTCGTGCAAGAAATGTTTCGCCGCATGCAAGAGAAGGGCGATATCTACAAGTCTTCTTACACCGGTCACTACTGTGAAGGGTGCGAAGACTTCGTGCGTGAGCGCGATTTGGACGAGCAAGGCAATTGCCCCAATCACAAGAAGCCGCCGCGCCAGGTCAGCGAAGAAAACTATTTCTTCAAACTGAGCAAGTACAAAGATGCGATCAGAAAATGGATGACCGAGGATCCGAACCGTGTTCAGCCGGACGGTCGTCGCAAAGAAGTACTCAATCAATTGGATGATCCGGAAGTCACCGACTTCAGCGTCAGCCGCAGCCGTAACTCGCTCAAGTGGGGCATTCCGGTGCCTGGCGATGAAGATCAAGTTATCTACGTTTGGATCGACGCGCTCACCAATTACTTCACCGGTGGTGGCGGCTTCGAGGGCAAAGGTTATTGGCCTGCGACTCTGCACCTGGTCGGCAAGGACATCATCAAGTTCCACTGCATTTACTGGCCGGCGATGCTCATGGCTGCAGAAGTCGAGCTGTTTGCAGGTGTATTCGCGCACGGCTTCATCACAGTTGAAGGTCAGAAGATCAGTAAATCGTTGGGCAATGTCATCGATCCGATCGCGTTGGTAGATCAGTACGGTGCCGATGCAGTGCGCTATTCGTTGTTCTCAGGAACAGCATTTGATCAAGATGGCGATTTTTCGAGCAAAGAGCTTATACGTCGCGTCAATTCGGAATTGGCGAACAACATCGGCAATCTTCTCAACCGTACTCTTACACTTGTGGACAAGAATTGCGGCAGCAAAGTCCCTGATTGCAAGCCGGAAAATGAAGTCCGCAAGCAGGCGAATGCTATCCATGAGAAAGTTGACGAATGCATGATGGCCTACGATTTTTCAGGCGCAGTCAACGCGATTCTTGCTCTTGTCGATCAAGCCAACAAGATGATGAATGATGAAAAACCATGGACTCTTTTCAAGGAAGGAAAACAGAAAGAAGGCGAAGAAGTTCTCTTCACTTGTTTGGAAGTTTTGCGCCGCACGGCGATGAACCTCTATCCTTTCACTCCCGAGCTCGCCCAGAACATGTGGGTGCAGCTCGGCTACGATGACCAGGTCGGCAAGATTGGCGACTCCATAAAAGATGATGGATTCTTCGACATGATTCCTGCCGGACAAGCCATCCGCAATCAGGGTCCGATATTTAAGCGCATCGAAGAAGAGAACGGCGCAACGGCCGCTGCTCCCGCCAAGAAATAGACCTCATCTCACACACTTCATCTCCATATCCTCTAATATGGTTGGGGGAGACTTTAGCGTGACTGAAGCAAATACGCAGGCAGAAAATCAAAGCAGCATTGCAGCGGAATCGACCAATCCGGCGGAAAAAATCCGCCTGATTTTGAAGCTGATTCGTCCGAAGCAATGGGCGAAAAATTTGATTGTTTTTGCTCCGGCTCTGTTTTCCGGAAAGATTTTTGAGCCTGCTACTTTCAGTGCAGCGGCGATGTGCTTTGTTGCGTTCAGCCTGTGTGCGAGTTCCGTTTATGTAGTCAATGATGTGCTCGACTGCAAATCCGACAGACTACATCCGAAGAAGAAAAATCGCCCGATTGCGTCGGGCAAGATCAGTCCATCTTTGGCTATGTTTATCGGCGTTCTGTGCGCCGCCGGAGCGCTGGCAGTAGGATTCTTGGTCAGACCGACCGTAGACGTTTTTCTGCTCGTCTATTTTGTGCTGATGATGTTCTACGCATTGGTTTTGAAACACTACGTGCTGCTTGATGTATTTGCAATCGCCGCAGGTTTTGTTTTGCGTGCGGCTGCCGGTGCGGCTGCAGTCGGTGTTGAATCCTCCGGGTGGTTCCTCGCCTGCACTTCATTTGGTGCTTTGTTCCTTGGTCTGGAAAAACGCCGCCAGGAAACTATGCTGCTCAAAGGCGATGCTGCTTCGCACAGAAAGACTTTGAACGCCTATTCGCCCGAGCTGGTCGATCGCATGGAAGCAGTTATAGTGCCCAGCCTCGTAACCTGCTATGCGTTTTACACTTTCCAGTCGTACCATGGTCAATGGATGATGCTTACTCTTCCTTTTGTTTTGTATGGCGTGATGCGCTATCAAGTTTTGTCTGTGAAATCTGAAGACACCGGTGCTCCCGATGAAGTGCTCTGGAAAGATCGAGGCATTCAAGTCACGCTCTTGCTCTGGGTATTGACCAGTGCCGGTGTTGTCTACGGTGTGATACCAAAATTCTTCGCGACGACATCAGCGTTTCTCGACGGGCTTCGGTAGGAATGAAACCAGAGGTAAAGTTGACCATCCGCCCTGCGGAGCTGATGGATGGCGATGCGGTTTGGGCAGTGTTGGAGCCCGTGATTCGGGGCGGGGAAACTTATACCCTGGCGCAGGATACAAGTCGAACTGATGCGCTGGCGTATTGGTTTGCTGAAAATCATGAGGTCTTCGTTGCTGTCGACGACGACAAAATTGTCGGCACTTATTATTTGAAAGCGAATCAGCCGGGCGGCGGCGCGCATGTTGCTAATTCCGGCTATGTAACTGCTCCCTGGGCAACCGGTCGCGGTGTCGCTCAATCTATGTTCGATCATTCTTTGCAGCGCGCAAAGGAAAGAAGCTTCCGTGCAATGCAATTCAATTTTGTGATTAGCTCTAACGAACGCGCTGTGAAACTCTGGCAAAGAAACGGTTTTGAAATTGTCGGCACTTTGCCGGGCGCATTTCTGCATCCAAATTTAGGATACGTCGATGCATATGTAATGTTCAGAAATCTTTGATGGGGTAAAATGAACATTGAACGTATTTGTTCATTGTTCACCAGGAGGCCCGTCGTGTGCGCCATGTCTACCAATTCGAAGTCTGAGAAGCCAAACGGAGCTAAGCTTTTGGAGGGTAAGCCCTTTCCGGTCTCGAAAGATTGTGCCGGATTTAAGGGAGTAGGACAGTTCAAAAAAGACCCGCTGAAGTTTTACCGAAACAATCAGTTAAAGCACGGCAACTATGTCTGCAATCCGACCATGTTCGGTTATGAGTTTTACACTCTCTATCATCCGAATGCAGTTGAGCATGTTCTACAAACGCATCAGAAGAACTATCACAAGCCTGATGTCTTCCTAAAGCCTGCCAGTTTGCTTTTCGGCAACGGCATTTTTACTTCTGAAGGCGACTTCTGGATGAAGCAAAGACGCCTTTCTCAGCCGGCTTTCCATCGCGATCACATTGGTCGTATGGCAGGAGTGATTGTCGAATGCGTTGAAAAAATGCTGGCGCGTTGGGATGCAAAACCAGATGGCAGTCAAATCGACTTGCAGCACGAAATGGTTTACCTGACCCTCAGTGTGGCAGGGCGAACTCTGTTCAGCACAGACCTGACGGACCATGCCACCGATGTGGGAAGCGCTGTTAGAGAGGGTTTTGAAGTCCTCAATCACAGGATGAACAACTTTCCATTTGTTCTGCCTATGTGGCTGCCTACTCGCGATAACCGGCAGTTTAAACAGGCAAAATCCGTTTTGGACTCTGTCATCTCCAAGATAATTGCCGACCGAAAGAGTTCATCCGAGCAGCACCACGATTTTCTCGGTATGCTGATGGCGGCAAGGGATGAGGATACAGGACTCGGAATGTCTGATGCCCAGCTGAAAGACGAAGTTCTAACATTGCTTGTCGCCGGTCATGATACTGTCGCTGCGTGTCTTGCTTGGACGTGGATTTCGCTTTCCCAAAATCCGAAAATTCGCTCGCAGATGCACGATGAGCACAAAAGTGTCTTGTCCGGACGCAATCCGCAATTGGCTGACACTCAGGGTTTGACTTACACACGCATGATCATTGACGAATCGTTGCGCTTGTATCCGCCAGCATGGGGATTGCCAAGACAATCATTTGAAGAAGATGTAATTGATGGATATTTGCTTCCTAAAGATGCATTTATCTCACTCAATCAATTCACCACCCACCGCTTGCCAGAGTTTTGGGACAAACCTGAAGAGTTCCACCCTGAGCGTTTTTTGCCGGAGAACATAAAGAACCGCCCCAGGTTCGCATACTTTCCCTTCGGTGCCGGCTCGAGAGTTTGTATCGGCCAAAACCTTGCATTGTTGGAAGCTCAACTGGCAATTGCCACTATCGCGCAACGCTATGAGATTGATCTCCTGCCCGGTCAAAACATCGAACCAGATCCGACGTTTACCCTTATCCCAAAAGGGATTGTGACCGCAGCGATCAAGAGGAGAAAATAGTGCCTCGTTCGGATCACCCTGCAGAACGTTCCAAAGATCAACTGAGAGATCAAAAGAGGAACGATATTCTCAATGCTGCAAAAAAGCTCTTCAGAAAGTTTGGCGTCAAAAAGACGACGATGCGAGACATCGCTGCTGAAGCTGGTCTTGCAGTGGGTACGCTGTATCTTTACTTTGAGAACAGAGACGATGTTGTGCTGGCGTGCGCAGAAGCATTCGAGCAAATACATAAAGACCAGGCGATAAATGCCGTCGAAGGTGAAGGCGATGTTGCCACTCGCTTGAAGGAATACATCCTTACTCGCTTTCGAGCTGCTGCAGAAACACGGACCAGCGATAGTCATGTTGCTGAGATCGCTCGCGAGGTTGTGCGCGTTCGGCCCACTCGCTTGCAAGACGAAAGCAAAATTATGCAGGAAACGATTCTCAAGCTTTATGCTCAAGGAGCTGAAGCATCGCAGTTTCACATTGCCGAACCGCAACGAACAATGATGGTTTTCCTCTATTCAATCGCCTGGTTTTTCCCGATTGAAAAGTCCGAGTTTATTCCGGAGCCTGAAGAAGCCGCGCTCGTAAACGTTCTCGATTGGTTCATCGAAACGTGGACTAAATAGGCGACAATCGATACCTGACGAAACTCAAATTAAACATTCGGTCTGTATGCAACTACGCGTTGGAAGCTGCGAGAGTTGAACACGTTCGCGCTTTCAACAGTAATGCGTCGTTTCGATGACGAGTTTTGCGCGACCTGTCCATCACCGGCATAAATAGCTGCGTGACCGGCTCGGTTGCCGTGGCGATTGCCGACGATAATGTCACCGGGACGCAAATCGCGTAAGTCGACTTGCTGGAATCCATTACGTCTCAAGCTTTGCTCCAAGCCTCTGACGCTCGTGTCATGTATGTTCAAGTTGAATGAATGTCTGAGCGCAGCGCTTACAAAAGTTGCGCAGCCGAGGTTCTCCGGTACGTTGCGATTGAATTGACGAACTGAACAACCAAGCATTTGCTCGATAGTTCCGGCCAATTGACTCCAGTACGGATCTCTTCCGTACTGTCTGTCGCGCCCATATCTGTCGTACTGGTCGTTTCTTGCGTATTGGTCTCTGCCGTTTTGACCCCAGCCGTATTGATCCAAATCATACGGGCGTCCATATTGGTCGCGTCCTTGCTGCCAGCTTCTATCGGCATATTGATCGCGACCGTAAGGGTCTCTTACGACGTATTGATTGCGTCCCCATTGATCGCGTCCGTATTGATCGCGTCCATAAGGATCTCTGCCGTACTGGTCGCCCCAGCCATATTGGTCGCGTCCGAATTGATCACGCCCGTACTGATCTCGTCCATGGTGGCCCCATTGACCTTGTCTCTGGCGTTGCAACATTTGCATGAACATCATGTACGCCATGCGCTGCATTTGCTGCGCGCGGTAATTGTCGTTCCACTGGTCGTTATAACCGTCGTAGCGGTTATGGTTGTCCCACTGTTGTCCGCGACCATAATTGTCACGACCCCACTGGCTGCCGTTGCCCCAGCCGTAGTTATCTGGCTGATAGGGTCTGCCGTAGCGGTCTCTGTAGACCGGTTCGCCCCACTGTCCATTGCGGTTGCCGCGATGATGGTGGTTATAATTGTCGTAGTCCATCCATTGTTGGCGGCGACCGTTTCCGAAATTCAGTGAAACGGGGCCGAGGTCGAGACGAACGTTGACTCCGTTATTGCCATATAGTTGATTGGGATTCCAGCGCGGGTCGTAACCGCGGTTGTTATCGTAACCATTGTGATATCCGGCGCGCATGAAGATGCCGGGGTCCATATCCATCTGTGCCTGCGACGGGCGGATAATCATGCCTGGGTCGCCGTTCCAATTTCCTGTGTCTACGACCATTCCTGGGTCGCAGTTGTAGTCGGCGCGGCAGGAGCGCATCGCCTGACCGTTCGGTCCGTAGATTTCGCCCCATTGGGGGCTCTGGTCAATTGCCGGCTGATACCCCCGGGCTGGGCTTTCATAGAATTCCGTAGACATAGAGCTCTCACGAAACGGATAGTTGTGCATTGGGTAACTTGAATATAGGTGAATTGCGCAGTCCTGTACCCACGGTTTCCACCATCCCCTACGTGTTCTCCACACCCTCTTAGAGCTTATTTAGGTCGATGAGAGACGAATTCCAGGTCCGCCGCTCCGGATATGAGATCAGTTACCGCACCGTGCCTAAATGGTTCGTGCCGGCGATTATGATGACTACTTTCAGTATCGGTGCGCTGGCAGTCTTCGGGAGCACTGCTTATTTGCTGCCTTTAACGCCTGTGGCTCGCCATCTTCTGGGCTCGCCTGAGCTGGTCATGGAGACGTTCTTTCGCTGTATTTGCTTGCTGCTGTTGGGTTTCCTCACATTCTTGCTGGCAGAAATCTGCCGGCACGATCGGCTCGTAATTTCGAAAGACGGAATCTCCTTCCCTGTTTTTCTGGCGCCCGATTTGTTGTTTCGCCGCAAGCGCACCTGGGATGACATTGGAAACATCATGTTGGGCGCCATGCTCAGGCAGGACAAGAAGGGCGTTTATGAGTATGAACTCGAGGAAGCGAAGGATAAGCGCAAGCTATTCATGTATTTCAAGTCCGGCGGACACGTCTGTCTGGACCTGACGAAAATGCCCAAGCGCAATCAGGAAAAGCTTTTTCAGGCGATTGAAGACTGGTGCATCTCCTGTTCGCGGGCGCCGCAGACAGGGCAAATGCGGGAGGTGAGAAAACGCCTGACTGCCAGGAAAGATGAGGCTGTCAGTTATACGCGACTGTGGGAAGAACAGCTCGAGTCTTATTTTTCGCATACCAATTTCGTGCCGTTGGAGCGTGATGAGAAGATTGGCAATGAGCGCTTTTCTGTGATTATGCAGCTGGCCTCGGGTGGTTTGTCGGCTGTTTATCTGGCTGAAAAAGCGAACAAAGAATTGGTCGTCATCAAAGAATCGTCGCTTCCAGCGACCATTGATGAGGCACATCGCTCGAAAGCTGAGGAGCTGTTCAAGCGAGAAGCGAAGCTCTTGCTGAAACTCGACCATCCGCAGATTGCCAAAATCTATGACCATTTTGTGGAGCGCAGGCGAGATTATCTGGTTCTCGAATTTATTCCGGGGCATACGCTCAGACAGTTGGTGGCGAAGAAAGGTCCGCAGGACGAGCGGCTTGCAGTCAGTCTGATTCGGCAGTTGGCGGTGGTGCTCGATTACATTCATGGTCAATCTCCGCCGATTCTGCACCGCGACATCAGTCCCGATAACCTCGTTTTGAAGGAGGACGGTAAGCTTGTCGTCATCGACTTCGGAGCCGCAAATGAAATTGTGGGCAGCGCAACCGGTACGCTGATTGGGAAACAGTCGTACATGTCGCCCGAGCAGTTCAAAGGAAAACCGACAGTGCAAAGCGACATTTATGCTGTCGGAGGCACGCTCTATTTTTTGCTCACGGGTGACGATCCAAGGCCGCTCTCAACCTCGCATCCGCAAGAATTGCGTCCGGCAATTTCCGCACCAGTGGACGAACTGGTCGGCGATCTCACGAATGTGGCGGCGGAAAAACGAATCAAGTCGGTTGAAGAACTGCTTGAGAGACTGGATCAACTGCAGACTTATTTCAGCGATAACACCAGCGAAGTACTGACACCGAGAACCGATCAGTGATGGAAGAAGCACCCAAAAACTTTCTTGCTAATCGTTTTTTCTTTTCGAAAGGACAGCGTGCATCAGACGAGTACGATCAATACTGGATTCGATACAAGCCGATGCGTGTCCTAAAAAAACGTTTCAAGACAGAGCCGCATACACGCACGGTGGCAGCGCTGGTTCTGCTGGCGTTGGTGATGCTGTTCTCGTCTCTGTTCGGACCGCTCGCAGGTCTGGCCGCAGCGTGTGCGTTTCTGGGCGGTTTTCTCTTCTTCCGCCTTCGACTTTTGCTGTTTCCCACACACATTGCATTGACAGAAGACGGCATTACATTTCACTGGCTTCGCTCATGGTTCAACTTTCAAAGTTGCCTTTTGCCCTGGAGCAGTTTGTCGCACGTAAATCTTACGACTGCCAAGTTTTTCAAACACACAGAAGCGCGCGTGGAATTCAACATAGTCTCGGTCGGCATGCCGTTTTCCCAAAAGCTCCCTTTCTTGCTGCTCACGCCGGCGCTTGCCAAAGGCTGGCTCTTTGACCGGTCGAAAATCATCCTGCCTTTAGACGGACTGGCTTCCAGCGATGACAGAAAGCGTTTGCAATTTGGGTTTCAGAGATTTCTTCCCACTTATCGTGTGGATCCTAAAGTGAGCGACGAATTGCAATTGTCGCTCAAGGTGGAAAGCTACACGGATTTGTGGCTGGGTGCGCTTTCCATGAATCGCAGCCGCTTGCGAACGGACACCTTGCCGACAGGCACTCTCGTCAATCACGGGCGGTATGAAGTGTTGTTTCCGATTGGCTCGGGAGGGCAGGCGGTTGTTTACTCGGCAATTCAGCGCGAAATGTCGCTGGACAGACCGGTGGTTCTAAAAGAATTCGTATTGCCTTCATACGCCGGTGTGAAGGTGCGCAAGCGTGTTTTAGCAAACATACAGAGCGAGTCGAAAATATTGCAAGACCTTGAGCATCCAAACATTGTGAAATTGCTCGATTTTTTTGTTGAAGATGAACGTGCTTATTTGGTTTTGGAGCAGATCAAAGGTCTTACTCTCAAACAACAAGTTGAGCAAGACGGTCCTTTCAAGGAGGTGGACGCACTCAGCTTTGCCTTGCAAATGACTGCGATTTTGAGCTTCCTGCATAATCGCAAACCACAGGTGGTGCACCGCGATTTTACTCCGGACAATTTGATGGTCGCTCATGGCGACATTTTGAAATTGATTGATTTCAATGTGGCGCAACATCTCGAGGCTATGTCTACGCACACCGTCGTGGGCAAGCATTCCTATATTCCACCCGAGCAGTTTCGAGGCGAGACTGCGCCCCAGAGCGATATTTATGCTATGGGTGCAACACTGTTTTTCATTCTTACAGGTACTGATCCAGAGCCAATTTCCGTTTCTCGCGTCAAGTCCGTAAGAGGAGATGTCAGCGACGAAATTGACGCCATCGTTGCGAAGGCGACCGCCACCGACTCAGCCTATCGCTATGCCAACTGCGAGGAGATCAAGCGTGAGCTGGAAGCCTTGCGCAAACAGCGTTATGGGCATTGACCACGGTTTGCAGCCAACTTGCTACAAAACTCAACTTAACAACGGCAAACGAGAGGTTTTCATGATTGCAAACGATGTTACACTCATTTCGTGACTAAAGCGTTGATGATTAAGTTTCCGCCCCGTGCGTCGCTCGGAAGTCTTTATACTTCCGACAGTGTTTTTCCTCATATGAGGCTGTGGGTTGGAGAAGCGCAGGGCGACCGTGAATTGTCAGTGCCTGAAGGTCGCATGCTCGGCATAGCATTGCGCAATCTGGATGCTACGACGATCAATGATGCGGTCAAAGACGGTCTTCAGCATTTGCAATCGGTGGACCTCTCCACCAGCTATTTTTCAGAGAGCACACTCAAGTGGTTGAGCTACGTCAATGATTTAAGAGAGCTGCGTCTGGACTTTCTTAAGGTTCGGGCGATGGAATTGGCGGGACTGGCTCCACTTGCCACGCTCAGCACGCTCTGGCTGACCGGTGCTGAATTGGCTGACAGCGAACTGGCGGCAATTGCTCCTTGTCCCGGTATCGAGAATCTGATTTTGAAATCTACGCGTATCACAGATGCTGGTCTGGCAAATTTGCCGGCATTGAAAAAACTGTCTCGCTTGCATCTGCCGTCACAGATTACGGATGAAGGAATCAAGCACTTGGTCGGCTGTAAGTCGCTGCGCAAGCTGGACTTGTCGTCAGCCAAAATAAGCGACCAAGCAATATCCATGCTCGAGAAAGTTGAGAATCTGGAAGAGCTTTATTTGAATGACACCATACTTGGTGACCCCGCGCTTTCCAAGATAGCGAATTTGAAGTCTCTGAAAGTGCTGTTTCTTTGCGGCACAAAACTGACCGACTCCGGTTTGACTTTCCTGGAGCAACTGGAAAGCCTTGAACATCTTGAACTCAGGGACACGAAGGTTTCCGAGATGGGTGTGCAAAGAGTCAGATCGCGACTGACCAACTGCGCCATCTTCGGACCTTAGTTATTGCAACGGCCGAAAAGCTATTTCAGCCTTTTCATGAATCTGTTGATAGCGCCCATGTTTTGGTTGAGGCGGTTATCGAATTGCTTGAATCCTGCATCGCCCAGGTAAAGCTTCAAACCGAAAGCGTAGGCTGTCATTGCGGCTGCGACGGTGACCAGTATCATTCCCAACCGGCGCGCGTGAATTACCCACCCGAAATTGGCCCGACCCGCCTTCAGTCGCAATTCTTTGCGTGCGCTCACTTCCTCGACGTCGATGCCGTAAAGTTCGGCTGCCGACTTCTTGGTCGGTGTCCAGTCCTGGCGTGCTTCCTCATGCGGGATAAAGTGGGAGCAATGCTCGCAAACAGTGCGCGGCTGTCTGGGATTCGAGTGCCCGCAGCGCGGACAGTCAAGCATCTGGATTTCCATATCCTTGAAATCGATCTTGAACTGGGAATCCGTCATTACCATGTTTTTGTCGAAAGCCATAACGAACTCCTCGCAGCCTCACGCCTATTAGGGGCGTTATACCCTCATGGGGAACATAATATGCGCGTCTTAGACCTAAAGCTATAGATCTAATAAGACTCACTATATGAAGCTTAACTCTGCCCGTCAAGGGGGTGCTGCAGCCTGTTCAAATACCGGGAATCCGCGCCGGGCAAAGATCGGCGGGATTCGATTCAAGCAGGCGGCAAGGAGCCCAGTGCACTCGCTGCTTCCTTCACGCCACGGCTGCTTTCGCTAAAGAGCTGTTTTCTTATTCTAAGGGCGTGATTGAAGCTTGATAGAGCTTTCTCAATGTTGCCCTCTTTGGCCTGAGATTCTCCCAGCCAGAGATATGTGGTGGCGACGAAGGGATGCAATTCGGCGATGCAATCTTTTAGCACTCGAAGCCCTTCTTCAAACTCTTCAGTCACAGGTCTGCCCTTTTTGAAGGCCGCATATGCTACAGCCAATCGAGCCTTCCAGTAATCCAAGCCGCGGTTTTCCGTTTTGGATTCATAATAGCTCCGGGCTTCGGAAGCTAACTTAGCGGCTTGGTCGTAGGCTTCTCTTTTCAGTCTTTGATTGGCGAAGCAAGTGAGAATGTCCGGATAGAGAAGCACGACGGTGCGTTGTATATCCGGACGTTTGGCTGATTCGAGCGCGGACAAGTAATCTTGCTCGGCGTCAGGGTCGTCCTTCAATTCCTTGAGGCGCGCATTGAAAAAGATTTGAAATGTTTGCTCAATGCTGTAGCTGCCGCCGATATCTTGCCTCACCCAGCGATCGGTGCGATTTGCACTGCGGGTCGAGTGCGAAAGGTCAATTGCTTTATCGAGTCGACGCAGATATTTTTCCGCTTCTTCAATACGCTCCAACTCGATAGCACCGTGCACCATGCCCAATAGTCCCGTGATGTAAGCTGGAGAATCCTGGCGGTCAGCTTGTTCCAACTCGTCCAGACACTCGCCCAGCAGGCTGAAACCTCTTTCGAAATTGCCCATCTCAATGCACAGCGAACCTAAGGTCGAAGCCTGGTAGGAATGCCCGTCCTTATCTCCAATCGAATTTTTGTACAAATACTCGCCGTACTTCACTGCGGTGTTCAAATCGCCTTTGCGAATATTGAGAAGCTGCAATTGGCTTGCCTTTAGCGCCAAACCAAGCCCTGCATTTGCCGGATAGCGGCCGGCAAGAATTTCCTTAATCGGGTCGTCTACGCCGTCGCGCGAAAGTTGATCCGAAACTTTCCAGAGCCCGACTTGCTGGCAGGCATTGGAGAGAGCGGAATTCCACAGTTCATCGATAGGTGATATGACCAGCGAAAAAATCGCCCCGGCGACCAAAGAACCAGCAAAGGCAAGCAGAGGGTTTAAGTGCAAAAGAAAAGTCAAGGAAACAGTCGTAGAGATGGCTATGCCAAGAATCAAACCGCCGTGCGCGGTTGAAATCATGAATATCATTTTGCGCAAGGCGATGCCTTTTGCCTTCGCAAGCTTGACGCTGTCGGAGGAACTCAAATTCTCCAGCGGCGTGCCCTGACTGAGCGTGAGCCCGGCCGTCTCATCTTCCGGGGCAATCTTCTGCCTGATTTGCCGCAGCAAGTCCTGTTTAAGGTCTGAACCGGATTCCGAGTTAACCTTGTCAGTTTCGTCGGGCATGAGCTTCACCTGGTCAGGTAACAAGCTTTATATTCCCTGACCAGCCGTTTTTTCTTTTGCCGCCAATCGACTATTCGACAGTCACCGATTTGGCCAGGTTGCGCGGTTGATCGACGTCTTTGCCAAGGTAATCGGCAATGAAATAAGACATCAATTGCATCGGCACCACGGTCAAAAGTGGGCTGAAGAACTCATCGACAGCTGGAATGCTGAGCACTGTGTCGAATGTCCTTGCCGCTTGCTCATCGCCTTCTACCGCTACAGCAATCATTTGAGCGTTACGCGCTCTGGCTTCCTGCGCGTTGGACAATGTCTTCTCGTAGACGACACCAGGAACAAGTACAGTGACGACCGGCACCTTCGAGTCGAGCACAGCAATCGGTCCGTGCTTCAATTCGCCTGCTGCATAGCCTGAGGCGTGGATGTAGCTGAGTTCTTTCAGTTTCAACGCGCCTTCCAGTGCAGTCGGATAGTTGAAACCGCGTCCGATGAAAACAACATCGTGCGCATCTGCGTATTTGAGTGACGCGAGACGAATTTCGTTTTCTTTGGCAAGAATTTGTTCCAACAAAGTCGGAATTGCATTCAAGTCTGATTTGAGCTTTCTGGCATGCTCAGTGGTTATTGCGCCACGTGCCTCGGCCAGGTAGATGCCCAGCAGATAGAAAGACGTCAATTGCGCAAGATATGTCTTGGTTGCCGCAACCGAAACTTCGATACCGCATTCGGTGACAATCAAATTGGGAGTGATTTGCGACAAATGCGAATCGGGGCGATTGGTGATGCCGAGAGTGAAGGAGCCGAGTTTCTTGGCCTCTTCCAGGGCTGCCAGTGTATCTGCTGTTTCACCTGATTGGCTCACGGCAATTGTGAGACTGCTCTCGTTGACCATCAATCTTCTGCCGCGAATTTCGGATGCGATATCAACCGACACCGGCAAATTGCACAATTGTTCGATGATCAATTTGCCGACGAGACTGGCATGATAAGCGGTTCCGCAGGCAACTACTTGAATGCGGTCGATACCCTTCAATTCCATTTCGGTGAGATGAACACCGTAACTCTTGCTGAGTTGGTTTTCCTCTTCGTTGTTGGTGGCGGCACCATTGGAATTGGGGGTGATATGCGGAATGAAGCTGACAGGCTTGGTCGGATGCACCAGGTATTTTGCCAAGGTCTGGCGCAAAACCAGCGGTTGCTCGTGAATTTCTTTGAGCAAAAAGTGTTTGTATCCGCCCTTGTCGATGACATAAGGATTGGAGTCGAGCGACATCGGGCGGCGCTTCACTTCTTTGCCGTCAAAGGCAAAGAGGCGAACACCTTCTTTTGTGATTTCTGCAATTTCACTCTGTTCGAGGCGAACTACTTTGTTGGTGTACTGGCGAACAGCCATGCTGTCCGAGGCGAGGAAGCTCTCGTTGTTGCCCAGACCCACGCTCAATGAGTAATGTTGATTGATCGCGTAGATTTTGTCCGGATGCTTTTGGCTGACGACACCGAGGGCATACGCGCCACGCAAAAGGCCAACCGTTTTGAAGATTGCCTTGAGCATGTCTTTTTCTGTCTCGTACACTTTCGAGATGAGGTGAGCGATTACTTCCGTGTCTGTGTCGGACTCGAAAGCGTAGCCATCTTTGATCAGCTCGTCTTTCAATTCTTCGTAATTCTCGATGATGCCGTTGTGCACGACGGCAATTGTCTTCGAGGCATCCAGATGCGGATGGGCGTTTTGATCGTTGGGCACGCCGTGCGTAGCCCAGCGGGTGTGACCGATGCCGACCGTTGCGGTCGGTTTGTTATCGGTGATCAATTTTTCCAAATTGTTCAACTTGCCGGCCGCTTTGAGCACGCTCAATTCACCATCTTGAATGATGGCGACGCCTGCCGAATCATAACCGCGATACTCCAGGCATCGCAGTTCGGAAAGAAGTACCGGAGCGGCTTTGGCCGGTCCTAGATAGCCCACTATTCCACACATTCAGAGATACCTCCCAGACTTAAACTTCCATGACTTCTTGTTCTTTGTCATGGACTTGCTTGTCTATTTCTTTGACATATTTGTCGGTCAACTTTTGCAGACTCTCTTCTTGACGCTTCATGTCGTCTTCTGAAAGTCCGGTGCCCTTCAGTTTTTTCAATTCATCCGCACCATCGCGACGGATGTTGCGCACCGAAACTCTCGCCTCTTCGCCGAACTTTTTCACAGATTTGGTGAGGTCTTTGCGGCGTTCTTCGGTAAGCACAGGAATCGTGATTCTGACGACTGTGCCATCTGAGTTGGGTGTCAGACCCAGTCCCGACTTGTGAATTGCTTGCTCGATATCTTTGACTACATTCTTGTCGAACGGTTGGATCAAAAGGGAGCGTCCGTCCGGAACAGAGATGTTTGCCAAGCTCTTGAGCGGTGTCGGACTGCCGTAATACTCCACTTCCACTCGGTCGAGGATCGCCGGATTGGCGCGCCCTGTGCGAATGGTGGAGAATTCCTTTTGCAGATTTGCGATTGCTTTTTTCATCCGCTCTTCAGCAGATGCCAGTACTTCAGTAGCAGTACTCATTTTGCTCCTCCAACGCGAGTGCCGATCAGTGTTCCCACTTTTTCGCCCATAACGATGCGTTCGATACTGCCTGATTTTGCAAAATCGAAAACAACGATGGGAATATATTCATCCTTGCAAATAGATACTGCGGCCGGGTCCATGACTTTTAGACCCTGCCTGATCAAGTCTTCAAAACTGATGCGCTCGATTTTCTTGGCGTGCGGATTTTTTCTCGGGTCGTCATCATAGACACCGTCGACACCATTTTTAGCCATCAATACCGAATCGGCTTTGATTTCAGCGGCCCTGAGCGCGGCGGCAGTATCGGTTGTGACGTGAGGATTGCCTGTCCCGCCGCCGAAAATTACGATGCGTCCTTTTTCCAGATGACGGATAGCGCGCAGCCTGATGAAAGGCTCTGCGATAGAAGGCATGGCAATCGCGGTCATGGCGCGCACTGCCGCTCCTTTTGATTTGAGAACTTCTTGCAGGATGAGGCAGTTCATCACAGTAGCCAGCATCCCTACGTAGTCTGCTGCCGCTTTGTCCATGCCCCAGGCGCTGCCTGTCACACCGCGGAAGATATTGCCTCCGCCCACTACGATGGCAATCTGTATGCCGAGCTGCTGTGCGGCAATAATTTCATCGGCAATTGGTCCGATGACATCAGGTGCGATGCCGAATTTCTCGGTGCCCATCAAAGCCTCTCCGCTCAACTTGAGCAGAATGCGCTTGTACATTGGCTCTTTGCCTTTGGCTCCGGTCTGGGTGTTCACTAATACGGATTCCTTTGTGCCTGACATGCTGGCTTGGCAACCTCGATTTGCTCGGTATATGCTTTTGAATTTAACAGCAGATCATACCGCAACCCGCATAGCGCCTTCCACACATGCAGTCTCATTAGTTGCGAAACCAGGGCAAACTAAAAGGACGACGCATGGCGCCGCCCTTTCGATAATTTGGACTTAACAGCGACTGGCGAGGATTTACTCGTCGCCGGCTTCGCTGGAATCAGACTGGGTTTCGCCGAGAATGAAGAGCGAGAAGCTCTTAACTTCCAGTTTGGCGCCCAGCTCTGTGCCGCTTTGAGCGAGATGCTTAATAACGGTTTGAGTCGGATCTTTGACGAATTGCTGTTCGTTGAGGCAGCGTTCGGCAAAAATCTTGTCGATACGACCTTGCACGATTTTTTCGCGCATTTCCGGCTTTTTGTCTTGCAAATCCTGCTTGCCGGCTTCAATACGGCGCTCGTTTTCGATGGTCTCTGCAGGAATGTCATTCTTGCTGACATATTGAGGCTTGGCCGAAACGATATGCATTGCGATATCTCTGCCCAGAGCGGCGCCTTTTTCGGCGTCGATTTTCTTATCGGCTTCGATAGTGACAAGGGCGCCCATTTTGCCGCCCAGAGCGTGAACATACATGCCAATCACGCCTTCCTTGCCGCCTAGGTCTTCCAGTGCGGCGCGGCGGATGATGATGTTTTCGCCGGTCTTGGCAATGGTGGCGGTGACATGGTCGGCAACTGTAGTGCTCTTGATTGGTTGCTTGTTGAGAGCATCAACCGAGGCGGACTTGGTGGAAAGCGCTACTTCGGCGAGCTCTTTGGTCAACTGAACGAATTCTTCGTTGCGAGCGACGAAGTCTGTTTCGCAGTTGACTTCGATGAGTGCTCCGGATTTGCCGTCTTTGGAGATCTGACCTACGACCAGACCTTCGGACGCGGTGCGGGACGATTTCTTGTTGGCGGTGGCAACGCCTTTCTGGCGAAGGATTTCAAAAGCCTTTTCGGAATCGCCGCTGGCTTCGACCAGGGCTTTTTTGCAATCCATCATTGCAGCGCCTGATTTGTCTCTTAGCTCTTTTACCATTTGAGCCGAAATGTCTACCATGACCATATTTCTCCTCGCAATATTCACTTGTGGCAGGCCGCGATGGTTGTGCAGCTTGCCTTTGAGTACTTATAAGAACACCAGCAAGCGCTATTAGGCTTCTGCGTCTTCGGTGAGGGCCTCTTCGAGATCCTCGGCAACAGCAGCTGTGTTGGCGCCGACGACGGCATGGACCTTGGTCTCTTCTTCTTCTGCCTTGACGAGAGCTTTTTCTTCCTCGAAGGTGTGAGCTTGACCTTGCTTGCCTTCCAGAATGGAATCGGCAACTTTGGTCATGATCAACTTGATCGAGCGAATCGAATCGTCGTTGCCCGGGATGACATAGTCGATGCCATCGGGATCGCAGTTGGTGTCGATGATACCGACTACGGTGATGCCGATTTTCTTGGCTTCAGCAACAGCGATGTCTTCACGCTTCTGGTCGATGACGAAAAGAACGTCCGGGCGACCGCGCATATTCTTGATGCCACCAAGAGACTTTTCGAGCTTGAACAGTTCGCGGTTGAGAACTGCCAATTCTTTCTTGGGACGGCGGTAGAAGTCGCCGGTGTCACGCATTTCTTCCAGCTCTTTCAAGCGGTTGATGCGCAGACGAATAGTTTCAAAATTGGTGAGCATGCCGCCCAACCAACGACGGTTTACATAGTGCGCTCCGCAGCGCTTCGCTTCTTCTTCGATGATGTCGGCGGCTTGTTTTTTCGTGCCGACGAAGACGATATTCTTCTTTTCAGAAGCGATCTTTCGCAAAAATTCGCAAGCTTTGTCGAGCGCACGAGTGGTCTGCTCTAGGTCGATAATGTAGATCCCGTTGCGTTCGCCGTAAATGTACGGGCGCATTTTAGGATTCCAGCGGCGGGTTTGATGTCCGAAGTGGACCCCGGCTTCCAACAGTTGTCTCATTGATGCTACTGACAAGGCTGACTCATGCTCCTATTTCAATGTGAGTACTAGCGAGGGGGTATGACTGCTTGTATATCGAATTGATTTCGAGATCACTTATTAACCCATGGCACCGCAGTAGATACCGAAAGTGTTTATGTTTGAAACCGTCCCCCATTGAGTGGATGACGCTCCAAACAGAAAACTTCCTGGGTCGGAAACTTGTGGTGCAGATACTCTGCAAACGCTGCAAGCCGTGACCAGTTGCTCTGTTCGCTCGGAACAGACAAGTCTCCAATTCTAACACGAAATCCTCGAAATACCTATTTATGGACAATTTGGGGATGTGATCGTTATAATGTTTCTACGTAAACAAATGCTAAGTAGCATGAGGAGCGGTCTTGTCTAAGGTTTTAGTACTTAATGCTTCGTATGAGCCTCTAAACATCTGTACGTGGAGACGTGCTGTTGTCCTCCTGCTCAAAGGAAAAGCTGAGCAAATCGAGGACAACGGCAAAATTGTTTACGCAGACTTCCCGTTACCGACTGTGATTCGACTACGAAGTTACATCAAGATTCCGTATAAAGAGATCAGTCTGTCCCGGCGCAACGTTTTGCACCGGGATTCTTATACGTGCCAGTATTGCAGTGAGAAGCGGCACGACCTGACGATCGACCATATCATCCCTCGCTCAAAAGGCGGGACGGACAACTGGGAGAATGTCGTGGCTGCTTGCTTGAAGTGCAACGTCAAGAAGGGTGATCGCACTCCCAAAGAGGCCGGAATGCCTCTGCTTTGTGCGCCTCGTCGTCCTCAAAGCCATGTGCATTTCGAGATTTCCAAACACTCCGTTTCCGGCGAGTACGCCTGGAAAAAATACGTGATAGGCGCTTAGCTGGAGCAAGCCGCCCTGTACGGCTTATGCTCGGATTGAACGCTTAATTGCTGCTTCCTTGTCATTAAATCTCCGCTTTGCAAGGGCGGAGATTTGAACTTTTTGATGCCGGTTTACGTTTTAAGGAAAAGCAAGGTCTCAAAGGGAGAGCGTCCCAGTGCCATCACCTCTATACTCATTTGAGAAAAGACTTTTTCAAGGACGGCGATTTAGATTGACCGGCAACAAGCCTGCCAGTGTAGAAGCTCAGCCGGGCATAGATACGGCGCCGCTTTACGCGAGCGTTGCTTTAGATGTACAAATTCGCGACCTGAAGGATCGTCTCTTTACCTATAAAGTGCCCGAGCACTTCAAAGCCGACGCCTTCGTCGGCGCCCAGGTCCTGGTGCCGTTCGGTGCGCAAGGGATGGTGGCCGGCTATGTCGTTTCGCTCACTCATACTCCCGAAATTTATAGAGAAGGGAATGTCAGCTTTAAGGAAATATCCGACATTCTTGTTCCCGAGCCGGCTTTCGATGCCAATTACGTGGGCTTGCTTCACTGGATAGCTGATTTCTATCTCTGCAATATATCTGGTGTGATACAAGCGGCTATCCCCTCCATTGCCGCACCAAAAACAAAGCGCGTAATAACGCTGAATGAGGCGGCTTTCGCTATTGTGCCTTTCGAAATGCTCCCTTTCTACAGAGATAAGAGTGCACGAGCTGTAGTCGAGGTTCTAAAAGAGTCGAAAAGCGGAGTTTTGTCCGTCAGTGCAGCCAAACAGCGTTTTCAGAAGAAGACCAAGTTAAGCCAGGGACAATTTTTCAAGGCTATTACTCTTTTGCGACAGGAAAATGTCGTCGCCGTATCCTCCGAAACCGAAGCCGGAGCTCAACCGAAAACACAGAAGTGCGTTGCGCTCGGCAGCGGTGATGCAAAAACCGCTCGTCAAAAAGAAGTGGTCGCAGTCTTGAATCGTGTCGGCGGTCAGATGCCTCTGAAGCAATTGCTCGAGGAAGCCCGAACCACCCACGGTACCGTGAAAAAATTGGCTGAAGATGGCATCGTCATTATATTGGATGAAGAGCTGGTGCGCGATCCGATGGCGGGTGTTGCTACGGTCGAGTCAAAAGCTCGCGGTGCAATCTCACTTACCGAGCAGCAAGAAAAGGTTTTCCATTCGTTAAAACAGTCGCTGGAAGATTGTCTGGACGGCAATATTCGACTGGTCGAAAGAGATAATTCCAAACCCGGCGAGGGCCTAAAAAATGCCAATTCCAGACCGTGGCTGTTGCATGGTGTAACGGGTTCAGGCAAAACGGAAATCTACATTCGTCTAATGGAAGAGTGCCTGGAGCGCGGTCGAACTGCACTGCTTTTGGTGCCGGAAATTAGTTTGACACCACAGCTTTCCAGGCTCTTAAAGACCAGATTCGGCGGCAATGTAGCAGTCTGGCACAGTGCTCTCAGTCAGGGTGAGCGTTACGATACCTGGCGCCGGATCAAATCCGGTGATGTAAAAGTTTTACTGGGAGCCCGCTCCGCCATCCTTGTGCATATGCCCAATCTGGGGTTGATTGTTCTTGATGAAGAACATGACGGAAGTTACAAACAATCCAGTCCTGCTCCTCGCTATCACGCTCGCGAGATCGCCGAAGAGCGAGCGGAAAGAGAAGGCGCACTCTTGCTTTTGGGCAGTGCCACTCCTGATGTCGGAACTTATAAACGCGCTCTTGAAGAGCAAAGAATTTTAGAATTGCCTGAGCGAGTTTTTAAACAAGCACTGCCGGCGGTGAACATTGTCG
Source organism: Cyanobacteria bacterium PR.3.49 (assembly GCA_013997645.1). Classification (GTDB taxonomy): domain Bacteria; phylum Cyanobacteriota; class Vampirovibrionia; order Obscuribacterales; family Obscuribacteraceae; genus QKMZ01. Next base: position 27,883 of record PNKB01000036.1, read on the forward strand.
ATATGCGCCAGGAATTCTCCGACGGCAATCGCAGCATTTTTTCTTATGTGCTGGCAGGCGCGGTACAACAGCGTCTTGAGGCAGAAGAGCAGGTGATTCTTCTCATCAACAGGCGCGGCTATGCCAACCATGTTTTTTGCCGCGCTTGCGGATTTGTAGTGCGCTGCAAAAACTGCAGCGTGTCTATGGTCTACCACCAGAAGCTCGGGCAGTCCGAAGGTTACATGGCGTGCCACCACTGCGCTTTTACTCTTTCAGGATTAAAGCTCTGTCCATCGTGCAAGGGTCCATTCATCAAACAATATGGGCTGGGCACTCAGCGCGTAGAAGAAGAAGTCCTCGAACGTTTTCCTGATGCCAAAGTGATTCGTCTGGACAGTGATGTCGCGCAGACAAAAGGAGCCCACGAGCAGCTTTTGTCGAAATTCGCCTCAGGAGAAGCGGACATTCTGATCGGCACCCAGATGGTGGCAAAAGGGCTGGATATCGAGCGTGTCACTCTTGTCGGCGTACTGGCCGCCGATGCTGCATTTAACATGCCGGATTACCGCTCCATGGAACGCGGCTTTCAGCTTTTGACGCAGGTATCCGGGCGGGCCGGCAGAGGAAAGCACCCGGGAGCCGTGATTTTTCAAAGCTATAACTGTGACATGCCTGCTATCGCCTGGGCGCAATCCCACAACTATAAAATGTTTGCCGGCAGCGAATTAGAATCTCGCGAGCTATTCCAGTATCCGCCTTACAGCCAGATTATCCGTGTGGTTGTAGCGGGTGCAGATCCTGTCGCTGCCGAGTCGGCGTGTGAGCGATTGGCAGAGGAAATCGGGCATCAACTGGAAGAGTCCATCGGACTGAACGACGTCAAAATCCTGGGACCGGCGCCATGCATAATTGAGCGTTTGCGCAACAAGTTTCGTTTTCACCTGATCATCAAAAATCTAGCCGGCGAGCAAGGGCGCAAATTAATCGGCGGCTTCTTGCGAGCCAAACGCATGCCGCAAGACTTGCAAATGGCTGTCGATGTGGGTGCTCTGGACTTGCTCTAAGAGCTGGTCATGGTTCAATCCGACTATTTCTTCGGATTCAGCACCGAGTCCATAATTTTCTTTGTCGCTTTTTTCTGCTCTTGCATGAGCTTTTGACCGATGTCGGCAATCTCTTTGCTTGATTCCTTCTTTTGCAATCTGTTTGCATCAAGAAAGTCTTCCAAGGCGCCTCGAAGTTTGCCTTGAGCAAATCTGGCATGGCTGCGATTGGCCAGCGTCCATACGCAATCGGGCTCGAGTTTTAGCGACTCAGTAAAATCTGCTTCCGCGCCCTTCGAGTCTCCGAGCATCCTTTTGGCAAATCCGCGGCAATCGTAAGGCCATGAATCGCGGGGAGCAAGCTTGATTGCTGCAGTCGTATCCTCGATCGCCCCTTTGTAGTCATCTATATTGTTTTTGGAATAACCGCGGCGTTCGTAAGCATCGGAAAAATTCGGATCGAGCTTGATCGCTTTTGTGTAGTATCCGATTGCCGTTTTATATTCTTCTTGCTCGTCATACGCCCAGCCGATGTTTTTCAGAGCGGCTGCGAATTTAGGATCGAGTTGATAGGCAGTTTCGAAATCACGAATTGCGTCTTTGTATTCTGCTTGTTTCAAATGCCCGTATCCGCGCATGTTATAGGCTCTGGCCCTGCGCGGATTGAGCTTGACACAGGCATCCGAATCTTCCACTACTTTTGAATAATTTTGCAGCATTTCATGGCAGCAAGCGCGCTCGAAATAAGCGTCTGCATATTTTGGATTTAATTCGAGCACTTTGTCATAACTCTTGATTGCGCCTTTATAGTCGGATTTGTTGTACAAGGAAATGCCGCGATTGAAATAAGCCGCGTAATGTTTGGGATCGATCGCGATTGCTTTATCCGCTAGCTTGAGGGATTCGTCGTATTGACTGAGATTGTTGTATGCCCAGGCCAGAGTATTGATGGCGCGAACATTTTTTGGCTCAAGCTTTAGCATCTGCACACCGTCAATCAATGCATCTTTGTTGCGTTCCAACTTGATATAGAGAAATGCCCGGCGATGCAGCAATTCAAAATTTCTGGGTTGCTTGGCAATTTGCTTGCTTATTGCCACCAGTTCCTTTTGATAAGCACTTTCCTGGTTCGATTGGGCTGATACGGACCGAGCGGCAGTGCAAGCAGCAAGAAAGATGGCGCATATTGCAGCGCCGGACTGGATTCTTAAACGAGGCGGAAGAAGTTTCACTCTTCCATCAAACCACATGAAAAGCACATGCAAACGTGATCTTAATAGTCTACAATTGACTAACCCTTAGCGTCAGTGTTTTCAGGGACTTAATGCCAAGTAGCGCCAACAACAAGTTCTGGATTCTTTGCGGGCTGTGCTCAATCGCCGCCTCGACCATGAGCGTCGAGATAATTCTGACGAAGTTTATCGGCTACAAAGTTTTTTATCACTTCATCAATTTGATCATCACAACTGTGATTCTCAGTTTTGGTGCTGCCGGTACTTTTCTATACTTGAAGCAATCGAAGAGTGCCACAGAGGCTGACTCTGCCACTGCAATCGAATCCGGCCTCGAAGCATCCAGTCAAGATGACAGTGCGCAGTGGCACAGCGCAGCCAGGGAGGCAGCACTATATTCGGTGCTCCTGACGGCGTCGATTCTGCTTTTCTGCTGGCTGCCGTTAGACCCTTACAATCCGCAGCTCAACCCGATTGTGCGCCTCTTTTCTTTGGCCCTCTACTTCGTCATTTTTGCTTTCCCATTTTTCTTTGCTGGTTTGTGCATCAATCGAGTGTTGGCAAACAGCAGCATTCCTGCTACGCGCGTTTATTTCTTTGATCTGGCTGCAGCCGCAATAGCAGCGGCTCTTACTCCTTTCATGTTGGAGTCTCTGGGCGGATATGGTGCCATCGCTGCCGCCTCTGCGTTCGGATTTTTAGGCTTTCTCTCGTTTCAGAAAGCGTCAAATAAGCTTCCTTCTGCAACAGTAGGTGGGTGGTCGGCTGCATTTCTAGTCGCTACTGCTCTGCTCTTCGCCTATCCGGGCTGGGCTTTGAAAAAATATGGATTTGATATTCGTTCCAGCAAAGAGCCGGACCTCAGAAATTCATTTAAAGATGAGTTTCACGGCATTCAGCAAACTTACTGGAATCCTTTGGCGCGCATCGATGCATCAGGCACTACTCTTACCAATAACTACATCCTCTTATATGGCTATCTTCTCAAGCCGGATCGTCCCAAAATGGAGGGTCGGCTTGTTATTGTCGACGGCAGTGCTCCGACGCGGCAATTCGCTGCCAATGGCGAAATTAAGGAACACTCTTTCTTCAAAAACATCTTGTGGGCCAGCCCATATATTTTGAAGCCGGAGGCGAAAGACGTCCTGGTCATCGGCGGTGGCGGCGGCATCGATATCATAATCGCCAAGTATTTTGGTGTGCCTAAAGTTTCAGTTTTGGAATTGAACCCTGCCACCTACAAGCATTTACTCCTTGGAGAAGGAGACCCTGAAGCGGCTCGTTATCAGCCCTGGCTCAAGGGGACGGATAAGACGAGTGTGACTATCTACAACAAAGAAGCTCGCCATTTCGCATCGATGCAAAAGGAGCACTCTTACGACATCATTCAAGCCAGTGGCGTAGATACTCTGACTGCGGTCGCCTCGGGCGCTCTGGCCAATTCCGACAATTATCTCTACACGATAGATGCGGTGCGCAGTTATTTCAAAATGCTCAAACCCGAGGGACTTTTGTCTCTGACGCATTGGCGCTTTCAGCCGCCGCAGCTGGGTTTGCGCATGTTCGTCACCTATCTCGAATTTTTGACCAGCATTGGCATTGAAAAGCCCTGGCAACACGTTGTCGTAATCGGCAACGAGTGGACGGACACGATTTTAAAACCGACCCCTTTCACAGAGCAGGAGCTGGAGCGAATCAGGCAGTGGTGCAAAGACAACGGCAATGCTCTCGTTTTCGATCCGGGTAATAAAGATGCTCTGACGAACGGAGTGGCCAAAGAGGAGATCATCTATCAGCAACTGGCTTATGCCACACCTGATGAACGCAAGAATCTTCTGGACAAGTACGTTTTCAAAGTTCATCCGGCCACCGACGACAAGCCTTATTTTTATCAAATTGCACGCAGCCAGAGTATTGTCGGCTCTTACCGCTGGGTTTCCGAAACCATGCTGACAGTGTATATAACACTGGCACTGGCGCTAATTCTCTCCTTTGCGCCGCTGACGAAGCTGGCATCCAAAAAGCTGACTGGAGATATCGCCGCTAATCTTGCCTTCTTTGCCATCAGCGGTTTTGCCTTTCTCCTTTTTGAAGTAACGATCATCCAGCTATTTTCAATTTTCGTGGGCGGACCGGTGTATTCGCTGGCTGTAGTACTGGTGGCGGTTTTGGGCGGCTATTCTCTGGGCTCTTTTATCTCCGGGCTCGTTCCTATGAAGCGCACTTCTTTTATTGCCGCAGGAGCAGTGCTCTGCATCATGCTTTTGGCTGCATTCGCGTTCTTGTCGCAAACGCTTACTTCAATGATGGCGCTGTCATTCGAGGCTCGGGTCACGGTATGCGCACTGATTACTTTTGCAATGTCGGTGATAACCGGTATTCCGGTCTCTCTGGGTATGGAGGCCGTGAAACGCTCGAATGCCAATCTGGTGCCCTGGATGTGGGGTGTTAGTTCGGCTTTTAATGCCCTCGGTTCGGCGGTTTTCGTTTTTGTCGGCCAGCAGATTGGCATTAATGCCATTCTTGCTGTCTCGGCGGTGCTTTACCTGGTTGCCTGCCTGATTTTTGCAATGGGCGGGTCGATCACGCGATTGAACTCGAGCGGGTCGAATATTGCCGCCTGAAGCCTCCACTTGTAAACCGCTCTTCACTATTAATCACTTGCTCTGGCAGATAGTCAGTCGCGCAGGTAGACTGCACTCCAGTGACTGCGCTCTATTACATCGGTATTACTCTGCTTTTGCTGTTCGTCTGGCCAGTGCTGATTTTCAGCAGTAAAGCCAGGTTTGGCGTCAGCCAGAAGCTCGGCTTTGTGCCGGATGAAGTGCGCAAGCGGCTGAAGGCGAGCATAGTCAAGCCAATCTGGTTCCACTCCGTTTCCGTCGGCGAGTTCAATGCTGCTTTACCGCTCATCAACGCCGTTCACGACAAGTATCCCAGTCGTCCTGTCGTGGTCTCCACCACCACTGGCACAGGGCAGCAGCTGGCTGTCGAGCGTGTGGGCGACTATGCACAAGTAATTTATTTCCCCTATGATACTTATTTCTCGGTAAAGTCGTGGCTTGATGCGATCAATCCGGCTCTTTTCGTAATTGTGGAAACAGAGATGTGGCCTGGTCTAATCACCCAGTGCAAAGAGCGCGGCGTGCCCGTCGTGATTGTTAACGGCAGAATTTCGCCGCGTTCTTTCAAGTCATACAAACGCATCAAATGGTTTTTCCATCGCTATGTAAAAATGCTCACTTGCATCGGTGCGCAAACCAGCAACGAAGCAGAACGCTATCGCGATTTGTGCGACGGTGAGGTGCTCATAGAGACGATGGGCAATCTCAAATGTGATGGACTGAAAGCAAAGTCGCAGGCAGACATTGAAAAGCTTAGAGACAGTTTGTCGCTCGCGAAGGATGAACTCGTCTTTATCGCCGGCTCTACACATGAAGGCGAAGAGGCATTTATTCTCAGCGCTTACACGAAGTTGCTCAAACTGATGCCGGGCAAAACTGTCCGATTGATTATCGCGCCGAGGCATCCTCAGCGTTTCGATCGCGCCGAAGAATTGATCAAAGGCGCCGGTTTTTCCGTGCTGCGGAATTCTCGCTCTGAGCGTTTCAAAAACGAATTGGACGTTTATTTGATCGACAGTATCGGTCATCTGGCGACCTTCTATGGAATTGCCGATGTTGCGTTTGTCGGTGGCACTATTGCCCCAATCGGCGGGCATAATGTGCTCGAGCCATACACATACAAGGTTCCTGTGATATCCGGTCCGCGCCTGGAAAAAACGCGCGATTTCGCGCGCTTGCTAGAAGAGCGCGATGCGCTGTTTGTTGTTAAAACTCCGGAGGATATGGCGCAAGAATTGCTCAGGCTGCTCGGTGATC
>PNKB01000037.1 GCA_013997645.1 Cyanobacteria bacterium PR.3.49
CCGACTTGATTATTTCAGCCTGCCCCACAGGCATCTCACCGGCGTGTTTCTCCTGAATCATCTTACGAATTCTGGTTTCCAGCTTACCTGCGCTCACTTTATTCAAGCAGTCGCCCAGCCCGCCCTCCATGATTCCGAAGCTGTTGGCCGGCGTCACGATGGCCGTTGTGTCCAGCTCCATCACGTCGCCTTCACTAATCTCGACTCGACCGCCTCGACTGAAAAACTGATTCCAGGCTTTCACGACTTCAGGGTTTGTATCTCGCAGGTGAAATGTAAGCGCCATGCTTATGAAGCTCCTACCGAGGCTGCCACTTTATCCTTCTCTCCATGGCGCTCTGGGCATTTTTCGTCCTTCGGCACCATGCGTTTTTCCTTGCCGCCCGCTTTGCACTGGGAGCACTCATCAAGCTCTTTCAAGCAGCGCGGGCATCTGTCTGTATCCGGAGTGACCGGGCAGCTGCAACCGCAGCAAAGAAGAATTTCCGGTGATTCGAAGATGCAGGAGTCACTGCCTTTGGTGCACATTGTCAGTTTTTCTAATGCGGCGCTGCAATATGGACAAAGATTTGTCCAAACTGCTCCGCAGGTGGGGCAGAAGCTCTTGCCGGCACCATCCCTGCCTTGCTTCATGACCATTGTTTCCGGATTTTCTTTGCCGAGAGTTACACAACCCGGGCAGAGGTTTTTCTTCGGATCCAGCGATGTGCCGGGTGGAATGGTTTTTCTTTGACCAGCCTTGACCTCTTGTTCTTCAACAAGACCGCGACATTCAGGGCACTTACGCGAGCCTTTGTCGATAATCTGGCTGCACAAAGGACACAACATTTTGCCCTTGACGATAAGTGTTTTCATTCCGTCCAGCGAACAATGCGGGCAGAATTGAGTATCGTCGTCAACGCCGCCGATATCGTGACCGCGGTCGCAAACTTTGATGGTTACACGATCCGGTGACTTGTAGGACAGCCATTGCAGATACGGGTTGGGCTCCGGTACGAATTTCGCATCCGTGTGCATCGGATTCAACTTGCGATCCGTATTTCTGTAATAGTTTTCGTAATCGCCGATAGTGGCATACGAAGCCAGCGAATAGAGCGGGTCGTACTGTTTCACAACCACACGAGGCTCAGTGTCGGAAAGCACAATGTCCGTCGTGCGGAAATTGGGAATGTGTTTCTGAACTTCGCCGACGATGTCCTCTGGCAACTTGATGCCGTTCAATCCGAGGAATGTCACAGGCTGGCTGGCAGAGCCAATTTGGTGAGTTTGAACGAACCAGAGCGGATTGGAATGTTGGACCATGAGTGTCAGTAGATTTTCCGCACCGAAATCGAGCAGCAAACTTCTGCCGTCGGCGGTCGTGTATGCGGGCTCTTTCCATCTGCCTGTCTTGGGATCTTTAGTGAAGACGCGCGGCATAAGCTTCGTGCGAACAAATTCACGCAGACTGGCTTCGATTTTTTCCTTACGGACCTGATCTGTGAGCGAAGAATCGAATTGAATCTGCATGAGCGTATAACTCAGCTCTGCTTCGATCAGCGCCTTCACATCGCTGGACAGAGTAGGCACAACAGCTTTCCAGTCGCCCTTATGCCACAGGGGAGCAAGCAGACTGTCGCAGAATTTCTCGACTTCTTTGCGCCCGATCAGATTCTTGTCGATAAGAACGCGCTCTTGCGTCATGTCACCGAGATCTGCAACCTTCTGGTCGAACTCACCGCCCAGACTTTCGTCCAGTACTTTGATGTTTTCAACCAAACCTTTGACCTTGGTCAGTAGTTTTTCGAAACAACTATTCAGTTCTTCATAAAAACCGGTCATCAAACGGTGCGTGCGCAACGCGCGACCACGACTATCGTAATAGTCGGAAAGCCTTTCCAGCAGCACCTCAAGCGTGTCACGCAGGACGGGAAGCTGAACGTCATTGCTTACTCTTTGCAGTGATTCCATAGCTTCTTTGACTTGCCTGGTCGGATCACCTTCCACTTGCGGAACTGGAGGCACTTGATGCAGTTTGGATTTACAGTTGGCAATCAGCTCCTCGAGCCATTCATATAAGAAAACATAGCCGCGCTCTGGATCGTCCGCAAAAATCTTGAACGATTTTTCCAGTTCGGCAGACACCGTTTCAAGAGTATTTTTACGTGCAGTCAGCGAATGCTGTTCGCCGTCCAGAGGATTGGAGATATCAATCGCTTCACCCAAAGCCGCATCAGCCCACTGTTTCAATTTATTGACGCAGGCAGGTCTGTTGATACGAAACTCTTCATGGAATGGGCGAGAAAGAAAACGTCCGTACGCCGGGTCCATGCTCAAACTGTTTTTGAGCATCAATTCTTCCTCAATCTTCGAAAGATGGTCTGCGAAAAATTGCTTAGCCAGCGCCTTCTCCGTAACTTCAGGATCTGGTCTGAGCAGGAAGTCTATGGCCGAGTTACAGAGGCGAGATTCAATCATGCCTTCGAAATAACTGATTGGCGGGACTTTGACCGAAGATACTCCCACCGATGAATAGGCCTTGTGAAAAGTGCGGTCTTCAACGGTTTCCGGATCAGAGATAGAAGTAAAAATATTGCTCAAAATAGATTCGCTGCGTTCGGTCAATGGAGACAGAACATCAGTCATGATCGTTTCCGACATATATTGTGCGACACGATCGTCGACCGCCACCGGCTTGTCTCCGGAGACTTGTCTTTGCGAGATGACGGCGCCGCGGCGGTTTTTATTACTGAAAAGGAACGTGAAATCAAACGGAGTTACGTCGCCGGAGAAATCAACGAAAGTATGATCTTTCCCGCGAATCTTGTACGAACGCTTATTGCTGTTGAGCAAGTAATCCAGTTCGCGCAGAGCAGCATAAGCGTTGGCATAAATTCGCTTGATGTGGGCGTTTTCAACCACAGGTTCATAAACTTCCGGCATCACGAACATACCGATGAATCGTCTTGTTGACGGATCGACCCCGCAAATCTTGCGCAGCATATAGGCAACGTCGAGGAACATGCCACTGCCAGTGCCACCGCACAAAGAGCAAATGACATAGACAAATTGCAAATTCTGATCTACTTCAAAGCCGGGAAAATCCTCCCACGACGCCGGGTCGGACACATCATGCGCCGCCTGCTGCAACCAGCGATAAGTGGTGTGCAGATTATCACCTTTGTATAGACCGATTTTGCCGAACATGCGCACCTGGCCGGAACCGCGGGCCGCCTTCGGAAAGTCGACTTTCAAATCCGGGTCCGGATACCAGTCAAGAATATGCTTGTTTTCCGGAGCATGCAGGTTGCTAATCACTTGTGGCGTGTCGCTCTGGTCGATGACCCGCATCTCGGTATTGCCGAGATTAATGTAATCGCCGGTCGTCTGACTGATAACAGGGGGATTGTTAACGCCGGCACTGTCGGTGTCGATGGACAGCATCCGAATCCAGGGCAAATCTTCACGCCCGTAAGTGTCGAAGATGCGTCTCTTAAGGTGTGTCAGCGCTCGCTTGCCGGTGCCACCAAGACCTACGACCAGCGACGGGATTGTTCTAATTGCCATGACTTTCTAGTCCTCTAAAAGTGTCTGTTGCTGACGACCACCGGTTTCCAAACCCAAAATCAAAAAAACTGATGCGGTCAAAGTCCCGAGCGAGCTACCTCAGGTTGACTGCCGCAAAATCACTGTATTAATGCTTCGTGAGCAGGAAGTTTCCTACCAGAGCTAAAAGTGCGACGCCCCCGGCAGCCATGCTGGAAACGTTTGCCACCCTGGTAGCCTTTTCCGGCAACCAGCGGTTGAACTTGACGAGAATTGTATAAATTCCGAACCGGAGAGCGACAGTGATGAGTATGCTGACTACCGCAAGAATGCCGTACCACATCGTAGTGTCCATGCTCTGACGTCCTTTCCCCTTTTCAGGTTGATTAATTGCGTTGCTTTCGATTTCTAATTAATAGGCATTAACCCGCGCGCGATTGTTCTTAAACGCCAAAATCCAACTCTTAAGAATCTCACAAGAATTGGCACCAACATTGGGTTTACGGGTACGAGGATAGGTAATTTTTCGAGTCAAGCTTCGGCGCTTTTCAATGGCCCAAAAAACCTTACCGCTGGCGCTTAAGCGTAGAAATCCAGAGAAAAATTCCCATACCGCAGACGAGCAGGCATACGATTATCAGCGGCACGGCGACGGGCGCCACCTCTTCCCAGGCGCTCGGGTCAACGATTATTTCGAGAGGGATGCGGCTGGGCGCCATGGTTTCCGAGTCGCCGGATACTTTTACGGTCAACTGACCTGCGTACCGGCCAGGCTTTTGCTTGCCCGGTATGGCAACCGTCATCTTTATTTCTTGCTTTTCCCCTTTTGAGGCATCGTATGTGAATTTGACAGGCTTGCCATCATTGATGTTTGCAACATCGATTTTCTCGTTCTGAAACTCACCGGCAGCCCCTTTGTCATCAGTGCTCTTGCCCACCTCGGGCTTCCATTGCGCTGATTCGGGAGTAACTTCAACGTTGACCGAAGTCTGCCGTTTTGCCCCTTCTGATTGTCCGAAGGATGCAAGAAGCTCGACACTGGTTGATTCAGGAAAGAAAAACCCGGGCTTCTTCACTTTCACCTTAATGGCTTCGGGCGTTATCACAAGACGGCTGGGCACGGAAACGGCATAAGGCACATACTGTTGCACTCGAGCAGTAGATAGCATTTTGAAGAAACCGAGAAAATGTCCGGCAGGACAATTGCTGTGCGCATGAACGGTTACAGGAACCAGGTTGGTCGGTTTTTCCTCGTATTTGCGACCCGGAACAATCGGCGTGAGGACAACATCCGGCTGTGTAAGCGCAATGCTCACCGAGCCTGCCGGAAGACCAGATATGAGACGTGTGCCTGATGGAAGTTTGCCCGAAGCGGTAAGTTTTGCCAATGTTTGCGCTGCGGCATTATCAGATGCTGCACTCGAGCAATCTTCAACTTTGTCGACTTCTTCGGCATAACATGAGCGCAATTCAACTGGAAATGAACATTCAGACATTCCATTTCCATCAACATTTCCGAACATCACACAGCTGCTTTTCAGGCCCTTCGCCGCATCCGCTTGCGTGCCTGCAGCCGCACTATCAGTATTTCCTAAAACTATTTCCCCTTTCAGGCTTTCCACAGTTTTCTTAAGTGCAAGAAAAATTCTGTCGGAAACAGTGCCGCCGGACTGCGAATTCACATCGATAAATTCGCCGCTGATAAGCGAGGCGAGCTCTTTGGCAGTTGTAGTTCCAGCCTTGCTGTCGGGCAGTCTTTGCAAACCGACCACGCGCGTCTGCCAGGTGTCTACTCCAACTTTCTGCCGAGCTATACGTTTTTCCAGAAGAATTTGCTTAGCCACATCGCGCACCTTATATGGTGCGCCCGCCGGTGGCTCGTCCCATCCATCGGTGAACATGACGATGAAAGTCATGGTGCAGGCGTCGCTCTCCTTTGCCATCCCACGCGCTTTCTCCAGTGCCGCGTGCAGGGCTCCGCCCATGTACGTGTCGCCGTGCTTGTCCGCTGACAATGTTTCGGCAGAGACAATTTTTCCGACCAGCACTGAGCGATCGGCGGCATTAGCCAAATTGGTCGGCCAATCTGACTTTTCCGTAACTGCTGTTCCGAATGTGATGAATGAAACGCGACTAGAACTGCCAATCAATCGGCTGTCTTCAGCCATTTGCTTGAGCGCCGAACGCAGCGCCTCGAAAAGCGTGATGTCTTTACCGTCCGGTCCTTTGACCATCGTGGATTTCATTACCATGCTGCCGGAAACATCGACAAGGAAAATGAAATTGACAGGGCGATCGCGCTCTTCTGCTGCAAAAGCTGCGCAGAAAACAGTGCAGAGCAAGAGCAGCAACGCAAAAATTGCATTGAACCACTTGTATCGTCTCGGTGATTTAGACATGCGGACCAATCGCTCTACAAACTCAATTCTTCGGCGATGCGCTTGGCTGCATCTTTGCGATCATTCGCTCTTGTTATGGGTCTTCCGACGACCACATAGTCGGTGCCCATTTCCACTGCTTTTCTCGGGGTGACGATACGCTTTTGATCGTCTTGCGAAGCCCACTCCGGCCGAATACCAGGCGTCACAATAACAAAATCTTTGCCGCAGTGTTTGCGAATCGCTTCCACTTCCTTAGCGGATGCCACGACGCCATCAGCTCCGGATTGTTTTGCCAGTGACGCGTAGTGAGTGACAAGTGCCTCGACCTGGCGTGTCTCGCCGAAGTCTTTTGCGAGAATCTCTTGTGAAATGCTGGTCAAGATTGTGACTGCCAGCAAAATCGGCCGTTTTACTTTCGCCGCTTCGGCTGCATCGGCGGCAGCTTTTTGCGCCGCTGCGATCATTTCACTGCCGCCTTGAGCGTGTACATTGAACATCGCCACGCCGCGTCTGCCGATTTCACGTGATGCAGAAGCCACTGTATTGGGAATATCGTGGAATTTTCCGTCGAAGAAAACAGGCGCTTCCAGCTTTTCCAGCTCGTCGAGAAGCTTTGTTCCGCAGTGCGTAAAGAGCTCCAAACCGACTTTGAACATGCCGACTTCCTCGCGCAGCTCATCAACGAGCTGGAGGGCATCAAACATGGTGGGCACATCCAGCGCCACTATCAAGCGCTCTTTTCCTTTTAGTTCCGTCATACCTGCCGCTTTTACTTCTTGCACCTTGTAACTTCCTGTTGAGCAAAGTCCACCTGTAAAACTGTAAATCATGCCAGCAAAAAAGACCTGGCAATTTGATTGCCAAGTCTTTTAGATTTGCTTTCGGTCACCATTAACCGTTGGTTGTTTTGCCGGCTGCTGCCTTGCTGTAACGCTTGACAAATCTGTCTACGCGACCTTCGGTGTCAACAATCTTTTGTTGTCCCGTGTAGAACGGATGGCAGGAGCTGCAAATTTCAACACGGATGTTCGGTTTGGTGGAACCAGTCAAAACTTCGGCGCCACAGACGCAGGTGGCTTTGACTTCTTGATATTTTGGATGAATGCCGTCTTTCATAGCTTTATTTCAACTCTGGTTGTGTGGGACCCGAAAGAGCAACGTGGTCTCTTGCAGTAAATCCCGACTGTTGATGCCGGTTCTACTATGCTCACGGCTTGGTCAGCCGCAGGGCATAGAGAATGCTAATAATAACAGACAGTTCTTATATACGCAGTGGACCCACATCCTTTGTTAATGCGGTTTGCTCCGCAGGCAGCAGGTTTACTGATTCTAATAAATGAAAACGCGGTCCCAATCGAGCCTAATAGTTAATGGGCTGCTGAACTTCCAGTCCTTCAGCCGCTGCAACCAAGCGTTTTCCCTCGACATTGAGAAAGACTTTTCTGTCACCGACTACCGAACTGACAGTCCGCTTCAGTTGCTCGAGCCGCGTTTGCATCGATGCTTCGCCGCCGCCTGACGCAAATCGCTGCGAAAGGTCGATTTCGTAATCGTTGTCCAGCTCTCTAACACCGAGCAAGACTGTGCCTTTCGGGATTTCCGAGCCCAGACCAGCCGCTTCCTCTTCGCCGGTCGGTCCGCGCAATAGGTCTGCCAGGGCAGATTCAAGTTTGTTGCTTCCAGCGTATTTTCGGCTCACCTTAACAAATTCCAGGTTGTCCGAACTCGGTTTTACAAACCAAACCTCGGCCGAATTGCCCACCAGCTCAGCTTGAACCGTACGCTCAGAGGTCTGACCGGCCGGATGTTTGCTGCCCGTCAATATCTTATTCTCCCCACAGCCGGCAAAAAATACTGCCGACGAAAGCAGCATCGAAGCCGCAATCGGCGCGATGTGAAAGGTTCTTTGCGCTTTGGTTCTGTCTGTCATCTGCCCCCCTGGTCTGATACAACGGACGAATTACTTAGTCTTGGGTGCGGTCGTCGCGACCGGCTGCGGATTTTTTGGAGCAAGAATCAGCTTTCCTTCTCCCGTCAGCCCTTTTTCACCAACATCTAGGGCAGTAAGACGGAAAGCGTGGTCGCGGCGATCCATGCGCTTCAGGTCAATGAGAGGATTGAGGAGAGCCTCGGCAAACTCGGAAAATTTCTCGGGCTCGATAATGTCGCTGCTTTCCACCTTCATGTCGGCAATCTCGACGCGGTCGTCTCCTTTCAATTGAAGCTTGCCTGTGATCTTCAGCGGTACGCCTGTGGAATCATCCGCGCCTTCAGCCTTTAGCAGCGCCTTGATGCAGACATTGTCCTCGACGAAATCAACTTCGGGATTCACAACTTGCAGTTGCTGTGCGCCCAGTCCGGGGAGATCCAGATTTAAGCCGCGCAGTGATTTCGAGACCTTCTCGCTTTTGAGCGCAGTGGAAATCTCTTGCGGCGTCAGAGCAGCTTTGACCGAAACAAGAACAGGAGCTTTCAACCCGATGTGGCGCTTGTCGTGCAGGTCCAACCAGATTGGCTGGTTGGTTGTGGCGCTCACTTTGCCGACATTGACGCCCTTAATTTTCGAACCGTCAAGTGAGCAATCTACAGATTTGACTTTGCCCGACAGCAAATCAGTAAAGCTGTAGAGTTTTACTTTCACTTTCACATCGCCCCCGACCTTCTTTTTGATCACCGTTTTTGCGGCTTGACCGGCGACTACAGACGCTAAAAGATTGAGCCCGGTGACAGTTTGAATGGTGCGTGAAACTTTTCCGGCAACCTTAAAGGGCGGCTTGTCTGCCTCAGATCTGGTGACGTTTGAAGACTCGGCGCAGAAAGCCGGTTGCAAGAAAATGCATAAAGCAGCCCCGAGAGCCAGAAACGCAGCCGGGCGGACAGGCAATCTGCTGTACACAAGGATTGATTTGGATATGTAATTACTGTTTCTCATTTTTATATGCTTTCTGAGATGTTGTGAGGATACCACGCCAGTCGGGCGGTTTTTCACGAGCAAGAGAAACCTTGCTGACTGTTATCGCGTCAGTTGCCTGCGAGCCCGGTGCTGCCACCGGATATAACACCACTTGCTCAATCACGGCATTTTGAGGAAATTCGCACAATTTTAAATCATAACTGCAAACGTGCACTTTTTCATCGGCTGGGAGTGGAACGCTAAAGCTGCACGGCTTGCCGTTTTTAAGAACAAGAGAAACTTTAAGCGAACGCCATGCCATTGTTTTTGGAGCCTGCATCTGGAAAAGCAAATGGGTGAAATCTGCTGCCGCAATGCTCTTCTCAGGGGTGTAAAAGAGTGCCGTATATTTATGCACGCTATCGCTCGTTGCGCCCCTTATATCGCTCGGAGTGGCGATCTCCAGCGGTGCACAACGCCATTCACTGGCTGGCGATGACGTGGGCAGGGGCAATTCAACAACCTGCTCAAAATTTTTGCCGAAGTCTGGATTCAAATCCGTGTTTGTCGGCAGCCAGGGTTTGTTGGCCATTGTTGTCTCAATGCCTTTTGCACGCGGCAATTTCACATCTATGTGCGGATATTTGAATACAGCGTAATCGTCGGACTTGTTCTTGCCGCCATCAGCAGTAAAAATCAATGCGAGCGGCTTTCCTCTGTATGCAGATAGGTCCAGCTCAAACGGCTGCCACTGCCCTTCTTTGGAAGCCGCAACTTCTTTCAGCAAATGCTTTTCTTTGGATTTTTCATCACGCAAAACAGCATAGACTTTTGCCACTGCACCATCAGTAATATCAGCATGCTTGCCCCTTGCCGGAGCGCCGATTGTAAAAGCAGATTCCAGTTTTGCAGATTGCGCAAGTTCGGGGATGAAAACATCCCAGCTGACTGTGTTCGGAGCATGGAGGTAAAGGTTCGCCTTTTCATAGTGCGACCAGGGAACTGGATGATCGACAGTGATATTTTCAATAAAGCGAACCGGAGCAAAATCCGAATTGTTAAACACTCGAACGCCCGGAAGAACAAAATCACCCTGCATGCTCCATGTCTGATCGGGCGCAAAAGCCGACAGCCTGTGCCTTTCCAGTGGCAAAGCCAGCTTGAGAACATTCTCCGGTCTGCCGTCGCCCCACTGAAAGAGCAAAGATTCTATATATGAGGGAGCATTGCGGAAGTTGCGCAACGCGGACTCAGAGGCAAAAGAACGAGTATATAGATATACATGTTTGTCTTCCCAAGATCTGTTGGACGCGCAATAAATAATTGGAATGGCGGCCAGGCAGACCAGACAGCTTGTCGCAAACACCTTGTCCAACGGCCTTTTGGTGGTTTTACTCAAATTTGCAGAGACGGCCGCGATCAGCAATCCAATCACACCAATCCAAAAATAGATTGCAAACGCACCATACCAGGGCGTGACAAATACACGCACAGCACTGAGAACAACGGCCGAAACTAATCCATAGACACAAAAAATCAAGGCTGAGCGAACCGGCATATCAAAATGCTTCAGGCGAAGATTGGCAGTAAGGGCGAGTGCGAATGCTACAAGGCCAAAAATTCCGACGAACTCCGCCATGGGCAGCCGTCCGACTTCCAGTCCGACTTGATTGGCGAATGGGCGGCCTAGCAAATTGATAATGAAGGTCAGGTCTAATGCATGATGAATTTGGCCGGCTGCACTGGCATGACCAAACAAGAAATATACATAAGGCGCAATCGAGACTGCGGCGCCCGCTAACCACGCAGCATATACGGGCCAGCGATTGAGCCGATATCCGTACAAAATCAAACCGACAAGCAAAGCAGACCAGCACGGAACCACATTGCCCATGGAAGCTGCGGCACCAATTCCGCCTGCCAGCATGAACAACACAGAACGCCAGTCGCTTTTAAAACGAAAGATGCCCCAAAGCGCGACTGTAAATCCAAGCGTGGTAAGACTTACCGGATAACAGGCTTGTCCGAAAAAGTGCACGGAGGCTTGAGTCATGGAAAAAACCAGTGCCAAAACTGCGCCCAAAAGGAGCAGCCGCCACTCTTTTCTTTGACTGGATGCGACGATGTCCCAGATCAAAAATGTCTTTATCAGATTGATCCCTACGCCCACAAACAATTCTGCGCGAGCATTCCAGTCGAAAAAATAAGCCGATAGAAAGTGAAACAGAATCGGCATTGCGACAAGATGCTGCCCAACTTTGAAATTGTCGGCAATGTCCGTGATACTTCCAAACTGCACCTGCCCGCTCAAGGCGCGATCGATAAAAGGGACAACATCCAGATAATCATTGGAGATATTGTTGCCGCCGACATCCTGAATAATCTGGCAAACCCGTGCCACTGCCACGATTCCAGCGATTACTGCAAGAATGCCGAGAGTTCGCAGAATGAGAGCAGCGTCAAAAGACCGCGCTTTTGGCGCCGCCGTTAACTGGGTTTGCCTTTCAGGCGAATTGCGAGTTTCTGTTTCCAACACGATAATTGCCGATAATTCAGCCATGACTTTACTGCTGACATGCACCCTTTTGCATGAGCCAGACTTGATATCGGGGCATTTTCCTGGCTATAACCCCTCTGGGTGATTCCCGAGAACCCCAGCCCGATATAATTTAAGAGCGAGTTAAAAATCGCTAAGTTTGCCAAAACGAAGCAATGAAATACATGGGATGGGATGGCACGGCAAGTCGTGCATCCTCTTTTGTTCGGCAAACCTTATAGGGTAGGTTTGTGCGGTCCTTTATTAGTCGGAAGGGTGAAAGTATGGCTAAGACTCGAATCTTGCAAGATCGCAGGCGTGCCGGGCGAAAGAAAACACGGACGAGAGGAAACACCCTGGTTCTGATTGTGGCTGTGATGGCAATTCTGATTGCCATTCTTCTTTTCGCTTTGGGATACACCAGGCTGGTCGGCAGCAGTCAAGAACAAAAAACCGCAATTGAAGCGGCATCACTTGCAGCGGCTAAAGAAATTTCGAGAATTGTAATCAACGATCCGAATTTCGGCTTTATCTCGCTATCTGATGCTGCTCCCGTTGGAAAGTCCACCACAGCGGGCGACAACTATTTCATGCCTGTTTTTGGAATTAATACTCTGATGGGCACAATCAGATTGGATTTGATCATCGCCGAATCGATGAACAATAACACTATGAAAACGCTGGCCAAAAGAGATCTCACCAATCTCAAATTGGCAAAAGAGACTTTGATTGCCGAACTCAAACAATCCTTGATCAACTCAGGCGCCAGCAAAGATGCTGATGGGCAGCCGGTCAATCCATATACAGCAGCCGAACAAGCATATTTGCAAAACCAGGTCAGACTGACCGGTGGTTCATCCTATGTTGCCGGCTCCATGAAGCTCAGTCTGGGCTGCTTGGAAGGGCCGATTCAGACAAACATCCCAATTCCTAAGCCGAGCAGCTACTCGCATGTGAGCGGAAATCAGTCCCGCAACGAATGCTATATGTCCGGCGTCAACATTCCTTTTGCTGGTGAAGACTTCGTTTTTGCAGCAGTAACGGATAGTTTGAAACTCGTCGATCCACGTAAATTCACTGACACGGCTGCAGGTCTTCCATACCAGATGCCTTCAATCGTCAAAGCCGAAGCCGATCAAAAGATACAGGATCCCGAGCGTAAGACGACTAGTGTTGTTCACGCTGTCAGTTGCGCAGCACCAGCCAGTGTTTATGACCCCAAACCGGCGCCAGGAAGTTTGACCTTCAGCTTTCCGGATGGCACACCTCCTGAACTCACAAACATAAATTCAATTCTCGTTTTGAGCGGACTCAACGGCAATACCACGATATTGCAAAAGTCTACGGGCGGCGACTATCCGGAGCCCGGCTCGAGCCTGTCACCTATGGGCGGCAGCACCTTGGATGGTGGCGCTCTGCTTGCAACAGGAATCTATGATTGGCTGAAACGTGCCGGAGCCAGGCTAGATGCCGAGAAGGCAGTGGATATGCTCACGGAAAATTTCTCAAACTCGGGAGTTCCGAGCATTCACATCTTTTCAGTCAAAGCAAATGGAACCATTCAGTACAACAGTTCAATTTCAATCGAGCAAAATCCTTACTGGCCGGCTAGCGAAAACCAGCTATATGGTCAATCTCAGGATGCTCTAACCAGCTCAGACGGTTTCACTTACGATATGCACGTACGTGACTATACCTATCAACCCGGCACCATTAATGGTGGCAAACACGGCGGCGAGCCGCTCACCAATCCGGTAGTTGTCGTACCGATAGTGACTGAAGATTCCAGAGAAGTCGGCGCCGGCAAGATGGAAATTGCCATGTCCGGCAACGAAGGGACCATGGTGGGTGGTGACTGCGGCGGCAGTGGAGACGGTGCTACAAGCTGGGTTTGGATCGGCAGCCCGCCGCCTGGACCGCCCACTAAAGTGACCATCAACGGAGTCAGCTACAAGATCTGGCCGAATGCAAGTTCACCAATACTTGGGCGCAATGACTTCGGTCTTCTCGATCCTGCCCGAACAATCGTATCAATGTCTTCCGGACCAGGAGGAGGATTGATGCGCCCGACATATCTGCAAAACGGCGCAGCAGTTGACGTTCGATTCCGACAAGCAATAGACCTGACACCGGTCGGAACCCCGAAAAAAGTCTACGTCAACAAAAAAGGAGACCTCATCGACTAGCTTTTGACTAAAGGTCAACTCTCGCAAGGCACGCCCATCCACGGCGTGCCTTCGCATTTCAGGGCAGTCACCCGATGGGGCGATGCAGCTGGGTTGTTCGATACTTACAATATTTTTGGCTCTAAGGTCTCAGCAAAATAGAAACTCGCGAGCAATTTACTAAACGGAATGAAAATCATGAACCAGAGGCTACAGTCCAATGCTTTCGAGCGACGCGAAAGCGGAAACACACTGGCATTAGTAGCAGCGATCGCAGCTGGAATCTTGATATTTATTCTGCTCTTTGCGCTCGGATACACCCGCCTTGTCGGGAGCAATCAAGAGCAACGCACATCAGTGGAGGCGGCAGCCCTTGCGGCAGCAAAAGAAGCCTCTCGCATCGTCATTAACGATCCCAACTTTGGTTATATCTCTCTATCGGATGCCGCACCAGTAGGCAAAGCGACCGTTGCTGGCGACAATTACTTTATGCCGGTCAACAGTATCAACACTTTGATGGGAACGATTAGACTCGATCTGATAATCGCAGTCACGCTCAACAATGCCACCATGAAAGAGCTGGCTAAGCGAGATTTGGCCAATCTAAAACTAGCCAAAGAAAATCTCTCCAATGATATTCGCCAGGCACTAACAGGTTCTGGAAACTCAAAAGACGTTGACGGCAATCAGGTCAATCCATACACTGCGGCCGAAAATGCATACAAGCAGAACCTCGTGCGCATGACCGGTAATTCTTCTTACGTCAACGGCTCGATGAAATTGACACTGGGTGCAATCAGCGCTCCCATGCAAACCAATGTGCCTATTCCGAGACCCGCATCCTACGCCAATGTATCCGACAATCAGTCGATGAATGGGTTCTACATGTCCGGACAGAACATCCCATTTGACGGCGAAGACTTCGTATTTGCTCCAATCGGAGCCAGTTTGAAACTAGTTGACCCACGCAAATTCACAGAAACTCTCGGCAGTGTTCCCTATCAAATGCCGGCTGTGATCAAGGCTGAAGCAGACCACAAAATACAAGACCAGGCGGATAAAACCTGGCGCACTGTACATGCTCAAACCTGCGCATCAGCTGCCAGCGTTTATGATCCCAGACCGGCACCGGGTACTCTCACCTTAAGCTTCCCTGACGTGATGCCGCCCGAGATCACAACCATCAACACCATGTTACTCATGCCTGGAATGAATGGTTCTGCTCCAATCGAGATAAAAACCGCAGAAAATGGTGACTATCCTGAACCGGGCACTTCGCTTGTACCCACGACTTGGGGCGGCGGTGGCACAGCCAATGGACAAGCTGTCGCGTCCGGAGGCTTCTATGACTGGATCAAACGCAGCGGTGCTCGCCTCAACGCAGACCAAGCGGTAAAGGTACTGTCGGAGCCGCTCAGCAATACAGCAGGTCTGCCTTCAATGCATATTTTCAGCGTGAAGCCGGACGGCTCTATACAATACAATTATGACCCCGCCATTGATACCGAACCTTACTGGGTGGCCAGCCACAAGCAGCTGTACGCGGTGAATCTTGACGCTTTAAAGAGCACGGACGGCAATATCTACGACGTGCACATACGAGATTACGACTACAGGCCCGGCACCATTAATGGTGGCAAACACGGCGGTGAGCCGCTGAGAAATGCAAAGTTGATTGTGCCCATAACCATGGGACACCCACAACAAATGAGATTTGCCGTGGGCAGCCGACGCCTTGAATTAGCAGACTCAGGACAGTCAGGCACCATGTTTGGTGGTGACTGTGGAGGCAGTGGGGACGGCGCCACAAGCTGGACATGGATCGGCAGCCCACCTCCTGGTCCACCTACCAAGCTCACAATCGGCGGTGTTAATTACAAAATTTGGCCTAATGCAGGCGGTGCTGCGATGGTGCGCAATGACTTCGGACTGCCCGGCGGATTGCCGCTGCTGCAGTTTATTCTCGGTCCTGGTGCAGGAGATAGACGACCAACGTACCTGCAAAACGGTGCGGTAGTAGACATCAGATTTCGACATGCCATTGAGTTTCCGGACCCTGTTGGAGGCGCGCTAAAGAAGGGTTACAAGACGAAGAAAAACGACACTACGGACTAGATGTGGACGCGCCCGTTGGTGCTGCTGAAGTTTCACTTTCAGTTGAATTTCTGACTTTCTCACCTTGAGCAGCCTTGCTCCCAAAGCGTTGTTTCAGCAATCGCTCTTCTTCATCACGCTTAGCTTTTATCGTCGGCCAGATGCGCGTGTATTCTAGCTCGGCATCGGCAACTCTTTGATTCACATCCGCCGCGGCATGCTCTTTGACCGTCATTTGGTCGTACAACCCGGAGGTAATGTTTGCCTTATCGACAGTCTCTTCGCGATACTTGCGCCCCATTTCTTGAGTGACTTGCGTGCGCAATTCTTTGAGAGTAGTTTGGAAATCCGGTCCTACTGCGACGATTTCTTTATTGACGAAAGGCATCGCCACTTCACTAGCCAACTTTTCAGCCTGTTTGTAGTTGTCCAAGCATATTGCAGCATGCCCTTTTTCGTGTTCGATCACATCCTGAGATGCTTTCTCCGGCAGCCACATTGTTATTTCTAGAGTCAGCCCAATTTTGACTTTAGTAATCTTGATCGAGACTTGCTCTCCCTCGACGACCCGTTTGCGCGAGTTAAGCGTAAACGCAAGCTCAGGCGTAAAGCCGTAACGCCAGTTGGTATTGGCACAATCATTGTGCTCCTCATTCCTCACTTCCGGAGGCCTCATGCCTTTGTCAAAAATCTTAGTTTTTATTTGAGGAGGCGCCTTAGTTATAACTACCGGACTGGAAGCGCATCCGGAGGCAGAAACTAAAACAATCCCTGCTATAACAAACAGGTTTAGAACATTAGTAATACAAGAAGAAGGAGATACCCTACTCTTCATTTTCCGGTTTGGGATTAAGTCCCATCCGCTTTCTCTTCTCTTCTTCTTCATCCACCGGACGAATCTTTTCATTGAGAGCCTCCTTAAGAAGCTCATTTTGTTTAAGCAGAGCACGCAAATGCTCGTTGGCTATAGCCAGCTCAGCTTGCAATTCGGCAACAGTCTGTTCGTGGGTGACACCTGTAACAGGGTCGCGTCCTGGCATTTTCGGCAGGAGCACATAGCCCAGCTGAACAGCCTTGAGCGCGGCTGCTGTTCTTGTAGGCACCTTAAGCTTGGCGAGAATACACTCAATGTGCTTCTCCACAGTACGCAATTTCATATCCAGTTCTTCTGCAATTTCTTTATTGCGAAGATCTAGACGGATAAGAACTTCAATTTCGCGGTCGGTCAAATTGCAATTCGGCATGCTCGTCGAAGGAGCCTGCTTGACCAACTGAGTAATTTTCGGGTCGCAGTAAGGCAGAGCGCGTGTGACTTGCTCGATAGCCTCAAACAGCGTTCTGGGGCCGGAGCTCTTCAGGCAGAAGCCGCGCGCACCTGCTCTCATGAGCTGGTTGTGATACTTAGTTGCGTGATAAGAGTCTGTCAGTACAAGTACATTGGAGTTGGGAAGCTCCTGGCTGACGCGCCGGCAGACTTCAACTCCATTCAAGACGTCTAGATCGACATCGAGAATAACAAAGTCAGGACGTTGTCTGCGGATCATTTCAGTCGCCGTCATGCCGTCGGCAGCTTCACCGATGATATCGACCACTTCAGAAACGACGCGCTTCAAACCGAAACGAATTAATTCGTGTCTTTCGCACAGAATCGTGCGGGGACGGAAAGGGTTGGAGCGGAATGTAGAGTCCAAGAATGTCTCCGGAGTAAATTCTCAACGCCTGGACGGTATATGCGAGGGACATAGTCTCGATTCGGCTAAAGGCGTAAGTTATCAGCCGCTAGAGTCTTCCTCGCCTTAATTCTAACAATGCCACAAATTTTCTGAGAAAAACCCTTTTTGATTCGACCTGACCGATTTGCAAGAGTTTTTTTCCAAACCTCAATTTTTGCAATTTCCTCTTTACATCCGTTCTTTATTCGTATTCTTATCACGTTGTTGCCATTAAAGTGTCCTCAAAGCGGCAATGGCGTGCGGTTTTCGATTTTTGGACAGCCAGGTATGGGAAACCTACGAAGGCAGTGGGATAACCCCCAATAGCCTTCTGCCCCCCAAATCGTTAAGCTGTGCTCACAATCACCTCCCGACAACCCCGGGACCGCCGAAAAAACCAGCTTCTACAACCAACAACACCTCGATTCTGCAAAAAATGCTCAAACAGTCCTCACTTCAAGCTTCACCCACCAAACTGGCACTTTCCGTTGTCGCTCTGGCATTCACGGTTGCCCTGGGCACCGGGAGCGCACAAGCCACTAAGCTGAACGGCGCACCCCTGCCGTACGAACGTGAGACCAAGCAATTCGATGGCTCCAACAATGTAGTTATTCCGCCCAGCGCTTCCAGATTTCAGCGCCGGCCCGACTATCGCGAAGAAGAAAAGCTCAAAAAGATAGCTGAAGAAGAAGCAGCCAAGAAAGCAGAAGCTCAAAAGCTTCAAGACCTGGCAGACGCTAAAAAAGCTCAACAGCAACAAATTGAGAATGCCAAACAATATCAACAGATAGCAATCGACTCTAACAACAGCGCGGTTGCTCTCGGCAAACAAAACCGCTGGACCGAAGCAATAGCTGCTCACGAAAAAGCCGTTCAATATGATCCGGGCAATACTCAATTCAAAATCAATCTTTCCGCCGCCCGCACCGCCTACGGTCAACAGCGGCTTGCTGCACACGATTACCCCAGCGCCGCCCATCTATTTAGACAAGCGCTGGCAGCTAAGTCCGACAACGCGATGGCCGCCAAACTCCTGAGCGACGCGCTCAGAAAGCAAGGCGTCGATCCGACCAATGCCGATGAAAGACTGGACTTGAGCGACAAACTCTTGGCCGCCAACGATATGGCCGGCGCCACAATTGAAATCAATCAAGCCCTGGCGATCAATCCGTCCGCCCGCGCCTATCAAAAGATGGGCGACCTCTACATGCGTTACGGTCAGCAGTCGTTCGCAATGCAGTATTACCGCTCCGCTATAGTTAAGGATGCAGATTTCGGTCCGGCTCACAGACAGTTGGGCTTCCTGCAAATGTCGAAAAACGACTTTACAGCGGCTGCCGCTTCGTTGCGCAAAGCCGTCATCTGCGACAGCAAAGACGTAGCTGCCGGTCAGGCGCTCGTTGAGCTGTGGCGCAAACAAGTAGCGCAAAACCCGCTGCTTGCTGAAAATCATTTGGGTCTGGCTGGCGCCATGCAACTCACGGGCGACTTCAACGGTGCGGAAGGTGAATACCGCCGCCTGGAAGCGCTCGATCCACGTAACCCCGGGTTGGAATCCGGACGGGCAAGCTTGAAGCGCGCTTACGAGCACGCCATTGCCGAAAAACACAAAGCGACTGCCGAAACACTGTTCAGACAAGGTCTGCGCAGAGAAGCGCTCGGTGAGATCAATCAAGCCGTTATGGCTGAGCCCAAGAATCCTAAATACCAATTCTTGATGGGCGAATGTCTGGAAGCAGCCGGCGACTTGCAAGGTGCTTACAAAGCATTCGTGTATGTCGTCATCCTCGATCCGGACAATGTCGCTGCTGCCGAACGCGCTAAAGACTGCCAAAAGCAAATGAACATGAGCGGCGCCGACGCAGCAAGAGTGAGCGGTCAAGCTGCCAAAGAGATAGTCAAACAATTCAACCCTGCTCAACATCAACTGCAGCAACAACAATTGCAGCAAATGCAACAACAAATGCAAATGCAGCAAATGCAACAGCAACAACAGCAGTTCGCAGCGCAAGCTCCGGGCAGCTTCCGCGTTGCTCAGCCTGAGCAGCAAGCGATGCAGCAGCCTTCTCAGCAAATGCAACAGCCGGCACCGCAACCTATGTATCAAGCCGGACAGCACAAAGGCATGTTCGAAGGTGGCTCGCAACCGCACGCCGTCAATAGCAATGCCATGAATTTCAGAACTCATGATGAGTCACAGCAAGCCCAGGCTGCAATGGAGCAAGAGATGCGCCAGCAGCAGGCTCGCCAACAAGCCATGCAAGCGCAACAGCAACAACAGCAAATGCAGCAACAACAGCAAATGCAGCAACAACAAATGCAACAGCAACAAGCTGCTGAACAACCGGCTGCCACCGCTCCCAGTGCAAATGATGCGCTCGCCCAGGTCAGCGTTCTCGAATCTCAAAGAGACTATCAAGGCGCCGCCGGCTTGCTCAAGCAATTGACAGAAACTCAAGTTGAAAACGCCGAACTGCATCACAGACTGGCAGTCAACTTGCTCAACCTCGGTCAAGTCGCCGAAGCCATTCCTGAATTCCGCATCGCCAGCGCTTTGAAGCCGGGCATGAAGGCATATTCGGATGATCTGGCTCGGGCGATGCAAATTCACAAACAGTCACTGGTAAGTGACAAATCAGATTCTAGCGGGAGCAAGTAATGACGTTTTACTTCCAAGCACCAGATCTTGCTGAATTCCCGAGACGCTCGTACAGGCGCTTCACGGAAGAGATTATCGGTAATCTTTTCACTGAAATTTCGCCGATTGCCAGCGACTTCTCGCCTCGCTTCGAGCTGTCCTTCCTGGGACCCGATGGCAAACCGCACTGGAGATTTGAAGACTACGCTGCCGATTCCGGATATCCGACAACACCGGAGCAAGCCAGAAAGTCGAATATGACGCACGCCAAGCGCATGATGATGGAAGTCTGGCTGCGTGACATTCAAACCGGCGAAATTCGCAAGTCTACCGCCTACATGGGCGATGTGCCTGTCATCACCGATCGCGGAACCTTTGTAATCAACGGTTCCGAGCGTGTCGTACTCGGTCAGCTCGTCAGAGCTCCGGGCATCTATTTCTCCAACCCGAATCACATCACTTACAAGGCACTGATGCTTGCCGAGCAGGGCGCTCCCATTACATTCGAATTGGAGCTCGACCCAACCATCTCCAGCCGTGCATCTAAAGCCAAGTGCCGTGTCAAATTGCCCAAGCGCGCCTGGGTTTCGGCTCAGACTTTGCTTCTGGCCATGGGCGTCGACGAAGCGGTTCTCGAAAAGAGACTGAAACCTCTTCTGGAAGCAAGACGCATCGAGTGGAAAAACATCACCAAAACCGAAGCGTTGGCTGTCATCGGTCGTTCGTGGAAACCGGACGGTGGCGGTGGCGCCGGCGGTGGCACGGTCGCATTGCAGGAATTGACCGACAAGAGAAAATATTCGCTCGGCAAGCTGGGCAGAAGAAGATTCAACAAGAAGATGGGTCTGGACAATGAGAGCCATCAAGTAACAGGCGATGACCTGCTCAATATTTTCGAGTATCTCCTCAACCTGCCCAACGGCATGGGTCAACTGGACAATCCGGATTCATTGGAAAACCGCCACTTGCGCGGTGTTGGCGAAACCATGACTCGTGCAGTGCGTCCCGCGCTGGCACAAATGGTGCGTTCGCTCAAGACCAGACTGGAGATGAACGAAGACGAAGAAATCGGCTCGCCCAACGACATTCTCGATTGCCGTCCTTTTGCCAATGCAATCATGAAGTACTTCTCGGGCAACCCGCTGGTTCAGTACCTCGACCAACAAAATCCATTATCTGAGCTCTCGCACAGACGCAGAATCACATCTTTCGGACCCGGTGGTATCGACCCCAACGCAGCTCCCACAGAGATGCGTGACGTTCACCCGTCGCAAATCGGTCGCGTATGCCTGGTTGAATCGCCGGAAGGTAAAAACTGCGGTATGGTCAGCTATATGGCGACCTACTGCCGCATCGACGAAGACGGCTTCATGACCGTTCCTTATCGCCGCGTCATCAACGGTTTCTTGACCGATGAAGTTGTCTATCTGGCACCCGGCGACGACAAAATCTACACACTGGCTCCGCCCGATGCGAAAGTGGAAAACAACCACCTGGTTGGACCGCTCGTACCGGCAAGACGCGGTGAAAGATTCTTTGAAACAGCACCAGAAAACATCGACATGATCGGTATCACGCCGCAAGGTTTCCTGTCGGTTGGTTCCGCACTGATTCCATTCCTGGAGCATGATGATACGGGACGAGCCCTCATGGGTGGTGGCATGATGCGCCAAACTTTGCCGCTCATCAAGCCTGAGCGTCCTCGCGTAGGAACAGGCATGGAGCGCATCGTCGGTCGCTCGTCCGGTCACTCGTTGGCGGCTAAACGCGCCGGCACTGTAACCAGCGTTACCGGTCGCGAAATCGTCATCACACAGCCGTCCGGTGAAAAGCGTTATTACCCGCTGATTCGTTACGACCGCACCAACCAGAATACAATTCTCGACCAACGCCCAGCCGTTAAAGTCGGACAGCAAATCGAAGCCGGTCAGATCATCGCCGACGGTCCCGGTATCGATCAAGGCGAGCTGGCACTGGGCAGAAACCTGCTCGTAGCCTTCATGCCCTGGCGCGGTTACAACTTTGAAGACGCGATTGTCGTCAGAGAAGGTCTGGTCAAAGATCAAAAATTGACCCACATCGAAATTGAAAAACATTCCACCAATGTTTATCAAACTCTGCGCGGTCCTGAAATTCTCACACCTGAAATGCCCAACGTGGCAGGCAAAGACCTCGAGCATCTGGACGAACGCGGCATCGCCAAAATCGGCAGCTACGTCAATCCTGGTGATGTTCTTGTCTCCAAACTGACGCCCAAAGAAGCACGCGCTCTATCTGCAGAAGAAGAATTGCTGCAAGCAGTATTCGGCAAAGTCGCCGAAGAGATGGCCGACAGCAGCCTGCGCGTGCCGCACGGCTCGGGCGGTCGCGTCATCGACATCCGCATCTTCACTCCGGAGACAACCCCGGAATTGAAAGCAGGCGTCATCTGCGAAATCGAAGTTCTGATCGCCAGACTGTGCCCGGTTGAAGTGGGCGACAAGCTGGCAGGACGCCACGGTAACAAAGGTATCGTTTCAATCATCGTTCCGGATTGCGACATGCCTTACCTGCCGGACGGCACACCGGTCGACCTCTGCTTGAACGCACTGGGCGTACCTTCCCGTATGAACGTCGGTCAGGTATTCGACGCTCAGCTGGGTCTCTACTCGCAAATTCTCAACCGCTATTACCGCATTCACCAGTTCGACGAGTCTCTTACCGAGGACGCTTCTTTCAGATTGATCAACGAAGCGCTCAAAGAAGCTCGCAAAATGCCCGGTTATGAGTGGCTGCAAGCCAACGGCAAAGTGCAGCTCTTCGACGGCAGAACCGGTGAGCCTTTCGATCGCCCGGTTCTGGTCGGTCGCCAGTACATGCTAAAACTCAACCAGCTCGTGCTTCACAAAGTCAACGCCCGCTCCGGTCTTGGTGGACCTTACGCGGCAGTCACGCAACAGCCTGTGGGCGGAAAAGCCAACCACGGCGGTCAAAGAATGGGCGAAATGGAAGTTTGGGCAATCCAAGCTTATGGTGCCGCCAACATTCTGCACGAGATGATGACCATCAAAGCCGACGATATCCAGGGCAGACACCAAGCCTACGCCGATATGGTCCAGGGCAAGGAAATCACCCAGGGCGGACGCACGGCAGCATTCGACGGACTCTGCTGCGAACTGCGCGGATTGGGCATGGAAGTCACGCTCGGCAAGATCGTCGACGATTTCGAGCCGGTCGCAGACAAAGCCTGCAGCCAGGAAATTGCGCCCAAGACGCTCGAAGAAGAATATCAAGTCATGTCTGTGGACAAAGTGGAAGCGGCAGATGGCGTCAAAATGCTGGAAATCCCAGCCGGCGACTACGTGCCCCTCACCAAGCCACTGGCAGCTCCTATCATTACGTCGCTCACCAACGGCAAGAACGGCAGCAAGCCAAAACTGGAAATCTCGCAAGAACCGCTTATCGACGACATCGACGAGAGCGAAGAAGGCGAAGACATGGGAGCGGTTGCAGACGGCTGGACCATCAGAACGCCAATTGCACAGCAAGGCGCGGCTCCGGCCAATGAAGTGCCGAATTCTCTGGCTATTCCAAGCATGCCCGGCTCTTTTGCAGCCGAGCAGGCCAATGCCGACGCCGCACCGCCGGCAGACGACAAGGTCAAATCGCTCCTCGATTCATTTATAGAGGAACAGACCAAAGATGTCCTGGCGGGACTGGACCTGGCCAATCTCGACCTGTCCAATCTGGACATGTTCGACTCCCTGGAAGCTCAAGAGGCTTTGCTGGCAGCATTCGACGCTCAGAACAACGGCGACGAAGACGAAAGCCAAGCGGACACAGCCTTACAGGACACATGGGGTCTCAAAGCCAAGGCTGCTGATCCCTCGCAGTCGCAAGGTCACAACATCATGACACCGCCGGCAGCTCCGCTCAAAAATGAACCGGTAGCAGCGCCGATGGATGGCTTTGGTCCGCTGAGCATGCGTATCAATCAGCGCAATCCCAAGAATTTCGCACCAGAAACAGTACCGGAGGCTGAAGCAGCACCGCAAATCGAAGAAACAGCAGCGCCTGTGGCTCAAGAGCCAGTAGCAATGCCGTTCCCTGATGCGCAACCTGCAGTATCCGAGCCCGCCCCGGTTGTTCCTCAACCGGCAGCTCCCGTGGCTGAAAGCTTCGAGCCGTCCTACGAGCCGACCTCATCGGATGAGCCGGATTTCGGATCTATATTGAGTATGTCCATTTTGCAAGCCGCCGATGAGCCGGTAAGTCAAACCACGCAGCCAAGCCAGTCCGGATTGTCAGCGCTCTCGAATGAGCTGACCCAGACCAGCGCCCAGCCGCTCGTTGATTTCCCGTCGCTGAACGAGCTGAAGTCGCTTGCCTCCGAGCTGATGAGCATGAACCTCATCGACACTCGTGTGGGCGTGGGTGCCGCCAAGGAAGACAAGATTGCACAATCTTCGTCAAACCATGAGGAAACTACGAAAACAAGTGACTAAAGTGGGTGGAATCCCCATTGGATCGTTGTGAGTATTTTGTCATTATGTACTCACAAACCGATGGAGGGAGACCCTTAGATGGTTACGCAAGCGGAAAGCACCTTTAGAAAAACGGCTAAAGCGATTTTGGTCGCCTGCCTTATTTCTGTCGGTATTTCTTTTGCGATTCCTCAAAGTTCTTCCGCGCAGTTTGCACAGCCGCTGCCACCATATCAGGCTCCGCCGGAAGGCGCTCCGCCTCCGATTGGTGACGGCTCCACTCCGCTCCAAGTTGAGCCGGGTGATGTGCAAGCACCACCGCCGGTTGCAACCGGTGCCGCCGATTCAACTCCGGGACATCAATTTCCCGTAGGCAACGGCAGCAACAGAACGATCGTCCGCATTTACCGTCAGCGTGCTGGTGGTGCTACAGGACAAAGTCGTGGCGAAGGCATGGTTCAAACGATCCGCCCCGATCAACTCTCGGCAGATCAAGTCAGCCAGATCAACGGCATTCTCGGAATCAACATGTTGAATGGTCAAGAGTCGCAAGATGTGCAAGCATCGAACGAACAGATTGAGCAAGTTCAGAATGTACTGTTTCCGTATCCGCAAGCCCAAGATCAAGGCGGCAAGAAGTTCATCAACAGCGATTCTCCGGCACAAGGTTATCCGAAGGCAGGTCAGGAAAGCATCTATGAATTTCAAGGACCAATTCCAACAGTAAGAACATTTTGCCGCTACCTGGTGATACTAGGAGTGGTGAGTGCCACCATCTGGATGGCGCTGGCAATGTATTCGATGGTCATGGGACACCCGTATGGTGGTGCACGCGTCGTCGGCGCCGTAGCCGGTCTGATGCTCCTGCTCATGGGCTACACCATCTGGAAGATTGTGCAGATGAACACCTTCAATGCGATGAGTGATCGACCGGCAATTTCTCAGAACAGACCTAGTGACGCTCAATCAAATCAGATGAATCCACCGGACTTGCCCCCAGCTAATCCTGGCGGTGCAGGAGGAAGACCGAATCGGTCAGGTGTTCCGGTAATGCCTCTGTATAACGCTCAAAATCCATAGAACGGCTCCAACAAACGTTCTTAAGCGAAACAGAGACAAGTTCTTAGACGTAAAACATAGTCTAGTAGAAACACATAGTCTGAAGGGACCTGGCAATGACTTTGGCAAAGACAGTTAGCGTAATGATGGTGGCAGCAATCTCTGCTTCTACTCTTACTTTGTCTGTTTCCACAACCCAAGCTCAAGCCGGACGCCCCAACCAGAGCGACTTCTACTCGACAAACGGACATTCCGTTCCGCCGGCTAAAGACACAAAGAAATACACGGAAAACAAAGATCCACTCGCCGGCCGTCAAGGCGCAGGCGCACTGTACTCCGATGCCAGTCCCCAACTCACCTGGTTTGAGTCTTTCGATGACTACACATGGTCGCTCTATCCTTCCGAAGGCGACCGGGCAATTCTCGCCAGACCAATCAACCAGGAGCTGGAAAGAGTTCAAGATTACATCAAAGTTGTTGCAAAGCTTTCGAAAAACTACCGATTACTCGCCAAGAAAGTCAGAGGACTAAGCGTACCGGAACCGAGCCCAGGACTGAAAGACTATCAAAGTTTGAGAGCGGGCTTCTACGATGATATGGCAACGGTTTACGACGATCTTATCCGCCCGAGAAGAACCAGAACGCAAGAAGAATTGCAAGCTCAACTCAAAGAAATCGAAGAGAGAGCAAACCAGTTGAAAATCAACAGCAATAACTTGCTCACAATGGATTCGAATCTCAGAAGAAAGTACAGAGTCCATGCTCCGAAGCAAACAGATGCGTTGAGACAATACGTCGAAAACAAAACAAGATAACAATCACACAAGTTTCTAATTCGCACCTCGCGAATCATGCACCCAAAACTCTCACACCCCTTAGAGGACGCAGTAAAATGGCAATCCAACTCAACGATAGAGATCTCCTGATCTTCCAACTCATCGATGAGCACCGGGTCCTGTTGGAAAAACATATCTCGTGGTTTATTTCCGGCGAAGACAAACCCGTGCTTATTCGCGACCGTCTACGCAAATTGTTCTATCTCGATTACTTGCTCTGCCACCGTCACGGCACCAAGCTTCCGTGGTGGACCACACCAACCAAGCCGCTCGTTTACATGCTCTCGCAAATTTCCCGCGCCGCGGCGAACTGCAGCGAAGAAGCGTTGGACCTCTATGACAGCGAAGTGCAACGTCACTTCCTCGAAGTCGCCAACCTGCGCATGCTCGGTCTTATCGATCAAAAAGACGAGAAGCTCACCAAGTTTCACTGGACAACCGTGAAGACCGAAGCTCCCGGCAAAACCGTCGATGCTTTCGTCACCTTCACCCAGAATGCAAGAGCCCACAAAATCGCCATCGTCAATCATCCGGCAGTGACCACTGAGTTGGTCCCTTCCATCGATGAAGCGATCAAATCCGGAGCCGAGAGCGTGCTTCTGGTATCGCGCGACGATGTTCACCAGGCTGCTTTGCAAAAGCTTATCGCCGCAAGAGGATCGATCAACGCCAAGCGTTGCTTGTTCGCGACCCACCACGAAATCTACCGTGAAGGTCTGGTAGCCACTCAGTGGGCCACCTGCGATGCGACCAAGTCGACCGTGTTTGCCAAACCAGCCGAAGCAGCTCCTGCAGCAGCATGGGGCAACATGCCGGTAGCCACAGCCGTCTAGCCAGTCTCGAACTCCGTCTGCTGACCACAAAGTTTGCGGAGTTCGAATACTGAATGCATTGACAGCGAGGTCACTGCGTCCGATCAAACGGCTGATGCATTCAGATAAGGCAGTTGGCATTTTTGAAGAATTCTTGGTTTTGACCCAAGGCGTCACATCGGGGTATGCGAATGAGCAGACAGGTATAGTGGAATTTTTGATCGAATTCCCTCCTGAAAGCGTGGCAACAACATACCTGTAATCCCCGGTGTGTTACTAGTAAGACAAACTGAAACTCGCAAAACGAATAACTCCGGAAAGATTGGCGTGGTACGTTGGACTTGTAGTTAACTTTTAGGTGCAGAGCCTCTAATGCCAATTCGTACTCTACTGATGCCGTGCTCCACAACAGGCCTTGTGGCGACGGTAGTAGCGTTGATAATCAGCCAACTTCCATTTTTCGTTATTGTCGAGATGGAATTGCAGGTCGATGAAGCTCGATTTGCGACTTTGTGCTTGCTTGAACGAGCTTACATGAACGTTAGCAAGCCCGACTTTGCAGCAGCAGAAAAGCTCTGGCGCGATGAGCTAGCCAATCACAAGTGCAACCCTAACCGCGATTGGCTCCATGCCAACTGCTCGACTAAACTTGCTGATGTCATTTCCCTTCGAACCAATCAGTTTGGGAAACCTCAAGCTGCCGAACTTGAACACTTGTATAAAACTGCAGCAATATCGTTCGAAAACTTACACACATCTTTTGAGGCAGCATACGCTTACGAAGCGCTGGGCGACTTTTATCTGTCTCATCACCGAAATAAAGATGCCGAGTATTTTTACAAGAAGAGCATCGAGAAATACAACAGTAAATTCGCCAAATTTGGCTTTAACGCTCAGGGAGTAGCAACTTCTCTAGTAGACCTTTATTTGGGCGAAAAGCGATATGACGATGCCGTAGCTCTTTTGACCGAAGAATATCAGGCAATCAAAGCAAGAAATGCTGATTGTCCAACGGCGGTCTCAATGGTTCGATTTGAACTCGGTAAAATTTATTACCATATGGGTCGCTATGCGGAAGCGGAAGCACTCTTCAAAGAGACTCTCGCGTTGGGCTGTCCTTGTTTGCCTCATCTAACCTCTTACATCGCTGCAGTTGAAGAGAAGCTTGGACACTATGAAGCCGCTGAGCGAGAATACAAAAACGTAGTTAAATACGAACGACTGAACGTTGAGCGGAAAGTCTTTCCAGGCGGCTCGTCGTGGAATTTAGCCTCTGCGCTGGAGGCATTAGCGACCTTCTACGTTGCTCTAAAAAGACATGATGAGGCGGTTCCTCTGCTGCAAGAAGCATTCACAATCAGGCAAAATGAGTTCGGATTGACTGGAGTCTTACAGTCGGACGACCTCAAGCTAAATGCTTTGAAATCAGTTGCCGACCGGCTCGCATCCGCATACAACCAGCAAGGTCGCCCGGCTTTAGCTAAAGAAGTTTTGAAAGTGGCGGCGCGCTACAAAAATTGAGAGCCTGCCCATTACAGAACAAGCTCTCTTTCTCGTTTTTTTCTCTTCTCAAACCACAAACTATTTGGAATTCTGCTTCTTGATTCGCACGTTCTGCTCTTCTTGCGCCACGTGTCGTAGTTTGTCGGCATAATCGCGGTCGCTCAATCGGACTCGCGAACGCCCACGGTCATTAACAGGTTCATCGGCAAGACTGATGTCTTTGGTTCCGCCACCAACAAGATTGATGATTTGCGGTGTTCGATTGCGGGTCGCTGCATTCTCAGTGCCTACTACATTCATTGAAGGTAAATCGTAATTGGTGGTGGTTCGACTATTGAGTGCATTGAGTTCTCTAAATGAACCCACAGTCGACCAGGCATTTTCGAAGGCACCATTACCGGTACCAGCATTTTCTCGGACTCTACCGGGAACGGGTCGGTCGTACATAATCGTTCTCCTGTGATTGAAGGCGTTTGCAACGATGTTAGGTTTCAAACCTGACACCAGAGCAACATGCCTTGTGAGACGCGAATCAGCTGCACAATCTCTTTGTTGTCCTCATGTCACAAATCGAATGTAAAATATGTCAATTAGGCGGCCAATAATTGGCAGACCACCGATTCTATGTGTTATTTGGAGATCCCCTGTTAATGCCGAAAATACTTCTAGCAGAAGACGACAAGCTTGTAGCGGAAGCAGTTAGCGATGCTCTTACCATCGCTAATTTCGAGGTCGACTGCATTGAATCCGGACTGCAAGCAGAGCAAAAACTCAATCACGGTTCGTATGACATGGCAATTATTGACCGTGGATTACCTGAGAAAGACGGGCTGGACCTATTGAGGGAATACCGCGCCGCTGGCGGAAACATGCCCGTTTTGATCTTGACCGGCAAGGGGGCAGTCGAACATCGTATAGAAGGATTGGAGTCCGGCGCAGACGATTATTTAGGCAAACCATTTTCAATGGATGAATTGATGGCGAGGGTGCGTTCACTCTTGAGACGCCCTCAACCGATGCTGGGCAGAGTCATTCAAATTGGAAAGCTGAAGATCGATCTTGAGAGTGCGACGGTGACACATCAAGGTGAACATGAAATATCGTTGCTGGCGAAGGAAGTTGCCGTTCTGGAATTTCTCCTGAAGAATCGCGGCAAATACTTTACTGCAGACGAGCTGCTCAACAGAGTCTGGACCAGTGAATCGGACTCCACTGAGGACGCAGTCCGTCAGTGCATTGTGAGATTGAGAAAGAAAATCGATCGAGCTGGAGACGAATCCATGATCAAAAGCAGCAGAAACCTGGGCTATATGATTTCAGACTCCAATCTCGGATAATGAAGCAAAAGTCATCCGCGTTGTCGGATATGGTTGGCTAAACAACCGGCTTGGCGGGCATCAGTGGTCAAGAGAAATCAGGAACACAGGCGCAATTACAGTCGTCATTAACGTCTTGTGTGCACTGTCTCCCATAAACCATTTAAGGATGATCTATATGTTCATCGCGTCTTCGCACGCCCACTCTCGAAACTTTTCTGTTGTATCTTTTGCTCTCGGCGTTTCTACCATCATTCAGTCTGTCTATTGCTATCAGTCTTCTGCATTTAGCTCAGGCAATTTACTTGCGACAAAAATGCAAACGCCGACCGACGAAAAACTCTCTTCTGCCAACAAAGAAATAGAACTGGAACCAGTCAAGCTAGACAAATCCGACATCGACAAAGGCAAACATATAGACAAGGCCAGACAGGTCAATCTTCTTCCGCTGCCACTGCAAGTCACCGACGCAGATGAGGACACCAAGTTAATTACGGAAGCAGATCGAGAAAAGCAACACCTTTTTGAATTGTGGGAATCGACACTTTGCCGAAGCCCCGATATACAATTCGTCGTTCAAAAACTCATGCCGTCCAGTAATAAGAATCGTACCAACACAGTATTGCTAAGAGCAATCTCCACAATCGTTTCGAACGGTGTCAACGCAGGCGCGATTGCCTTCAACACAGGTCCGATGGCAGTAGCCGGTTCACAAGTAACATCGAATATGCTTCAAAGTCTCCTCAATCTTAGGGATGCCAAAGGCAATGCGCTTTCACAAATCGACCAGGGGCAAATCTTGATGCTTTATCAAATGGTGAGAAGCATTGCCGACAACGTTTCTGAAACTTATAGAGATTACAAATACTACGTTCGAAAGATCGACTCGGCACAAGGGAGAGCAGTGAAACTTCAAAGTTTGATTCAGGACACGCGGGCAGAGCAGGACGCGCTGAAACAGATTGAGATGGAATATTGGATTGACCGAGTGAAGGAGGAAGTTGGAGACGTTGTCTACATGGCTCGTCGCAATCGCCAAAAACTGGTTGACTTCGCTGGTAACGACTCGGTTTCAAAGATCGACAAATCGTTTGAAGAACAGTTTATCGAAGAAAAAGAAATCGAACGAAAAAATAGCGAGTCCGCAGTCGGCGACAGACCGAAAGTGCCTGACATTACAAGGGAAGCAATTTCCAGGTTGCTAAACTCTGCGCATCAACAAAAGTGAACGAAGCAGCCCTAAATTTAAGTACCTTCTGAATCCTGGAGTAATTTTTTCAAGGTTTCAAGATCTAAATGCGCAGCACTTTCGTTGCCCAGTTTTTTATAAACTCTAGCGCGGTTTTCGTACCATTTAGGATAAGTTGGTTGTTTGGTAATCAGACGCGACCAATCAGCCAGAGCCTCATTCCACCTGGATAGTCCTTCCAGCGCATAAGCATGTTGCTCACGAGCGTGCGTGTAGTTGGGCCGATTGAGCAAAACTATATTCAATTTTGACAGAGCCGATTCGTATCGCTTGAGTGCGATTTCAAGGCGGCAACAGTCCACCATGTCCTTGGAAAAGTCAGACGGCAAAGTCTTGACCGCTGTCGTTAGATCACTTTTATAGATTGTGTTTGCCAGCGCAACTGTGGCTGCACGAGCTTTGTACGCTTCCTTCAAATTCCCCAGGCTTTCCTGGCATTCAGACAGTGTCTTGTTTGCGACAATTTTTATTCCTACATCAGAGTCGAGAGAAAGCAATCGACGAATATCAGCTGATGCAAGCGCAAATTCCTTTTCCTTTTGATATGCTTCAGCGCGTTTTTGCAAGGCATATCCGTGTTTTGGTTGCGCCTTAAGAAGGGTCGTCAAGTCGGCAATGCATTGCTTGCGCTGTCCGACGATTTCAGCGACTTCACTGTGCAGAATCAATCCGCGCAAATCATTGGGATGTAATTTCACATATTTGGAAACTTCAACCAGGGCTTCCGGTCCTTTCATACGAGCAATCAAGATGCGAGCCGATGCAGCGGTTGTATCAAAACTACTTTGGTCCGCGTGCCGCGCCTTGGCAAGCGCATCATCAGCCTGAGCGATGTCTCCGCGTGCTTGAAAAACTTCCGCGAGGATTGCTAAATTGCGCGCATCAGGCTTGAGTGAAACAGCCATTTTTGCAGGAACCACCGCCACATTGGAATTCTTATTCTTGGTCAAGACCCAGGCCCGAGACGATAAAACATAGTCATCTTTGGGCGCCAGCTTGAGCGCCTTTTCACTCAAGTCCAGCGCCTCGCCCATCCAGCGCGCCTTTGCATAATTGATTGCAAAATCGGAGAGCACTCTTGCATTATTTGACAGTGCCGGATGACGAGCTTCGGAAATGAAACGAATAGCGTATCGATCGTCGTCCATTTGATGTTTTCGGAGCGCCGCAAGCAATGCACTCGACGATTGCGTCTGCTTTGATGCCAGAGCAGGTTTTAGAAAGAGCGGATGCAAAAACAAGCATAAAAAAACAGCCGCGAGAAACAGGGCAGACAGCAAATTTGTGAGATATACAGAACAATTCATACTTCTGCTCGTCCGCAAGGCAAGGTTGCGATAAATCGACAACCTTGTCCTTCTTCGCTTTCGACTCTAATCCTCCCGCCATGGGCATCAACAATTGCCTTGCAAACAGACAGTCCCAATCCGACGCCACCCTTCGCTTGTGTTTTGCCAAGGCCGGTTTGAGTGAAGCGCTCAAAAATTGTCGCTTGATCCTCTTTTGCTATTCCGGGACCTTGGTCCTTCACTTCAAATATGGCATCTCTGCCTTGCTTGTCGGCAATAACTGTGATTGTTGAGCCTTCCGGCGAAAACTTGATCGAATTGCTTATCAGATTAGTCAAAACGCGAACCAGCCTCGGCTTGTCAGCCAAAAGAGCGAAATCTTGCGTCTGCGAAACTATTTCTATTTTCTTCTTCGACGCAAGTTCGACAATCAGACCGCGCGCTGTGTTTACAACTTCTTGCGCATTGACCTCTTTCCAATCAAGCTCGAACATCGAAGTGTCCAACTTTTCCAGTTCCAGAAAGTCATCGAGCATGTCCACCATTGTTGTCACGGACAATTCCGCTCTGGTAATGCGGGTTTTGATACCCTCAGAAACTTCGCCCAACGAACCGGAGGAAATTATATTGAGTGTAATTTGCAGCGCCGACATTGGCGATCTCAAATCGTGCGATATCATCTCGACGAGTTTTGCTTTCAATCGTTCGATTTTCTTGCGTTCGGTTACATCATGCGCAACGCAAAATATTTGTTTCATTTCCTGTGAGAAAAACGCGTTCCACTGCATTTCGATTTGCCCTGAATCACGCGCAATCACATTTGTTTCAAAAGTCGCCATGCCCTCGTCCGCGATCAGCTGAGTCAGGGTGCGATGAACCCGCTCCTTCTCTTCCGGAAGCACCATACTCAAAAGACTTTTTCCGAGCAGTTCGTCGTGTTCGAATTTCCAGAGCCTCTCAGCGGCTGGATTGATTTGCTGAAATTTGCCGTTTTCATCCAGGGCACAAATCACATCCACAGCTTGATCGACAATCGCTTTCTCCTTAAGTCGTGCGTCATGCATGACTT
>PNKB01000038.1 GCA_013997645.1 Cyanobacteria bacterium PR.3.49
AGAAGATATCGCGCGGTATTGCGCAGTTTGCGGTAGACCTCAGCCAGCTGTGCAAGCATGTTTTTCCCGATCGGAATGTCGTCAGTGTAATTGACCGATGCCACCCAAAGACGCAAAACATCGGCGCCATACTGTTTGATGACTTCATCCGGTTCGACCACATTGCCCATCGATTTGGACATTTTTCTGCCGTTCTCATCCACAACAAAACCATGAGTCAGAACGGTTTTATAAGGGGCCCGACCGGAAACGGCCACGGAAGTAAGCAAGGATGATTGGAACCATCCGCGGTGCTGATCTGAACCTTCCAAATACAGCTCACAAGGCGCACCCTTCAGCTCGTCTTGGCGCAGGTCGAGAACACCATGCCAGGTGGTCCCTGAATCAAACCACACGTCCATGATGTCGCTTTCCTTGCGGAATTCGCCATGTCCGCAACCGCATTTCATCTCACCGATCAATTCCTTGGCGGTCTTTTCCCACCAGGAATCAGAGCCGTATTTCTCAAAGGAAGTGGCCACCTTTTCGATACTTTCCGCAGTCATAAGCGGGGTATTGCATTTTTCGCAATAAAAAACGGGAATCGGAACACCCCAGGCTCTCTGCCGGCTTATGCACCAATCCGAGCGGTTTTCCACCATATTGAAGATGCGATTGCGTCCGGATTCCGGGATCCATTTAACACTGTCAATTGCTTTAAGTGCCTCTTTGCGAAAACCGTCGACGGAAGCAAACCACTGTTCGGTGGCTCTGAAGATGAGCGGCTTTTTGCACCGCCAGCAGTGCGGATAACTGTGGCTGTAAGTGCTGTGATGCAGCAATTTACCCAATTCCGTCAGGTGGTCGAGAATCGGCTGATTGGCTTTCTCGTAGAATTGTCCTTTGAATTGCCCGGCCTCTTCGGTAAAGATTCCGCGTTCATCGACAGGAGAAACAACTCCGAGTTTGTATTTGGCACCCAAGTCAAAGTCTTCAGGACCGTGTCCAGGAGCGGTGTGTACGACCCCGGTCCCGGTCTCGTTGGTGACGTGATCGCCCAGAACGACAAGACTGGTGCGCTCGATGAATGGATGTTTTGTCTTTATGTACTCGAGCTCTTTGCCCAGAGCCTCACCGACCAATTCGACATCGCTCAGACCGGTGGTGCTCAAGAAAGCGTCTTTCAATCCTTCCGAAACGACCAGAATTCCATGGTCCTTTGTCTTCAGGAAGTGATAATTGAAATCTGGATGGAGAGCCACGCCAAGGTTGGCAGGCAGGGTCCAGGGAGTAGTTGTCCAGATGACAAAGTTGACTTGATCGTCTGCTTTGACAAATTCAGGAAGCTTCTCGCGGGACTCGGGAGCTACCTCAAACTTGACGTAGATAGAATGGGATTTGTGGTCAGCGTACTCTACTTCGGCTTCAGCCAGGGCGGTTTCGCAAGTTGGACACCACGACACTGATTTAAGGCCCTTGTACAAGAACCCTTTGGTGGCCATCTTACCGAAGACACGTATTTGTGCCGCTTCGAACTTTTGATCGAGCGTGATGTAAGGATGCTCCCAGTCGCCCCATACACCAAGCCTGCGGAAATTTTCTTCTTGTCCTTTCAAATTGGAAAGTGCAAATTCTCGGCAACGCTTTCTCAGTTCGACAGGCGTGATTGAATGCCGTCCGCCTTTGACGTCTTTGAGCGCGGCGTTTTCGATCGGCAGTCCATGACTGTCGTAGCCGGGAACATAAGGAGAATAAAAGCCTTTTTGATTTTTGTACTTGCAGACGATGTCTTTGAGCACTTTATTCAGTGCCGTGCCGATGTGTATTTTGCTGCTGCTCAAGTAAGGAGGGCCGTCATGCAAGACGAACTTCTCTGCCCCGGCTCGATTCTTCATCGCCTTTGCATAAACACCATCCGCTTGCCAGCGTTTTTGAATCTCGATTTCTCTTACCGCGCTGTTGGCCTTCATTGGAAAATCCGTTTGCGGGAGATTCAAGCTGTATGTCTTCTCACTCATTTCTGTGCTCCGGAATCGTTTTGGATGGTGTCTTGTCTGAGCTTGTCCACTTAAATAAGCAAACCGCCAGTCTTGCACAACTGGCGGCAGTCAAAACTTTGAACCTGCAGCCAGCCTCAAGGAAGGATAATAATTTCCGCAATCATAAGCTGGGTGGGCATTAGAACAATACTCATACTGACAAGGTTGCAGTCGCTGCTTTTATCGCAGCGAGATTTACCAGCATAATTACCGGCGTCAATAATCGTCAAGCGGCTGACAGTGCCGGTTAATGTTTCTTATATCGGACCATTTGACCTTTTAGTAAACTTAGCCGAATACTCGATGGAATTCACTACCTTGAAAAATGCAAGAAAAGTGGCAACAAGAGCTGCTCTTGAAGCCGGAAAAATACTCAAAGAAAGACTGGGCGACGTCAGAACCATTGATTACAAGGCGGCCTACAACATCGTCACTGATGTAGATAAGGCGTCCGAAGCCAAGATTTTTTCGATCATTCTGGATGAATTTCCCGAAGACGACGTACTCGCCGAAGAAAGCGGGTTTACCAAAGGGCAAGTTTCCAAAAGAAGATGGCTTATCGACCCTCTGGACGGGACCACCAATTACGCCCACACCTATCCTTTCTTTTCCGTTTCCATCGGCTTGGAAGAGGAAGGGCGACGGATTTTAGGCGTCGTCTACAACCCGGTAACAGATGAATTGTTTTGGGCAGAACCAGGTGAGGGAGCCTGGTTGAACGATGAGCGACTGTTTGTGTCCGATGCCAAAACTCTGAATACCAGCCTTCTGGCGACCGGCTTCCCTCCCGACACTACAAGAGCGGTGAGAACCAACATTCTGCAATTCAAGACACTGACTGACAAAACGCACGGTGTGCGCCGTGACGGCTCGGCAGCGCTCGACCTCTGCTATGTCGCCTGCGGTCGCCTGGACGGATTTTGGGAGATGAAACTGGCGCCGTGGGACATCGGCGCCGGCAGCCTGATTGTGGAAGAAGCAGGGGGCAAAGTCACAAACTTGTCAGGCGGTCCGCTCGATATTGCCTCCGGGCATATCCTCGCCACTAACGGCAAAATCCACGACGAAATCGTCGAAGTCCTGACCAGCCTGGAAAAGGAAGATTCCTCGCAAGTCTCAACTTAGTTTGGAAGTTAAACCGTTAACGGCTTAACTTCTAAAATTACCAGGCCGACGAAGAAATCAAGAGCGCGGGTTATTGCGAGTACGGGATGGTTTTCCAGCGCCCGGACAAATGATCTTGAGCGAAATTCAAAAGCTCTTGCGCCTCTTCATCACGATTCATCATCTGCAGCATAGTGGCGTAGTCTTTGAGAACGACCAGAACATCTTGATGATAGTCGCCTCGCTCGATCCTCAGAACGCGAAGAGCCTCTACATATAAGGGTTCGGCTTTGTCATACTGCTCGAGAGCATGATACAAAAGCGCCAATTTATGAGTTGCCATCGACGTTTCGATAGTATCTGGACCATAAATTTGCGTATGTTTTTCCAGAACGGCAATGTAATAAGGCTTACACTTCAAATACTGGGCGTTTTCATAGTAGTGGTCGCCCAATTTCATTTTGGCCAGTACCGTATGCGGATGCTCTTCACCGACCATCTCAATAAGAGTAGACAAGGCTCTTTGCAGCCGTTCTTCGGTTGTAGGACTATCTGCGCCGGTCATAGTAAGAAATTTACTCACTGGGCGATGCCCAATATTGAACAATGAAAAAAGACGCCTGGATATTTATATAGATACCCAATTAAGTTCTTGAATACCTACAGCTATTCTACCGGCTCTATCCCAGGACGCAAAGCATCAAGCGGGTACTTTTTGCGAACGGTCCAAAGCAAGAAGGAAAATTACCGCGGCAACACCGAGCGCAAAGAGCAAAAAGCCAATTTTCACCTCCGGCGGGTCATAGAGAAAACGCACGATGTGCCTGCCTTTATCGAGCTTAACGCCTCTAAAAATGGCATTGGTGCGATAAATCATCGTCTCGTCTCCGTCGACAAATGCGCGCCAACCAGGAAAGAAAACATCGCTCAAAACTAGTAAGGCATTTGCAGGGCAATCGACCGTGACGATAACCTCATTCACATTGGGCCGTTTCACTTTTGCTTCGCCCAGTTCCAGTGCTTCCTGATGCATCGCTCCCAGAGCAGAGATACCTTCTGTCAAAGCCACTTTTGCAGGATCAAAAGCCGGCTTTGTCATCTCTTCAAGCGCCGTTTTAACATCCGGCACCGCCCTGGTTTGATACACCACAAATGCTTCAGGCACGGCTTTTCTGTTTTCATAAACCCGCACCATCTCCGGTGCCGTTTCTTTTACAAGTTTGAAGTGTCTCGCCGTCGAGACCGGCAGCGGCGAGGTTTGCGGAACAGTGAAACGCAGTAGCAGTAACG
The DNA here is from genome assembly GCA_013997645.1 of Cyanobacteria bacterium PR.3.49. Lineage (GTDB taxonomy): Bacteria > Cyanobacteriota > Vampirovibrionia > Obscuribacterales > Obscuribacteraceae > QKMZ01. The sequence continues at coordinate 4,413 of PNKB01000038.1, forward strand.
ATTTCGGAACCGTCTTCAACAAATAATCGGGGGCTGCATTTGCCGGTTCGACCAACTGCCCGGTTGCTGAATCAATCACTTGCATGATCAAACACACTGGCTCTCCAGCATGCAGATGCTTTGGAATTACCGCAGCAACGATGTTCTCATTTGCCGGAGCATGGCGATCGCCAACCCAGAGCAGCCCGCCGTCTTCTTTGACAAGCATGGGTAAAAACAGAAGAGCAGAATCGCTTGGCTTTGAGGATGTGGGAAATCTCCACTTTAGTGAACCGATGATGTCGCAATTTGCCGCGTCAATCGATAAACCAAGCCCTTGCAGTTCTGCTCTCTTGCCAAAATCCACAGGTCCGGACGCGAACAACTGAGCAGCCGGAATTTTATCTTCAACTGAAAGTACAGGTTCGCTGCCCACCGCATACTTGATTGCCGCTATGTCAACCAATCCGGTCAGCGGCTTTTCAGCATATTGGCCGAGCCCTTCGATGGTGACACCGAGAGCACGCAGATAACCAGTAACACCTTTGGGATGATTGGGAAAAAACGACAGGGTCTGAGAAATTTCAAAAATCTGGCCGGTGTTTGGCACAAAGACATGCCGTCCCATATTGATAATGCGTCGTTGTTTTTCCTTGAGAAACTTGACCAGTTCTACTTCTTCATAAACAAAGGGAGGATGAGAAGGCAGAGACTTTCGAATGATGAAAGCAAGACTGGCAAAGTTCAATAGAATGAGACAAAGAGCAATTTTGCTGATTAGTTTTGGCGGTGCCTTAGCCAAAACAAAAACGAGACAGATTGCAAGAAGGATGAAAACCAGCTCTCTGAGCTTCACGGACGAACTTACACTCATTGTGCTTATCCAGTCGTTCAATCCAGTCTGGGCACCACTGAGGTGCATGCTTGCAAAAAGGTAAGGCATTATCAAAGGAAGAACAGCGATGACAGCAATTGTAATTGCAGTACGAATGCGCGATTCTTCAGAAACAATCGAATCATAGGCAAGCCCTGCTGAAATAGCCAGAAATAGCAACAAGCCGGGCACGGCATAAACCAGCATCAACCATTTTAAGAAGGGAAGTTGAAACAAAAGATCGAACGGTCCTACTCTCGTCATCGCCAAAACAGTGGCAACTGTCAGTCCGGCAAAAACAAGCGCAAGAGTCTTGTTTTTCTTTGCAATAAAAGGAGAAGCTGTCGCCAGAATGACTGAGATCGGTCCAGGATAGAGGCTGCCCGGACCATGAAAGGGATAGAACAAAGAAGGCAGCATGGCCGTCGCATTCACCACATAGCGCAAAAACGGCTGTTCGCTTTTAAAAGTTTCAGAAACTCTGAGCGTTTCGACAAAGGGCACCAAAATTGGTGCCGAAAGCAAGAATGTCAAAATGCCGGCAGCCAGCAAATTGCGCAGCGGCAGAAAACCTTTTGCAGAACCTGCTTTTAAGTGATCCTGAGGGCAGATATAAGCCAGTGCCAGGTACATTCCCGATGCCATCAAAATGGAAAAGAATGTCGGACTGATGTGACCGGAAAACAGCAATGCGCAGCAGGAAATCGCACAAAGGACTATCGACCAAGAATTGCCTTTTCTCCACAGCCAGGCAAAACCAAGAAACGGCAATGAGAAAAGCGCATTCTGACAGCGATTCCATTCATACATATAAAGAATGTAGGGCGAAAGGATAAAAGAGATCGCGGAGAGAACCGACGCAGCAGGAGAAATTCTAAACACCCTGGCAAAAAAATATGCAGCAACGCAACCGAACCAGAGCTGAACTACCATCAAGATGTTGTACAAACGAATAGAAGCAAAAGGTGCTTGCAGCCAGGTTATAGGCGAAAGAGCCAGGACTTGCGAGTCGCTAAGCAAAGGTCCACCAAACCCGGCATAAGGATTCCACAGAGGCATATTGCCAGAGGCGATCACACGCTCGGTCAAAAAGTAACTGGGCAGGTGTTCTTGATAAATGCAAGTATCCATCGGGCTGTAATCGCCCTTGGCAAAACGACCGAAAACAGTGTCTCTGTGCGCGATTGTGCCGGCGCGAGAAATTTCTTTGCCGGCAAAAATCGTGTCAGAAAAAATCCCGGCGATTAGTAGAGTGAGAAATGCAAGCGCAAGGCAATCATTGCGGTGACGTTTAAAAATGCTCTCTTTTGTTTCGTCCTGCATCAAATGCTGCCTGCTTCAGCCTCTTAGCCAGGCTCATGCGTCTTCTTTGACGAAACGAGCTTTCCGTAACGGCCCATTTTCTTGCCGATGATTACTTTGGCAATTTCAATGAGCATATTAATCGGATCCGTAACCAGATTGATTTTAGAACCTTCTACATTGGTCCAATTGATAGGCACTTCAGCTATTTCATAGCCTTTGACTCTTGCCAGATACAGCACTTCTACATCGAATGCATAACGATTTAGTTTTGCTATCGAAAACAGATCCTGCGCCACCGAGCGTTTAAATAGTTTGAAACCGCATTGTGTATCTTGAATACCAGGCAGTAAAAGCGCTTGCACAATCATATTGAACGTGTTGCCGATGTGCTTGCGGTGAGAAAGAGCATTCACAACAGTTTCATCACTGGCCTTGGCTCTGGAACCAATGGCAACGTCGGCACCACTATTGATGGCATCCTCGAGACGAACGATTTCTTCTATGGGCGATGCACCGTCGGCGTCATCAAGCAGAAGCAAATCACCTTCAGCCCTCATCATGCCTTCTCTAACCGAATAACCTTTGCCGGCATTCGGCGAGTGCGTGATTAACCTGAGCCCGCAATGCTCGGCCGCGAAGGCGTTGACAACCTCCCTGGTTTTGTCCTCGCTGCCATCATCGACAACAATAATCTCGAATGTCCGTTCAGTATCCGTAAGGTACTTGTGAACCGACTCAAGCGTGGACGGAAGCCTCTTTTCTTCGTTGTAGGCCGGAATGATTACCGATAGCTGCGGCATGCACTCCAGTATAAGTCATGCCGGCACAAGAGACACGTCTTACTGCTTTAGCCACCTTGTCGTGGTGTTGGTTGAACAACCGGTTTCTTTACCTGTCTCAACCAGCGCTCGAAGTTGCTGTTGACATGAATGCGATTAGCTGGATCGGGATCATTAAGCTCTTTCTTTTCACGAGAAAGGTCATAGGCATTCTGCTCCCCGTAAACGCCCATTCCAACCAGCCCTGTACCGGCGGTACCATAAGCCACCTTCTGCCAGGTAGGAATTGGTTTAATTGCGTTTTCCAGCGCGAACACTGTTTCATCCGCTAGCCCGAAGCCTCTGGCTGCGGTCAGTGCCTCCTGAGAGGTCTTAGCAGCTTTGAGGGTGTTGATCGCTTCAGCAGGCAGTCCAGCCTTGGTTGCAGCAGTGATAACGTTAGCTCTGGCGGCTACATCTGCAGGAACGCCGCCCATTGTAGACCAGAGCATTCTTCCTTCAACACCGACATTCTTGAATGTAGCGCCTAAGAAGCTCGCTGAATTTTGCAGTCTGGAGCCATCCATTGCGGCTTTGGTGAATGTAAATCCTTGAGAGCCGGAAAGACGATGCGCGGCGGCAGCGGAGTTGATATTGGAAACACCGCCCACCACGGCAGCTTCGCCCAAATGCTTCATCGCATCGCCAAACACATGGCCTGAAGCCGTCTCCCAAGATTGTCCGTTCATATAACGGTTTTGCAGAAGATCGCCGCCGGTTTGAACACCCGCATAGGCTACTTGACCGGTAAAGGTACCAAATCCACCAGCCATCCTGGCGCCGTAAATACCTGCAGTTGCACTGGCAGACTTAGCAAATGCTTCGTTAATATTGAACTTACCTGTCGACATGTAATCCAGACCTTCGGAGCCAAATCCGTAGGCTGAACCCGTTACTGGAGCACCGACTTTTGAGAACGCGAATGTGCCCACTTTTTGGGCGCCTTGCATTCCGTATCCAAGTGTTCTAATACCTAAGCTGCTGCTAGCCGCCAAGTCCTTGCCAGCCAGCATCATTCCACCTGATGCGAACATTCTGGCCAGTCCGGCACCGCCGGCGCCACTAGCTGCACCCAATGCAAAGTCTTGCACCGGTCTCCAGTTGTGATAGTTGTCTGTACTCTTCCAGCCTTTTGCTTGCGCAACACCGTGACCAACGGCTCCAATGCCAAGCGTCAAGCCACCGCCCACCAGAGCGCCGGTAAGAAGCACGGCACCAACGCCACCTGTTACTGCACCGGCTGCGGCAATGGCAACACCTATGGCAGCTATCTTCGCGACGCCTACTATGGTATCCCAGTTGCGCTCCCACCAGCCTTTCTTGCGGGTGTCTTCAATAAGTCCTTCCAGCTGATATTCTTTGTTCGCAGCGATCTCCGGGGCCTCTGCTTCCAACTCTTTGAAAATCTTGTGCGCGGTTTCTTTGTCGTCTTTGGAAAAGGCAATAACGCCTTCCATGTAACGGAGTTGATGTTGATGCTCCTGAGCGGCCTTTTCAGCAGGCCCGAGGTTTTCCTCCAGGTTTTTGCGCAGCGCGTCGTAACCGTTCTTCTCATTGGTAAGCTGTTCTTGACGCAGTGCTTTTGCTTCTTCGCTGAGGGTGGAGTTTCGTTTCAGCTCAGCAATTTCGGTATCGATTTCAGTTTGTCTCTTCGACATGGCAGCGATTTTGTCCTTCGCGCCCTGAATCGATTGCTCGGAAGCTTGAGTGGAAGCCGCCTTCAGCGCTGCCAGTTCACGCTCGGCAGTTGACCAATCTTTGGATGCCATTGCTTGTTCGTAAAGAACACGATGTTTTTCAGCATCACCACTGGTGATTGAACCCATGCTCTGAGACTTTTCCAATTGCTCTTCAAAGGTCTTATCACCGGCAAGCAAATCCTGCGGAGTTGAAGAGGCAACACTGGTCAAAAGAGGCATTGCTTCATTGGGCTTGCCTTGTTCATTCAAGAAAGCCGCATATTGAACTTTCACTTCTTTGCCGACTTGAATGATTTGCTCGAGTTGCAAACCAATGTCGCGCTTTTGTTGCAGGTCTGCCGCCAATCTCTGTGCTTCAAGCGGATCGGACGGAGGATTGCCGAGCGCATTGAGCTTCTCAGCAGCAAGATTGAACTCCTTCATCTGAGATTGCCACTGCGTCGTAATAGTGGCCATGTCAACTTCTTTTACTTTCTTGAGGGCTTCTTCGTACTGCGCTTGAGCTTCGGTGACCTTACCGGCGACGCGCAGTTGATCTGCGGCTTGCAGAGCAATGACTGCATCTCTGCTGCGTTGAAGTTGGATGTCGGAATACATCGCAGTCGATTGATCTTTAACTGCCTGGAACTGCGGCGAAACTTCCAGTTGAGCATTGCCACGACCAGCACGATTGATCGTTTCATATGCACGCATCACTTCCTGACGAGTAGCAGGCATTCCGGGAAGGGTTTGTTCACCTTCCTTGTGAGTAAGACCGCTCATCATCAATTGTGCGGCAACAACATCAACCTTCGAGAGCGCGTTGCGTTCTTTTTGAATGCTGTCGTAATTGGTAAGCAGACCTTTCAGCTTCTCCAGTTCGGCTCTTTGACCAGCATCTGTGGTTGTGGCCAAACGAGTTTCAATTGCTCTAGGAGTGACGTCATAAGAAGTGACAGTAGTTTTGCCGCCCTTGCCGTCCGGAATTTCACGAGTGGTGGGCTGGAAACCCAGCTTTGCAGCCAGCTCATTGCGCGCATTGACGTTGGTATCGGTTTCTCTACTCTTCGCTTCATAGGTCTCTCTTGTTCTTTGGCTGAGAGTCAACGCGGATTCATTCTGTTGAGCAATGAACTCACGCAATTTGGCAGGGTCATTAAAATCCTTGAACTGAGAGTGTCTGGACAGCTCTTCCATAACGCTCTGTTTGACTTGACCCAACGTTACCGTGAATGGACGTCCGCTGGAATCTTGCATCTGGAATTGAGTGCTGTCCGGCTGACCGGATTGCTTAAGGGTCAGAAGCAATGCTGCTGCTTTGGCATTGTCCACCAGGGTCAGTGCTTCGCGAATGCTCTGGTCCTGAACGGTGCTCAGGTCGGTGCGGTCGGTGAAGTTGGTTACATCGCGACGCCCAGCCGACTGACTGCTGGTCATGACGTTGTCATAGCTGATTGGATTGGCTTGAACTTCTTCTTCAGGACGAACTTCGTTAACCGCGGCTTGCGGTTCGAGACTTGGTTCGTAACGATTTTGACCAGACATCTAGGTAGTAACCTCTGTGCAAGAGAGCTGAATCGATGGGTAAGCGCGCAAGTGGCTTAGGCTATTCATGTGTATACAGGTAGCTGGCTTTCTGGACACGCTTTTGAAATTCTGAATCAAATCTCCCTGGCATCGATGGGGCTCAATTTGCTTGTCGTTTAAGCACCGGACCAGAGTTTCCCCAAAGGGAATCTCCGGATAAGGGTCTCGTATCTAATATAACCTTACTTCTATCGCTTGCCTCCTACGACTTTTCGGTCTTAGTGTGGATCTTACGCTCCCCTATGAAAATTACTGGGGAGCTCCGCCGACGAGATCGGAATTCTCGCCTTGCTGTTGTTGTTGTTGTTCCTGTTGTTGTTGCTGTTGTTGTTGCTGCAATTGTTGCTGTTGCTGGGCTTCTGCCTGCTGACGCTGCTGTTCCCTTGCAGCCGCCATTCTTTGCTGTAATGCAACCGCATCCACCTTTTCATCAACAATCGGTTCATTCAAGCGCTCAAGCGGTTGGATAATTTTCTGCCCTTCCCACATATTTTGCGCCTGCATGAATGTGTCGAACGACTTGATGGCAAGACCAGTTGCAAGTGCCGGTCCGACCTCTCCGCCTATCTTAGAACCCATTGCGTTCCAGGTGGAGCCGGTAAAGAAGCCTACCGCTGTACCTCCAACCTGTCTTCCGCCATAATTGTAAATTGGTCTTACAGCGTAGTTGGCGACAGGTCTGACCAGGTAATTAGTAGCAGGTCTCATTACATAGTCGGAAAGAGGCTTCATTGCGTAGTTGTGAATGGGTCGTGCTCCATAATTAACTAATGGATCCAGGTATGCTTTGAGTCCATGATTAGTCACAACTCCCATTTCTTCCTTGACGCCCATGGCTGTCATAGCACCCATAGGTTTACCCCATGGAGCTCCAGCCAAAAAGGCTTGCCCTGGTTTTGCGGCAAGTCCTCCAAGCAGCAGTGAATTGAACACTATGTTATCGGTGGTCGACTTCCACATAGGCGTTACGAACGCGCTTTGAAGACTCAGCTCATAAGGCTTGCCGGTGTTTGGATCAATACTGCCGCGCTCGAAAGCTAATTGCTGCCAGGCGGGCAAATAGTTGCTTGGTGCGTAAAGGGCCGCACCGCCGGCAACACCGGAGCCATAAGTGGACCAACCAAGATCACCGTAAACTTTGCTCTCTAAAGGTCGAATAGCTCCGCGCACGCCACCAATGACCTTAGGACCACCCCACAATAATGCGGTCGCTCCTACTGATTTGACTGCTGCATCGGTAAAGCTGAAGTCTCCGCCGGTCATGGCGTCATAGCCTTCAGAGCCGAATCCTGCTGTAGCCCCTGTAAGAGAAGCACCTTTAAAGCTTGTGAAGAATCGACCAGCTTGCGCCGGTGCGGACATGTTCATGGTGGCTGTGACGCCATTCTTGGAAGCGTATGCAAATTGCTGAACAGCTTCTTTCACGCCACCATTGTATGCAAACTCAATCAGACCTTTGTTGGAACTCAGAGTAGCGGTAGCCAGGTTATCGGCGATATTCGCTTCGGCAGCCAAGCCACTGCTTTCAATGCGAGCCAATTGTTCTCTAGCGGCACGCGCTGCATTCTGCACACTGTTTCCGCCAAAACCAACAATGGGTTGTGCCTCAAGTTTCTTAAAGACATCAACGGCTTCGCCGACAGTCCTCATTTCCAGGACTGCGCCTTCAGGTGTATCAACTACATTGAATTTAGCGTCCCTGAAAGCCTTTATCACTTCCGGTCTCTTAGGATCGAGCAATATGCCGCCGCGTTTTCCGAACGCTGCTCCGTACTCCGGGGTCCTCAACGCTACTGAGTACTCTCCGGCATTTTCCTTGATTGCCTGTCCTAAACGGCTGTTGGCACCGATTCTGTTACCGCCGATAACCCAAGAATCCTTGGTCCCAGCTGTAGGCATGTCGCGCAGGAACTTATTGGCGTCAGTAATATCCAGTTTAGGAAATTGCTTCTGCAGAATCGCAGTATTGTTTTGATTGATTCTTATTGCTTCATCGATTTGAGATTGGAAAGCCGCTCCCGCATATTTCGGGTCTGCTTTCAATACTCTCAATTCGTCGACACTGTGCAGTCCACCCCCGAAGGTCATATCTTTACCGGTGGAATTGCGGAAGATGGCGGCCGTAGTGTCGTCCGTAGCGTTGCGGAAGAAGAAGTGAGAAGACTTCAGGGCTGCAACACCGCCGACCGTCAGACCGGTACCCATTGCGATACTCTGTCCCCAGGTCGTATCGGTGCGACCGAACGCCTGGGTCATTATCGTGTGATGTGTCGCAGAAGCAACAGCTGAACCGCCGAGCAGAGACATGCCCCAGAGCTTAGAGCTTTGAAGACCAGTAGCCGTAGCGCCTTCAGCGATGCCAGCTAATTTTGCCATCGGTCTGAACTTGGAAAGCAAGAGTGCCGTGGTCACGCCGGCAGCAAGTGTCGGCAGAGCCGTGACAGACTCGTGGAAGTAACGGGTAACTTGCGAGTACTTCCTCTGCAATTCAGCAGGGCTGTTGTCGTATATGCCTTTTGTCAGGTAGAGCAAGGACGGATCCTTGGTGGGATCGGCATCCAGGTCCTGCCCATGCAAAGCCTTGTACTTGGCTTTAGCCTCGTCAATCGCCTTCATCGCTTCTTCCGGCTTGAAGACTTTAGAGCCGTCTACTACAAATCTTGGCGTACCGTCATCCTTCATGATCGGCTTGCCTTGATCATCTTTGTCAATCACCAGACGGACATAGAATGAAGCCAAATTTTTTCTGGCATTGATTTGGGTATTGACCCAGGCATAATCGGCGGCCGAACCGCCTTCCTTGACGAACGCTTGGCCATTCAGCGTGTTGCTGAATAATGTGAGATAGTCTTGCGCACCCTGAATTTCAGCTTGGCGCTCTTTAGTTGGAGCATTTTCAATTGCAGTCTGGAAATTGCCCATGTCGGTGGCAAGCAATCCCATCTGACGCTTCATCGCTTCAACAGGCACTTTGTCGGCTGCAGCGATTGCATCCTTAAAAGCCACTTCAGCAGCCGCATTCTGTCCGTACGCATCATGAGAAAGAATTTGAGCATACATGTTGCGAACATTGTATGCCTGATAGGCGGCACCAAAACGTTCGGACAACTCTTTGTGATGTTGGAAACGCTGTTCGATCGTCAGATTGCCGCTCTCAAGCGCATCTTGCAAGGTCTTTATCTTGGCAGTGTTTTCGTCAGGATTGAACGAAGCGTCCACTATTTTGATGGCGTCTTCATAAATCGCTTTGGCGCCGTCGATGTCACCTTTCTGCATTTTTTCGCCGGCACTGTTCAGCATTTGCTCCAAATTGCCGGCTGCGCCAGTTTGAGCACCAGGAGCTGTTTGAGCTTCTACAGCTGCAGCCTGGAAAATCGCATTTGCATCAATTCCGAGCTTGGTTGCCAGCTCGCCTACTTCAGGTCGCTCTTGCACAAGAGAGACTGCCGCATCTTTTCCGCCGACTTTGGCCAGCGTGGAAAAACCTTCAGTCAAAAGAGTTTTTGCCGTTGCGTCATCACCGGCGGCATTCGAAGCACGGGCGTACTCAAAACGAGATCTGAACTGGTTAAGCAACAACTGAGCCGGACCGCCCTGGGGAACCATCGCATCAATCTGCGATTGCAGCTGAAACACATTTCCGTACTTGCCCATCAGCTCGTTTTGCAGAGCTTGTCTTTCCTGAGCAGGAGTGGTTTCCACTTGCATTTTTTGAAGTTTGGCCTTGTCCGCTTCCGGCATTTGGGCGATCAGTTGAGCTTGAGTCTGGCTCAACTGAATGAACTGACCTAATTCAGTATCTGTATCGGTCATCGCCTTTTTGAAGCTGTCTTGCATCTGGGCAAGGGCAGCCTTCTTGTCTTGAGCAGCATCAAAGGCTCTGCGGTTGTTGTCTACGAGCATTCCGGCAGGAGTATTGTTGACGACGCCAGTTTGATCGCCCTGCGGAGCGACAACGCCACCATCTGCAGTGCGCTGAACGTCGCCTTGAGGCTGAGCTGCTACAATTCTTTGAATGTCTTGATCTGTGAGTCCGAGTTGCTGGGCGGCAGTGGCAAAAGCCTTCTGCACTTCCGGTGTTGCTTTGGCAATAGATTCCACCAGCAAGCGCTTGCCCAATTCTTTGTCTTCGGGTTTGTCCGACTTCATCAACTTCTCGGCATACTCCATACGAGTTGCCGAAGCTTGATTCACTTCGCCGATCAATTCTCTGCTGACGGCAATTGCTTCTTGTTCTATTTGCTGTGCAGCTTGCTGAATTTGTTCTGCATGAGGTTTAACTCTTTCTTCGAGTGTACGAACGACTTGAACGAATTCAGGAGAAATTTTTCCGAGTTCGGTAAGAATTTGCTCACGCTGCGCTTTGTCGGTCACAGCTCCAAGCTGTTCTTTGAGAGTGTTGAATTGCTCCTGCTCCGCTGGCGATTTAGCGGCAATCTTGGCCATTCCCTGCCTGGCCAGTTCTTTGATTTCCGGAGTTTCTTGCAATGCAGCAACTTGCTGCATCAATTCTTTTTGCTTTTGCTCCAGTTGCGCAAGATGAGCTTGCAATTCTGCAACTCTTGGAGAAACTCCTTTATCGGAATCAACTATTGCCGATTCAAAACCGCGACGAATCTCGGGCGTCAAACCGGATTGAGTATATGCCTGCGACAATTCGCGCGCTCTTTGCAGTGGAGTTTTGCCACCGATAAGAGGAGTTACGCCTGCAGTTTGATCGGTAAGGCGTTGCTGTTCCAGCATTGCCGCATTGTTTGCAGCCAGTCTGTTATCAGCTGCCTGAGGTACAAAACCTTCATTTTGAACTTGAGAATAACGAACAGGATTGCGAGGATCCCCAGCCACTGTAGGGTTGTATCCGGTGTCGTAGGTTTGTGAAGGTGAACGGTTGATGTCTCTGTTGAATATCGGTCCTAGAACTTGCCCGAACCTTTGATCATTCGGCGACATGCCGGTGATTTCGGCCGCAACCCTCATGAAATTCGGATCGCCCATCTGCCGTTTGGGATCCGAACTATTAGGATTAGGCACCATTTCCGGATCAACTGAAGCTGCATCTTGCAATGCACGCAGAGCAGCATTATCCGGTCTATTAGGATCATACTGACCGAGGCGCATCAGGAGCATGCCGTAATTGGCACGGGTGAAGCCGGGTGCACGCTGCACTGTGTGCAGATTCATCTCGGCCTCGGCCATCAATTTCACTTCAGCCGGATTTCTCTCATTCAACATCTTATGAGATAGATCAATACGCTGAGCGGTGAACGCGTCGTACATTAATAGGCGATTACGCTCTTGCGGATTGGTCGTCTGCTTCATCCGCTCAAGAGTAGCTATTCGGTCTTCTTCCATCGTCAAGAGCTGAGCCAGGCGTCTCTGCCGTGCCGGATCTTGCTCTTGCTGCAATTGCTGTTGAAGGGCCTGTGCTTGCTTTTGAATAGAAGCTTCCACACCCGCAAATACTGCCGGCGCATCCTTAGCAGCCAGAATGGCGCGATAATCTTCGCGCCCTTGCATGATATTCAAAGCAGCAACGCTGAAAAGGTCGTCAGCTTCTTTTTGAGCTCTGCCGTAGTAACGATTAACTTCCTGCAAATTCCCTGCCGAGCGCTCTCCGCGAGCCAGCAGGTTAGTAATTTCATCGATGCGCCGAGCCATAGGAGTATCGGCTACTGCAATGCGCTCATAACCCAAGTTGCGGTCGTAGCCGGCTAACTGGGTGGTCTGATCGGTGACTCCGTCTTGCGGTTGGAAGCCGACGGTACGACGCTCGGTGGCGCGCAAATATTCCTGAGTGAATTGATCAGGCGGTGTCTCACGACTGGCAACACCGTCTGGCCCAGCTTCTTGGACTGTGCCGATCTCATCATTGCGGGGGACTTGATTCCCACCAACCATCTTGACAACCTCACGCGACTGAAAGGAGCACCAATGCTGCACTCAGCTTAAATATCATTCCCTTATTTGTATGTGGGAAAACCACGTAGAGCCTGACCGAATGGCGGAAAAATTAACCTTGGTGATTGAAGAAAACCGCCGAAAGTCACCTGGGTCGGCTCGATAGGGAAACTGAGTCTGAAGCAGTTCCCCCGCATCTATACAAGACACGGCGCTTCTGGACAAAAATTTTGCGCAAACAGTGGGAGAAATACGAAAAGGGCGGCTATAGTTCTGCCACCGTAACGCCGTCAGCCCCCTCGTAATTCTCGCCAGGCCTGAATTTGGAAACATACTTGGTTTTCGTCAGATAATGACGGACGGCTTCCTTAACGGCGCCCGTACCGTGCCCATGAATGATCATGACCGGGCTTGTAGCCGCCAGAAGGCAGGCATCGAGAAACTGCTCCAGCTTCACCAGAGCAGCATCGACTCTTTCGCCCCTTAAATCCAGCGTATTAGAGTCGGTGCGGACAAAGACATTGGTCTCATTGCGATAAATCCGCCCGGCGAAAGCCGGCTTGCCGCCCGCAAAAGCGCCGCCTGTTTTGCCTTTTGTTTCCTTGGACTGTCCTGAGGACAGGCGTTTTACATCGCTGGCCGGCACTTTCAGTTTGACTGCACCGGCTCTCACAACCACAATGCCGCGAGGATTTTTCTCGACTGATTCTGGCAATTCCTCGACCACGCCTCTTTGATTGAGGCTTAAAACCATGACCCTGTCACCGACTGCAAGTTTCTGCGGGTCCATGTCTTTGGCTTTACCGGCAGGAGTGTCGAGCCATTTCAGCTCTTTTCTCAACTGCTCCATTTGCTCTTTTGCCTTTTGGGCGCCGGAAATGCTGGGCTCTTTCTGAAGGTTTCTTATGGTCTCTTTGATAAGGTCAAAGGCGGCGGTGAATTCATCTTTCAAATCTGCTGCTAGTTTGTGCCTTGTCTGCTCGGTGAGCTGACGCTCTTTATCAATTTCAGCTTGCAGCTCTCGACTCAAAGTCTCTGCCTGGGCCAGTTTTTCGCTAGCTTCCCTTTCTTTAGCCTCCAGGCTGTTAATTTGTCTCTCGAGCCTGGCGACCGTTTCGTCGATTGCAGCATCGGCGACATCCAGGTAAGAAATTGCCAGGTCCACCAATCTCTCGTCCAAACCCAGGCGTCTGGCAATGGTAATGCCCTTGGAACTGCCCGGAATTCCTGAACGCAAGCGGTAAGTGGGCGACAGTGTCGCTTCATCGAATTCCAAACTGCCGTTTAACATGCCGGGCAAATTGTAGGCAAGCGTCTTCAGTTGCCCAAAGTGAGTGGTGCTGACAGTGACCGCGCCGGAGTCATTGAGATGTTCCAGAACAGCGCGGGCTATTGCCGCTCCTTCTCGGGGGTCCGTGCCGACTCCGATTTCATCCAGCAAAGCAAGAGTACCGACAGCTGCGCTCTTCACGACTTCGACAATGGAGGTCATGTGCGATGAAAACGTGGAAAGGCTCTGTGCTAATGACTGTTCATCACCGATGTCCGCATAAATTTCCTGAAAAAGCGCGGCTTTGGATCCTTTGCCGACCGGTATCAGAAGCCCGGCGCGCACCATCAACGACAACAAACCGATGGTTTTGAGAAGCACTGTTTTACCACCGGTATTAGGACCTGTAATGATCAACGTTCTGTCTTTACCGCCCAGTGATACCGTATTGGCGACAACTTTTTCTTTTCCTGACTGAAGTATGAGAAGAGGGTGTCGTGCGTTGATGAATTCAAAACGATTGTCTTCATTCAATTCCGGCTTAATGCCATCGTATTTGATGCCAAAACGTGCGCGCGCGAAAATTGCATCCAATTCGCCCAATGCTGTGAATGCTTGAGCAAGCTCGTCGCGACCTGAATACACTTGCTGAGACAAAACAGAAAGAATGCGCGAGATCTCGTGCTCTATCTCCGCTTCCTTTATGCGCAATTTGTTGGCCAGCTCGACAACCGGCATGGGCTCTACGAAAACAGTCAGTCCGCTTTGCGAACTGTCATGCACTATCCCAGGAATCACATGACGCTGACTGGCATTGACCGGCACTACATAGCGGCCGTTTCTTTGAGTATAAATAGGCTCTTGCAGCGCTTTTGACTGAGTTTGAGAGTGAATTACTTTGTTCAATTCGTCTTTGATTTTCGAATCTAGACGTCTAACTTCACTTTTTAAACCTCTCAGTTGCGGCGTGGCATCGTCTTTTACCCGGCCCGAATCATCAAGCATTTCATTCAATGCATTGAGTAAAAGATCGAAGAGGGACAATGATGGCAAATAAGCCCGCAGCGCAGGAAAAGCCTCATTGTCAAGCAGCGACAGAGATTTGCGGACATTTCGCGAAAGCAACATGGTCATTCGCGAAAAATGCAATTCGCCTTCCGAAAGAACAGCCTGAGAATTCAGTCTGTTTAAGACCTCTTCCAAGTCAGGCAAACGATCAAACGAAATACCGCTTCTCTGATTGAGCAGTGCAAGCGCTTCGTCAGACTCGGCAAGCAATACATTTACAACCGCCCGCTCGACGACCGGGAAAACTTGACGGCACAATGCTTTACCGCGTTTGCTTTCAGCTTCTTGAGCGAGAAACTCTAAAAGTTTGTCCCACTCAAGCGAACGAAACGCTCGTAATTCGATGTCTTTAAAAATAGCCTAGTTCAGTTCGACCGGAGCAACTGCTGCAACTGCGGGTTCGGGATTGACGAGCTCTTCGATGCCCAGATTGCCCATCAGCTTTTTCAAACGAATCTTCTGCAATTCGTAGCAGCGATTGTTGCGCTTGTGAACAACTCCGATACGTTCCAACTGCTTGATAGCTTCCAAATGGTTCTCTGGAACGGAATTCACGTCTACCGATCCTTTTTCATTAAGCCAGGAAATCGTAGGCGAGAGGATTCCAAGAAGCTTCCGCATGGGCTGGTCGTATACGGGCATGTGTGACGTCTCCTTTACTCCAAGGGTTAATTTTAACATCTTTGCAGCCCGAAAGTCGCCATTGTGTGCACTCCATTGCTTTCCATTCACAATTCAACTTCGCAATCTATTTAATTGGCTTGCCGCGGCTTCTTTTTCGTGCGCTAGACTTTTCTTTATGAATGGCATGCTAATTCCTTTTGAAGGTCACGAACCGCAGATCGCAGAAGACGCATATATTGCGCCTACAGTGGTTTTGATCGGACGAGTGAAAATTGCCGCCGGCGCAAGCGTCTGGTTCAACAGCGTTTTGCGCGGTGATATCAATTCAATTGAGATTGGAGAAAACACAAACATACAGGATGGCTGTATGTTGCACGTCACAGGACGTCATGGTTTGTTTGTTGCAGAACGAGTTACGGTCGGTCATGGCGCAATTCTGCATGGCTGTCGCATCGAAGCGGACTGTTTAATCGCAATGGGTGCAGTTGTTCTCGACCATGCAGTCATCGGTCACGGTTCGATTGTCGCCGCTGGTGCGGTAGTTTCACCAGGAAAAGAAATACCTCCCTACAGCCTTGTGATGGGCGTTCCCGGCAAGATAGTTCGTCAATTAAGCGAAGACGATCGCGCGCAAATAGAACGCGGCTGGCAGAATTATTGCCAGTATTCGCGCATTTATCGAACCATGCAAGCAAAGCCGAACGACGCCGACTAAGGCCATGAGGAAAAGACGCTTGCACTGGCAAGTTCAAAACATTGCCTGGCAATTTCCAATTCTTCTTTTGCTCTGATTTTTAAAACTGCAACTTTCGAATTTTTCGCGGAGATGATACTGTCTGCAGTGGCTTCACCAACGGCCGCCTGATTGGCCTGCGCATCCAATTTCAATCCGAGAAAACTTAGATGTTCAGCCGTTGCTCTGCGAACTTCCGGAGAATGCTCGCCGATTCCACCTGTAAAAACCAGTGCGTCCAGACCGCCAAGGCAAGCAGTGAAGGAAGCGATATGCTGCGCAAGCCGATCGACGAACATCTCGAAAGCAAGTATTGCTCTTTCATCCCCATCAGCCCGTGCTTCCATAACCTCACGCATGTCGCCGCTCTTGCCGCTTACGGCTAGAAGACCCGCTTGCTTGTTGAGGATTTTTTCCAGTTTTTCCCCGCTGAATTTTTCGTTATTGATCAGATGCAAAATTATGCCCGGATCGATAGAACCGCATCTGGTGCCCATCATCAAGCCTTCCATGGGTGTAAAACCCATCGTCGTATTGACGGAAACGCCATGCAAAACGGCTGCCAGAGAACAACCATTGCCCAAATGGCATACGACAATGCGCTCCGCGGAATCTTTTATAAGTTCTGAAGTTCGCCTGGCGCAATATGCATGATTGATGCCGTGAAAACCATATCTTCTAATTTCGTATTTGTCTTCCCATTCCCGCGGCACAGGATAAAGACTACGTATATCAGGAATAGTTCTGTGAAAGGCCGTGTCAAAAACCGCTATATGTTTGGACTTGTCGAAATACTCTCTGGAAGCATCGATGCATCCGAGCGCATTAGGATTGTGGGTCGGCGCCAGATTAATACGCTCTTCTATGGCAGCAATCACTTCATCATCGATGACGGTCGTTGCGCGCAATTTGACGCCGCCATGCACGATTCTGTGTCCGACAATAGTGATTGATTCCTTCTCCTGTCTAGATTCTTTTAGAACGTTTTCAATCGTTTTTCCGGCAGCTTTTTTAAAAGACTCACGGTTGCCGCCGTCAACTTCGAGGCTTGTTTCAAAAATTGCAGCGCTTGTTTTTTTCTGCTGCAGAAAAACAGATTCGTTGAATAGGCTCGCTTTCAGTGTGCTCGAACCGGCGTTAAAGACAAGAATGCTCATGGATTGATCTGAGAGTTCCTTAGACTATTGACCCCAACCTTTTGTTTGCTTTGGCGCTGCAAACGGCCATTTCCAATTGCGCACTTCTTCCATGTCTTCTCCATGAGCATGAATATAGCGCTTATGATCAATTAGTTTGCCTCGCAGCCACTGGCGGGCGCGCGCAGCAACAGTTTCCAAACCGGCAACGCGATCGATAACATCGAGAGCCAGATGATATCTGTCCATGTCATTCATCACCGTCATGTCAAACGGCGTTGTGGTCGTGCCTTCTTCCTTGTAACCGCGCACGTGCAAATTTGCATGATTGGTCCGGCGATAAGTGAGGCGGTGAATCAACCAGGGATAACCGTGATAAGCAAAAATAATCGGTTTGTCTTTTGTGAATATCGAATCAAACTCGTGATCCGACAATCCATGCGGATGTTCGGAGGCCGGTTGAAGAGTCATCAAGTCGACAACATTCACCACCCGGATTTTCAGATCGGGGACATTCTGTCTCAGAATTGATACCGCAGCCAGTGTCTCGAGCGTGGGCACATCACCGGCGCACGCCATCACCACGTCCGGTTCGGCGCCTTGATCATTGCTGGCCCAATCCCATATGCCCAAACCGACGGCGCAGTGCTTGATTGCCGAGTCCATATCAAGCCACTGCAACTGCGGCTGTTTACCGGCAACAACAATGTTGATTTTGTCACGGCCGCGCAAGCATTTGTGTGTGATGTACAGCAGAGTGTTTGCATCAGGCGGAAAATAGACGCGAATGACATCTGCTTTTTTATTCACCGCATGATCGACGAAGCCCGGGTCCTGGTGACTGAAACCGTTATGATCTTGCCGCCAGACATGGGAAGTGAGCAGGTAGTTCAAAGATGCGATGGACGCACGCCAGGGAATATCTTTTGTCACCTTCAACCATTTTGCATGCTGATTGAACATTGAATCGATGATATGAATAAAGGCTTCGTAGCACGAGAAGAAACCGTGTCTGCCCGTCAATAGATAACCTTCCAACCAACCCTGGCAAAGGTGCTCACTCAGCACTTCCATGACTCTGCCGTCTTGCGAAAGATGATCATCGTTCTTTAAAATCGGTTCCATAAAGACTCTGTCGGTTTGGTCGAAAACGGCAGAGAGTTTATTCGAGGCAGTTTCGTCCGGTCCGAAGATTCTGAAATTAGACGCGTCATCATTGAGTTTCATCACATCGCGCAGATACTTGCCCATGATTGCCGTCGACCCTTCTTCAGTAGTCCCGGGCTTTTTGACTTCTACTGCATATTCTTCGAAGTTCGGCAGTTTCAAATCTTTCAGAAGCAAACCACCATTTGCATGGGGATTTGCGCCCATACGCCTGTTCGCGACCGGAGCCAGATCGCGCAATTGTTTTTTCAAGCTGCCGTCTTTTTCAAACAATTCTTGCGGCTTGTAGCTGCGCATCCATTCTTCAAGCTGTTTCAAATGATCCGGCTTCGATTTCAATTCAGAAAGCGGAACCTGGTGTGATCTGAAGGTTCCCTCCACTTGCTTGCCGTCCACAATCTTGGGTCCGGTCCAGCCTTTCGGCGTGCGCATGATAATCACAGGCCAGTTTGGACGCCCAATTGTTTTTTCCGATCTGGCCGCGTTTTGAATCTCGGCAATTCTATCGAAGCAATGCTCGAGGGCGGCAGCCATAATTTGATGCACCACGAGTGGTTCATCACCTTCGACAAATATCGGCTCGTAGCCAAGCCCCGTGAAATACTTGTCCAGCTCGTCATCGTCCATTCGTGCGAAGATCGTCGGATTGGCGATCTTGTATCCGTTCAAATGCAAAATCGGCAAAACAGCGCCGTCTCGTTTTGGATTGAGAAATTTATTCCAATGCCAGCTGCCGGCAAGCGGTCCTGTTTCCGCCTCCCCATCACCGACAACGCAGGCAGCTATCAATGACGGATTATCGAAAACCGCCCCGGCAGCGTGAGTAAGTGCGTAGCCAAGTTCTCCTCCTTCGTGTATGGAACCGGGAGTCTCTGGCGCAACGTGGCTGGGAATACCGCCTGGAAATGAGAACTGCTTGAAGAGTTTTTGCATGCCCTCTTCATCCTGACTAATGTGCGGATACACTTCGCTGTATGTGCCTTCCAGATAGGTGTTAGCCACGAGTCCGGGACCACCGTGTCCTGGACCGGTGATGTATATGACGTTTAGATCGCGCTGTTTGATCATGCGATTCAAATGCACATAAATCAAATTGAGTCCCGGTGTCGTCCCCCAATGCCCCAAAAGACGTGGCTTCACATGATTCAGTTTGAGCGGCTGTTTTAAAAGCGCATTGTCCATCAGGTAAATCTGACCGACGGACAAATAATTTGCCGCTCTAAAGTACGCATCGATATCTTGCAATTCGCTGTCGGAAAGCGGCTTACAATTGCTCAATTGATTTCGTCCGGTGGGCCCGGCCGATTTTGTCGAAGTAGTCATGTTTTCACCAGACGTAGGAATTTTCCAACCGAAAGATTATGCCCTGCAATTTTATCGATGCGGAATTGATGGCGAATTAATTGCAGCCGTTTAAGTGCAAATTAGTACCGAATTGGAACAATTGCGTACGACAACATCAGTTCGCATTGGTTCCTCTACGTACATTTCCCAGTGACTCTCATGTCCTTGATCTTTAAAGTAATAAGGCTTCCACAAGGTAAATTCGGATACCCATGGGTCAGTTCGAGATTCCCGGCTTCCTGGCAGGGCAAAAAACCAATAACGAACAAGCGGCACTTGCTGAGAAGCTGCAAACCGACTCATTGCCGACAGACCGTCTGGCACCAGGGTTTGAGCGAATCCCTACCCAATTGCCCGGCGATCGCTGGAATCCAAGCGACATCACGGCTTATCGCGCCAACAGCGGAGTAGTTGCGCAATACAAGCAAGCCAGAGAAAGCGTTGCCTACATAGAATCTCAATCGACAGCACCCCTGCCACCTGGAGCCATGCGTGCACCGACGACCGGCAGCGGTTTTGTGGCTACTGCTGATGGACGTGTGGTTACGAGCTATCACGTGGTCAAAGACGTCGCACCAGGCAGCCTATCGGTCACTTTGCCAGGCGGCAGGAAATATCAAGCCGATGTGGAATATCTCGACCCTAAGACCGAGCTGGCCGTACTGAGGCTGCACCGCCAGCAAAATGAATTGTTCAAGCCCCTGCCCATGGCGGAAAATAGTGACTTGCGCCAGGGTGACCGTGTGGCGGCCTTGGGTTATCCTCGCGGAGTCAACGAAGTATTCATGTCTGTGGGCGGCAACTGGCAACGTCCTCAGCCATTCGAGTCTCAAAACCAATTTGCGCAAAATAAATGGTTCATCGCCGCTGACGGCTCCGGCTTTACGCCAGGCGGTTACCAGGGCAAGACTACTCTTGCGGAGATGCTTTACGACAAAAACGGCAGGCAGAGAATTAGAGGTGGTCTTCTGCCGGGCGAAGATCCCAATCGCAAAGTGATAGCCACCGACTTGAAAGTGGAGCCGGGCAATTCCGGCGGACCTTTGCTCAATCAGGAATTCAAAGCGATTGGCGTGATAGGCATGACCGACGTGGTCGGCTCAAGAGCCGGTTCTACGCCCATTGAAGACGTTCGAGCAGTGCTTGCTGCTGCAAAGGTTTTCGAGCGCCCAAATCTGCCTGTTTACGGCAATAAGGAAACTTACAATCCGACTTTGCTCTTTCCCTTCCTGCGCCCGGCCACAGTGCCGCCTGGCGCGATAAGCAATAGGATTGAGTTTAATCCGGCTGTCAGTCTGCAATACCAGATGAAAGAGACGCTGCCTGTCCGGCGCTAAATATCTCTACAATTCCCTGCGGATGCTGCCTTGCACTGAAGCTTGCACCATTTTGCCGGTGTTGAGGTGTTCCTTGAGCCAGCCGTCGACGGTGCTGAGAGTATCGTCGCGCAAGTAAGCTGTTTCCAAAAGCAGATGCCCTCTATCTTTGAACCATCTGACAGTGCGGTTTTGCGAGTTGAGATGCTTGAGAAGATCGCAGACACCATTAGTCTTCAGCATGCGGTCTTTGTCGCCCTGAATGACAAGAACAGGCATATCGGCAGGCACTTTCTCGGCATAGCCGAGCGTCGGCTTGATCGTCTGAATCGTCTTGAAAAGCTCCCAGGTTGTCATTCTCTTGCGCACCAGAGGATCGTGCACGGCTTCCTCGATGATGCGTGGATCTTCAGAGGCGAATTTCTTCATGTACGGGATGAGATTGACCTGGCGGTAGAGATTATGGGTGAGCAGTGAAACATCC
Organism: Cyanobacteria bacterium PR.3.49; assembly: GCA_013997645.1. Lineage (GTDB taxonomy): Bacteria > Cyanobacteriota > Vampirovibrionia > Obscuribacterales > Obscuribacteraceae > QKMZ01. Next base: position 25,695 of record PNKB01000038.1, read on the forward strand.
CAAAATACTCTGGGCACCATATTTAAGCGTCTTTTGATTGCCGGGCTGGAAAGAACGATGCCTTCAACTGCCTTAGGTCTTTGCCCGACGGAATAAAGAACCATATCGGCGCCAAGGCTCTCGCCAATCATATAAAGAGGAAGGGACGGATAAGTTTCTTTTACTGAATCGACAAGGCCGACCAGCTCGCGGCGACTCTTCTGGTAGCAGACTTGAGCTCCACATTCTTTGCAATGGCGCTTTTCGGAGGGAGCATCGACCCAGCGGCCGTAACCATGCAAATCGGGTGCTAAAACGATGTATCCCTGATCCGCCAGATGGCGAGCCAGTTTGTCATACACAGCACCGTGCATGGTCAGACCATGCACTAAAATGGCGACGGCTTGCGGCTCAACGGAATCGCTTTTCCACTCGTAGACCGGCAAACCGACCTGCTGCGCCAATTTGGCTTCGTCTTGCCTTACTACTCCAGCCATCGACTGGGTCGGAACAAAAGAAGCTATGAGAACGCTCAGGAAGCAAACGCGCAATAACTTCGCGCCAAGGTGTAGCAGAGATTTCCTCTGCGGCAACAATGACATATGGACCCCCCTGACCCAATCCGCACGGATTGGGCTAATTAGAATCAGCCTTTGCTTAAACGCAGTCAGCCATCGACTGCTCTTATAGTTATTTCTGCCAGACTTGAAAGATTTCAAAACGATGTCAAGAAGAAAATTTTTTGTGTCTGAAGTCTCATCTCGATTTGTTTTGCTTGAGGCTCCCACAGGTTCAGTCAAGTGCCTTGCTGGATGTAAGATTGCATGGCTGACGGAGAGCCAAAAATTAAGATGCAGGGAAAACGAACAGACATCAAAAAGATCCTAGTGTTAGGGGCCGGACCAATAACGATTGGTCAAGCGTGTGAATTCGACTACTCAGGCACGCAGTCTTGCAAGGCTTTAAAGGAAGAGGGTTACGAAGTAGTACTGATTAATTCAAACCCGGCAACAATCATGACCGATCCGGAAGTGGCTGACAGAACCTATATCGAGCCGGTCACCAAAGAAGTAGCCATGGCAGTTATCGCCATTGAAAAGCCGCAGGCGCTCCTGCCGACCATGGGCGGTCAAACCGCGCTCAATGTAGCGGTGGAATTGGCTGAGTGCGGCTTTCTGGAAGAGCACAAAGTAGAGTTGATCGGCGCCAAACTGAATGCGATAAAACTGGCCGAAGATCGCGATCTTTTCAAAAACAAGATGCAGGAAATCGGACTGTTCGTGCCCAACTCCGGCATCGCGCACAATATCACCGAAGTCGACAAAATCGCTCAAGAAATCGGCTTTCCTATTATTATCCGGCCTGCTTTCACCCTCGGTGGCGCCGGCGGTGGCATCGCCTACAACCACGAAGAATTGCACGACATCGCGCTCAACGGCTTGAACGCCAGCCCGGTCAGCGAAATTCTGCTTGAAGAGAGCGTGCTCGGCTGGAAAGAAATCGAGCTGGAAGTGATGCGCGATCGCCTCGACAACGTTGTGATCATTTGCGGCATAGAAAATTTCGATGCTATGGGCGTGCACACAGGGGACTCAATAACAGTGGCGCCTGTGCAAACGCTGACTGACAAAGAGTATCAAGCACTGCGCAATGCGGCGATCAAGGTTATTCGAGCAATCGGTGTCGATACCGGCGGATCAAACATTCAATTTGGTGTGGACACCGAAACAGGACGCATAGTGGTCATTGAAATGAACCCGCGAGTCTCTCGCTCGTCTGCACTGGCCAGCAAAGCGACCGGTTATCCAATCGCCAAGATTGCAGCCAAGCTGGCTATCGGGCTGACTCTCGATGAAATTGCCAACGATATCACCGGCACTACGCCTGCCTCATTCGAGCCGGTTCTCGACTATGTGGTGGCGAAAGTGCCGCGCTTCAATTTCGAAAAATTCAGAGGCTCCGACACGACGCTTACCACTCAAATGAAATCAGTGGGCGAAGTAATGGCAGTCGGCCGCACCTTCCAGGAAGCTATTCAAAAAGCTCTGCGCGGACTGGAATTGGGATTGCCGGGATTCTGCGCCGTACCGGCAAGAATCAAAGCCGACTTCTGGGAATGGCGCCGCCGCCTTTCAATTCCGACGCACCACCGCATCACCGATATTATCGGTGCTCTGGAAGCCGGTATTTCTCCGGATGAAGTCGTCGATCTGACCAAGATCGATCCCTGGTTTATCGACAACCTTGTCGACATTCATGAGACAGCAAAAGCACTGAAAGACAGGCAAATAAAAATCGACAAACTCGATAAAGACGAGCTCTATGCTCTCAAACGTATGGGCTTCAGCGATGTGCATCTGGGACTTTTGACTTCATCCACGGAAGATGAGGTCTACCAGCTGAGAAAGCAACTGGATGTGGTGCCTGCATACAAAACAATCGATACATGTGCGGCCGAGTTTCAAGCAACGACACCTTATCTTTATTCGACATATGAAAAAGAATCGGAAGTGCCGCCTACGGATAAACCGCGCATCTTAATCCTTGGAGGTGGGCCTAACCGCATCGGGCAGGGCATCGAATTCGACTATTGCTGCGTGCATGCCACCATGGCGCTGGCAGAAATGGGTTATGAATCGGTGATGGTCAATTCCAATCCGGAAACGGTTTCCACTGATTACGACGTCTCTGACAGACTTTATTTTGAACCTTTGACACTGGAAGATGTCACCAATATCGCTGACGTGGAAAAACCCCACGGCATCATTGTTCAGTTGGGCGGACAAACTCCGCTCAAGATCGCAAAGGGTCTGGAAGCGCGTGGATTCAAGATTCTCGGCACATCGCCTGAGTCGATCGATATCGCCGAGGATCGTGCCAGATTTGGAAAGTTGATCAAGCGTCTGGGCTTGAGACAGCCGAAAGGCGCTATTGCAAAAACTCCCAATGAAGCTCTGGAAGCCGCCAGGGGAGTTGGTTTTCCCGTGCTGGTTCGACCCAGTTATGTGCTGGGCGGCCGAGCCATGCAAATCATTTACAGTGAAGAAGAATTTTCTCGCTGGCTCTCTTCCGGCTTTCTAGTTTCGCCCGACACGCCGGTTCTCATCGATGAATTTTTGGAAAACGCTATCGAAATTGATGTTGATGCAATCTCGGATGGACGCGCCACTATTGTGGCCGGCATTATGGAACACGTTGAAGAAGCAGGTATTCACTCAGGCGACAGCACCTGCGTTTTGCCGACTCAATCGATTCCCCTCAAAATTGTCGAAGAGATAAGGAAGATCACCAACGATCTGGCCCGCGAATTGAAAGTGATCGGCCTGATGAACATTCAGTTTGCTTTGCGCGATGAAGACCTCTTTATTCTGGAAGTCAATCCCAGAGCCAGCCGAACCATTCCTTTCGTTTCCAAAGCGACCGGTGTTCCCTGGGCCAAACTGGCCGCTGCGGTGATGGTCGGCAAGAGCCTGTCCGAGCTGGGCATTGCTCCTCGCCTTTTGCCACCGCATGTTTCAGTCAAATCGGTCGTAATTCCCTTTAAACGCTTTCCCGGTGCTGAGATTTCACTTGGTCCTGAGATGCGCTCCACAGGCGAGGTCATGGGCATCTCTACCCAATTCGGACAGGCTTTTGCCAAAGCGCAAATTGCCGCCGGACACAAATTGCCCACCAAGGGGCGCATTTTTGTCAGCGTTTCTGATGTTCACAAACAGGAAGTAGTCCTGGTCGCCCAAAGTCTTTATCAACTCGGTTTCGAGTTGGTGGCAACGCGCGGAACGGCAGCCGCCATCAAATCGGCAGGTGTGCCGGCAATGGTGGTCAATAAGGTTTCCGAAGGTCGCCCGAATCTGGTCGACCGGATCAAGAACGGCGAAATCCAGCTGGTCATCAACATTCCGTCCGGTCGCACCGCCCGCGATGACGACCAATTGATAAGACGAGCTTCGGTAAACTACAACGTGCCTGTCGTAACCACTTTGGCAGGAGCAAGAGCTACCGCCTCGGCGATTGCCGCAATGCAATCGGGTGCCCTGGCCGTGCGCGCTTTGCAAGAGTATCATCAAGGCATCAACACGCGCGAGGCAGCAAGCGGTCGGGTCAATATCTAGCCCATTAATCAGGACTTATTAAGAAGATTCCTAGCGAGAACCATGAATGGCGGGCGTTTTCAGCCGCAAGCATAACTGGTGCAGCTTAGATGGCATGCCGGTAAGGGCTGTTTGACCGCAATCTTATATAATTGCAGGCTGGATCTCTCATTCCAGTCTGATCAAGTTTGATCCAAGACATGCGCCCTTTGCGGAGAAAACGAGCAGTGAACGCCGAATTTGCAAAATACATCGACCACACCCTACTCAACCCTTCGGCCACCGAAAGCGAGATAACCAAGCTTTGCGAGGAAGCGAAGGAAAACAAGTTTTTCGCTGTCTGCGTCAACCCCTACTTCGTCAAACAAGCCGTCAAAGAGCTGTCTTCCAGCAATGTCGCAGTGGCTACCGTGATCGGTTTTCCTCTGGGCGCCAATCTTACCGACGTCAAAATTGCAGAAACTCAAAGAGCAATTGCAGAAGGCGCCGAAGAAATAGACATGGTCATCAATATTGCCGCACTCAAAGACGGACACATAGACTACGTCACAGGCGAAATCGCATCGATTGTAAAAGTGTCCAAGGGTCACATGGTAAAAGTGATCATCGAATGCGATTTGCTCACAGATGAGCAGAAGGTAGCCGCTTCGAAAGCCTGTGTGAGAGCTGGAGCCGGCATGGTCAAAACATCCACCGGCTTCGTCAAGGACGGCAAAGGTGCCACCGTTGACGATATCAAATTGATCAAGGATGCAATCCAGGGTTCTACATTGGGCATCAAAGCGTCAGCCGGAATTCGCGATTTCGAAAAGGCCAAAGCACTGATTGATGCCGGTGCTACAAGGCTGGGCACCTCTGCTGGCGTAGCCATCGTTAAAGGTTCTGCGGCAGTGCCGGCAAACTATTAGTTCTCACTCAACCCACCGAGAGGTTAATTTAATGACACCGCGCAAACTGGCGACCCTTCTGTCTATCGTTGCTGCATCCGCGATCGCGGCTCCTTCTCTGGCTGCTGAAGAAGCAGGCAGTGCCGATTTTCAAAAAGCCGACGCGTTGTATAAGAAGCTGAAGATGAAAGAAGCAGAGTCCGCATTCAGAGACATCATCCGCAAAGACCCGGACAATGCCAGAGCGCACCAGCGTCTGGGAGCGGTTCTCGGAGCGATGGGCGAAGAAGAGACGGCTATTCTGGAAACGAAGCAGGCGATCAAACTCGACCCCAAATATTTCCTTTCGCACATTATTCTCGGGCAGCTATACGCCAACCAGGGAAAAATGGACCTGGCTCTGGAAGAGTTCAAAACCGCAGTATCTCTCAAGCCGACCAGCTTCAGAGCCACTCAGGATCTGGGTTTTGCCTACGCACAAATGGGCAAGCTGGACGAGGCAATTGCCACTTATAAAAAGGCTGCAGAAATCGAATCGAAAGATCCAAGACCGCACATCAACATGGGCGTGCTGATGGCTCAACAAAACAAATTCCAGGACGGCATCAAAGCCGAAGAAGAAGCTTTGAGACTGGACCCGCAGTGTGTTGAAGCACACGTCAATCTAGGCAATATCTACGCCGAGCAAGGCAATCCTGAGCGCGCTATCGATTCATTCCGCGACGCCATCAGAATCGCCCCCAATCATCCAAATGCCCATAGCGGATTGGGCTGGATGCTGGCCAAACAGGGCGATGCAAAAGGCGCTCAAGCGGAGCAAAGAAAAGCAATCAAATATCAGCCCAACTTCGCTCCTGCGCACAGAAGACTGGCCCAAGTCTTAGCCGACGGCGGCAACAATGCCGAGGCGACCAAGGAGTTTCAAGAAGCTCTCAAATGGTCGCCCAAGGATGTCACTGCCCGCGTAGAATATGCTCAATTCCTGGAAAAGCAAGGCAAGAAAGCAGACGCAATCACGGAATACAAAAAAGCTCTCGAGATCAATCCTAACTCGAAGATCGCGCAAGAAGGTATCAGCAAACTGAGCAAGACTCAGTAAGCAGGCTTACTTCATACCGTCGGTTTGACCGATCTTCATCATCGCTGCTGCCACCCAGTTGGTCTTCCACAGAACTTCCGAGTAACGCTTGCGAATCGCTCCAACCAGAGCCGTGCGTTCACCCAGAGATGCTTTTGCGAGCGGCAATGCATCTTTGAACATTTGTTCGGCCTCTTTGTACTTTTTCTCGTTCATAAGGACAAGACCCAGCCCGTACATTGTTTTCGGCACGAATGTGTTTTCTTTGCCGATTGTGTTCTGCACCCATTCAAGCCCTTGCCTGTAGTGATTCTCCGCCAGTTCGAGCTTGCCTTGCCGGCGGTAGATATCTGCCAGTTTTGCTGACGACTTGGCGAAATCGAGCGGGCTTCTGTCTTTCATGCTGTCGGTGATAGCAAGCATGCGCTCGTAGATTCTCTGGGCGTTGTCGAGATCTTTCTTGCGCGTGTATATATCGCCCAAGACTTGCATGGACAGCATCATTGAAGGAGACACAGGACCAAATTCTTTTTCCAGCAAATCGAGTGAAGTATTGGCATTGGCGATCGCTTCATCTAGTTCATCTTGCATGAAATAGTAATAGGCAAGCCTTTTGTAGCAAGTGCCTTGCGACATCGGACCGCCCACTTTCTTGGTCGTTTCAATCAAGCGTGTGGTGTTGAGTGCGGCATCCGCCCAGTGCTCAGCCTTGTCATAGAGTTCTACAAGATTGAAAAGCGCATCGGCATATTCGCGGCAATCAGGCCCTCGCTCGCGCTCGACAGTGGCGAGGTTCATTCTGGCTGCCTCTTCGCGATTGCCGAAATCTTGAACTGTAGTTTGATTGTGCTTTTTCTCGTTGATTACCCAGAGCAGATCGTCATTGAAAGCCGGATAATCTTGCGAATCGGGACTGAGGAAAGAAAGAGACCAGACAGCAACAACAACAATGAGAAGTACCGATGTGGTGAGAATGACCATCATTTCGAAAGATACGGGCAGACGTTTTGTCTCCAGGCGCTTCGATTTGGTCACTTTCTTAAGCGCAACGGCCTGCTCTTGCCACTCTTCATCGCTGGCCGTGTGGATCAATTCAAGGTCGTGCTTGATGTCGGAAACATTTTGATAGCGGTTGTCGGCGTCTTTAGCCAGCATTTTGAGCACGATAAGCTCAAAGCGTGAGAGAGTTCTGTCATCTGCAGAATCACTGGTCAGCGGGCGAGGCGCCTCGTTCATGTGCTTGTAGGCAGTCTCGAGAACGTTCTTTCCAACAAATGGAGGTTTGCCGCTTATCGTCTCGTACATGACACAGCCAAGCGAATAAATATCGGAGCGCGGGTCCAACTTTCTGCCCATACACTGCTCCGGGCTCATGTAGAGCGGGCTTCCGAAGACTTCTCGGGTGTGAGTAATATACTGATTGGACTTCACGTCGTCCGTTTCATCAGTCAACAATTTCGCTATGCCGAAATCCACTACACGAGCCAATTCCTTGCCGCCGGCTTCTTTCTGAACGACGATATTGCTCGGTTTTAGATCTCTGTGCAATACCTTTTCCTGATGCGCATACTCAAGCGCCTCGATGGCCTGCAGGAAAAGCGCAATTG
>PNKB01000039.1 GCA_013997645.1 Cyanobacteria bacterium PR.3.49
AGGGAGTCGAGAGGAAAGTTAGAGAAACACAGAAACAAGAACATCAACGTAAACGAGATGTATAGCCAAGTTCAACTGTAGCGCAGTTACTGGCAACCACCAATGTTCTATTGGCATCCGATTTCGAATCTACTGACAATCACCGCAAAGATACTGACAACCAGCCCGGTTGGCGAGTTCTCGATCACATACAGATAGCCGTTGTCAGTATGAATCAACCGCGCCATGTCTCAAGTTCGTCATTTTCTGCGCCGATCCGGTTGCCAAGCAGATCTATGCCTATTGGAAACATATCTCTGTGAGCGTTTCGACGAACTTAACAGACTGCTCTCGCGCGCTAGCACGCGAAATGTTCTTGTAATTATTGCCCTTGATCACATAGTTTCTAGCTCTTGCTTTTCTTCTCTGTTTCAACAGGTCACCCACAAACCTTCGCACTTTCCATTCGTTCCGAATGTTCTCCCTCCAGCACTTCCGGTGCCGGGATGAAAGTCGCATATGTTCGTGCGTGACCAGACAGTGAATTGAAGCGTTCCTTTCGTCACGGATATGTCGGTGCCGCTAGCCACTAGCCACTGCCACACCCGCGCGTTTCTCAACCATAGCGAAGCAGCGTTCTGTTAACTCAGAGCGCCGCAGTATAGCGAGGACAACTATGATTCCTCTCAAAGACAATCTGAAGTGTCTGCTCTTCCCCTGGGCAACCTTCGTGTTTATCGCGCTCAACTGTGTCGCCTATGTCCTGGAACTCTCCGCGCTTTCGAACGGCTCCGCGCAGCATTTCATTCAGACGTACCTGATGGTTCCGGCTACGTTCATGAATGCGTTCACCAGCGGCGATCCTGCGGCAATTGCGGCAGCGGTTGGGACGATGTTCAGCTCGATGTTCTTGCATGATCCGTCAGGTCCGATGCACCTGCTCGGCAACATGCTCTACCTGTTCGTCTTCGGTCGTGCTCTCGAAGCGCGTCTGGGACACGGCAAGTTCATCGCGTTCTACCTGATCAGCGGCATTTTCGCCGCTCTCGCCCATGTCTGGTCCGACCCGGCCAGTGTGGTGCCGACGCTTGGTGCCTCTGGCGCCATCGCCGGTGTCCTGGGTGGTTACCTTCTGCTCTGGCCGAAAGCCGAGATCACCGGACTTGTCCCTGTGCCCGCGAAGATTCGCGCGTACTGGTACATCCTGTTCTGGATCGGCATGCAGTTCTCGAGCGTCCTCACCGGTGCCAGCGATGGCGTCGCGTACTGGGCGCATATCGGCGGTTTCATCGCAGGCATGGCCATCGGCGGTGTCGTGCGTATGATTCAGCCTGTGTCCGACGTGTGCTACGTTCCCTCTGACTGCCCCCCAGTCGAGAAGCCGCACAATGACGACGACGAGGACGAGTCGGAGCCGAAGCGCTAAAGATCACATCATCGCATCAGTGGCTAGTGGCAGGCAGCCGTTTTGGACTCAAAATCCAGAACGGCTGTCCTGTCCGGCTTCTTTTGCTTTTCGTCCTTTTTGACATAATTTCTTGCCGATTTCCTCCGCCAACAACAACCCGAGGAAGTCTTGATGCCCATCTTCGATTTGGGCGGGCGTTTTGAACGTCTCGCTGCAAGGGGTCGCCCTCTGGTGATCGCTCACCGAGGAGCCTCAGGCACACATCCGGAAAACACTTTTCCTGCCATTTTTCGTGCGATTGAATTGGGCTCCGACATTGTCGAGCTCGATTTGCGCATGACCAAAGACGGGCACGTAGTCGTCATTCACGACGGCTCGGTCGACCGCACCACCGACGGACACGGGTTGGTCGCACAACTGACTCTGGCGCAAATAAAAGCGCTGGACGCCGGTTTTGCCTTCACCCCGGATGGTGGAAAAACTTTCCCATTCAGAGGCAAAGGCATCACCGTGCCGACGCTCGAGGAAGTGCTCACAGCACTGCCTGAGCAGCTTCTGATGCTGGAGATAAAGGTCGGCACCGCTCGCATGATTCGGCAGGTGATAGCATCGCTGCGGCGCCTGCGAGCAATCGAGCGCGTCAGCATCGAGCTTTTCTCCATCAAGACCAAGCTGGCTAAGCTGATGCGCAGCCTGGAGCCGAGTCTGACCACCGGGCACACTCGCTCGGAATTGGTTCGATTCGTTGCTCTGGCAAAGCTCGGTCTTGCCTGGCGCTTCCGCCGCCGCGCCTTCGCAATTGAGATGCCACCGCGTCGCAATCGCCTGGCCGTCAGCAGCAAGCGCACACTGAAAGCCGCTTCTCGCAAGGGAATTCCGATGTTCGTCTGGACGGTCAACAACGAAAACGACATGCGACGCTTCCTTGATTGGGGCGCTGCCGGTCTATTCACTGACCATCCGGAATCTCTCAGACGCCTGGTCGACACCGGCGCCTGGGATAAGCGAAAGAACTGAAAGCCGCTTCGGCAGCCAATGTCGAAACCGGTTTTCAGTTCTCTTCGTTTTAGACCCATTTTTACTACCTTCTATAATACGTCTCTTTCAAATGTATTGAGGTGAGAGCGTCGTGCGCTCCCACCCCAACCAATGTCAGACACCCAGGCGTTCCAGCAAGAGCCGAACGACGGTGTACACGCCAAGACAAACAACAAGCAGCCCGATGATCGGCATGATCACGAATAGTCCGAGGATCACGAAGGTGAAAGTGTCTGCGCAGCCGGCGCCCATCAAGATCGCAAGTACGCCGTGAAGCGTTCCGGAAACGATACTCGCCTTCAAGATACTGTCGAGACCGAATGGAAAGTCAGTCAAACTGGCATTGACGACGGCGTTCAGGAGCCCGAAGACCCCCAGCAAACCGACGACGAAACCAGCCAGTTGCATGTTTTCGCGAACGAGCAAGTAAACCGTTTGCATATCGTCTCTCCTTATGAGTGCAAGAGTTAAAGGTCTGTTTCAGCTGCGCAGCCGGCTAATCAAGCCCCGGCCCTTGCGCAGGAGAAACAGAATGAAGTGATACTCGCCCGTCAGTTCCGGCAGCCATAGGAAGCCGAGAAACACGTTGAGATCCGTCACTTTCGGGTCGGTACCCAGAGTCGCACCATGTGCAAAAGCAAACAACATCAAAAGCGCGCCCACAACCGTGAACGCACCGACGACGAAGGCGCCGTCCAGACTTCCATCCATGACCGCAATCAATCCGACCAAGGTGAAAAAGCCGACAATCAGCCAAGCCCAAAGCTGGTGGTCATGAAGTTCGTTGAACAGATAGAGAACCATTTGAGTCTCCCAGAAGTTAAGAACAGCTTCCAAAACACAGAAAAACGGACCGCTTCCAATCGCGGAGGCGACGCGTTTATTTCGCAGAGATTGCTATAGTCTTGCGGCGGGTGCTGTGTTCGAGAAGCCCTTGAATTTGACGTGATGACTTACACCCTGCCATTCTCTCGGTCTCAAATCACTTCAAAACGCTGACTTCACAGGCATCGAGTAAGAAATGTGGAAAGCGCCCATATTGAAACTGTCACAGCTAAAGAATTCGATTGCTATTGTGTTAAAACCTGACGCTAATATTTACCCTGGCTGTTCCTGTAGAGCCTTGGGTTGACATTTTGCTCGCGACCAAAGCCGTTGTGAGGCGCGGTGCCCCAAGCATTGCCAGTCGGTCGCGGCTTGTTCAAAACATTGCGACTAACGCCCCAGGTAGCGCTTTTCTGTTTTGCGTGTCTGAGCAGCGCCCATCTGAAACGCCCAACCGTACCGTCCGGTGCAGTGTCCATCAGCAAAAGCCAGGTGTCGTTGTTGTCCACATCAATCGCCGCCACCTTTTCGTTGTCCGTAGCCAGCAAAATTCTTCTCAGCCCGTTGACCATCGGAAGATTGACTGTGACTTCCTTGAGCTGTCCATTCACTTTCACATTTATGACCGGCGGTTTGGCGCCAAATTCGATTGCCGCCGGTTCTCCCTTTACCAGGAGCGGCTGCCATTTCCCCACCGCGCTGTAAACATTAGAGCCCAACTCTGCTGTTTCCAGGCAGGTCATTTGTGCAAAGCAGTCATGAATCGTTTGTGGAACCGCCTCTTTATCAACGCGCAAGAGCACCGGATCAGAATCGTCTGCTGCAACTCGCGAGTAAAGCGTGATGTTCTGATCGACAGAAGTACGACCGGCAAGCATGTTGGTTCGCCCTTGCAGCATTGCGCTGTCAAACCGCCCCTTTCCGCTCAACAGGTCGCCCATCTGTTTTTGCGCAGCCAACTTATATGGGTTGCTCGGGTCGTGTTGATCGAAAAGCGCAATGGCAGACTTAAGCAAAGACACTGCCTGGTCCGCTTTGCCTTGCAACATCATGCATTTTGCTTCGAAGAAATTGCACTCAGCCCGGTACTTCTCATAGCCGTCATCGAGTTTTGCGGCACAAGCTTTAAAGAGCGTCTCGGCAAGGGCAAAATTGCGCTTATCTAGAGCGGCCATGCCTTTTTTGTAGTCCTCGGATTCATTCAGCTTGTAGTCGACAATTTCGGTTTTTCCTTGCAGCATGAAACGTTTGCCAGTAGAACCGGACTCAGGAGCAGGACTGGTTGGCGCCGGCTCTGGAACAGCGGGTGCAACGGCTGCAGGCGCGGGAATGGCTGAGGCAGCCGGTTGTGCCGGCGCAGATTGGCTTGAAGCAGGAGCGGAGTTGGCTACCGAAGTGCCAACTTCCTGAGCACTGGAGGAATCGTCTTCAGGTACGGAATTCTTGCTCGCTTTACGCTTCTTTTTTGCTTTCGGCTCAGGAAGCGCAGCAGGACTCGGCGCGACAAGCGCGGGCGTGGCAGGGGCTTTAGGCTCGCCGATAACAAACGGAACGCGCTCTGGAAGAACAAACGGCTCAGCCGAACCGTAGTCGTTTGCACCGGCGTTTTGACCGCCACAGGCAAGCAAAAACGACACGGCGAAGAGATGTAAGCCGCGATGAGGCAACGCACACTTCCCCGAACGGCTCTGCGCCGGCTGGCTGGATGAAATCTTTCGATAGTTATCTGAAGTATGCATTTCTCTACTTAAATACCCATTCTAGCCATTCTTTTTGCATTTTAGCTTGGCGTTTCGTTTCGGATATGATCAACACAGACCTTCGCAAGGTATAAAACTTGAACTTTCTCCGCCGACTGCCGATCCTTACCGTTTCGCTCATTATCAGCGTTTGCGTCTCTCCTTCGATAGCTGCAACCGCCGAGGCAAATCCGAAAGGATGGCTGCTGAATCAAAAACATTCCGCCAACGGCGAGCAAAAAATTTACGTCTTTCCGCAGCGCTTGCGCATCGAAAACACGCAGCTCGGATTGACTATCGTCGGCGATGCGCAGACCGGCAAAGTCTGGCTCTTCAACAACAATCGCAAGCTGTCCTGCTGCGTCAATTGGGACAAATTCGAACATAACTTCGCCCAGATAATGCAGATGGGTGGCGAGAGTCTGCCGCACTTCAAATGGGTTAAAGCCAAAAACTCAAAAGGTCCGACGGTAGCGGGTTTAACAACGACAACATTCACCAGCAGCGATGAGAAGCTCTATTTTAGTGGCGGTGGCGGCGGATTTATCGCAGGCGGCGGCAAGAAAATTCGTGTCGATTACACCATCTATGTCGCCGAGAAAATTCAAACTTCGCCGCGTATGCTAAAAGTGCTGGCGGAAATGCAGACAACACCTAATTTGGGCGGTGTTCCCCTGCAGGAAATTAGCCACTACAGCGACAACAACAAAGAGCGAACATTTTTGAGAACGCTCTGCGCCAAACAGATTCCTGACGACAAGAAACTCTGGGAAATTCCGAAATACAAACAAGTCGCTACGCAGAATGATGTCGCCAGTGTTACCGACGCAGGCTTTCTAGAAGACATGGTCGGCAAATGGTGAGCATCACATTTGGTGGCAGCGCGGGAAAGCATTCATGATTTTAGGCAAAAACGGCAAATGGATGTGGTTGACTTCAAAGGCTGCTTGCCTGAAGGACGTTGTCGAACTGTGCCCGCAACTGGTGATCGACAGATTTGTATTAATTACATCCTACGACAGTGGTTATGTCACCCTGACTGACGAACACTTGCAAGCCGGCTGGCAGTACACGGGAGGCGACGCACAAATTTTCGAATGGCGTCCGGTGCGCGACGGTCAATTTGCTCTCAGTCCAAGAGTTTCAAATGCTGCAATGTTGCCGATCGACATGTATGACGAATGGTATGTTTTCTACAAACCTCCAGTAATCCATCAACTGAAGATATTCGTAAATGCCGGGTTTTCTCCCACGTCCGGAAAAGTCGGTTTAGCAGAAAAAACGAGCAGCGACTATTATGAGGAGTTTGAAACCCATTTTTGGCAGCAGCTTTCCGAGCTAGATCCGCGCGCTTACGTCGCAGATAATTTCAACCTATCCTTTGTGACTTCCGATGAGATTTTGTTTGACCAGGTAGTGCTTGCCGTTCAGGATGTTGAACTAGAAGTTTCGACAGCATGCGATGCGAAAAGCCCGACGGACCTCAACGATTGCAGCACCTGAACGGCGGCTAATTAGCAGGTAGCGCAGCAGCGCCCGCGAGTATGTCTAAAAAATACTAAGAACAGCCTAAGACTCATAAGATTGCAACACCTTGGTGTTACGCTGCCTAAGCTCGATTGCACTTGCACAAGCCCTCCGAAAAATCCAAACATGCCTTTGCCTGGTTTGAGCCATCTCGATCCGACTTCCGCCGCCCAATGGGGTTTAAACGGGCTCATCCTCGTATGCCTCGCCTGCTGGGGCATCTGGGGCATTTTCGATAAAAAGGCGCTGCATGTTGCCTCCAATCGCGACGTACTTTTCGCGATGCTGATCTGCCAGCTTCCCCAAGTGCCGCTTTGCTGGTTGATGTTGAATCACTTCCACCCCGGTTGGCAAGTGAGTGGACCCCTTATCTACTACTGTGCACTCGGCGCTGTCGTCTATGTCATCAGCATGGTGAGCTATGTCACGGCCATGTCGCGGGCTGAGGCCGGTTTTGTCCTTGGATTTACCGCCGGGTATCCGCTTGTAGCTCAGATTTTGGCGGTTTTTCTTTTGGGTGAAAAACTCGTGCCCGGGCTTATGCTGGGTGGCGCACTGATTGCGGCGGGTGTTTTCTCGGTTGGTTTGACCGGTGAGAAACATTCTGAACCGAAAAGAGCCCAGCTGAGTGATAGGGATTTGTTGTTGGCGAACTTGCAACGCGCCAACTCTGACGAACCGTTTCCTTTTAGGGCACCTTCTAAAACCGGTTCTGTCGCAGTTTTAGAGCGCCCGGTTCAAACGGAATTAGCGGTAAAACCTACTGCAATATCAGTCAAACAGGGCGAAAATCGCTTCTCTCGTTTTGTCGTTCCGGTATGCGTCGTTCTTGCCACGCTCACCTGGGGCATCAAAGGATTGTTCGACAAAATCGCCGTCGGCATGGCGCCACCGCTGGTGGTGTACTTTGTGGAACTGGTTTTAAACCTCACCACGTTAATTCCATTCTGCTTGTACTTTCTCATTTCGAAGAAACGTCCACAGTTGCAAGCGCGTGACGCCTGGGTTTTCACAGGACTGTCTACTATCACTCTGGCGATCGGCGGATGGTCTTACCTTGCAGCTCTCGGCATGGCCAGCGCCTCTTATGTTATTACAATCACAGGCTGCTATCCGCTGCTCATGTATGGTTTCACCATTTTCTTTCTAAAGGAGCGCTTCAACGCCACCAGATTGCTAGGAATTGCGCTAATAGTCATTGGCGGCATTTGTGTTCAGCTGACACAAAACTAGAGCAACGTTCAACTTCAGAAAAAATCCCTGAGCATTAAAACACTGTTTGTGCAATGATCGACTATAGATTCGATCCTGTTTGAACTTGTCTTATGTCGGAAGAAAAACAAGGCCATTGGTTTTCGAACATCTCCAAAGCCGTCAGCAAGTTGGCGACAGGCGACCGCGCCATGGACTGCAGTTTCGAGCAACTCAAAAAATTCCAAGAAACCTGCGAAGAAGCTGTTGCCGGCGCGATGGCTGGGCAAAGTTTGCTCGAAGTCGAGATCGAAAAGAACACGGAAAATGCCATGCTTTGGGAAACTCGCGCAAGAGCGGCTGTCGAGGAAAACAATGAAGATCTTGCTATCGAAGCCTTGCGCCGCAAATATTCGTTTGTACAATCTTCAAAGGAATACGAATCTCGACTACCCCTCATGCGGCAGAGGCGCTTGCATTTAAAAGCTCGCTTCACCGCGGTAACTGTAGTCATTCACCGATTGAGCATACTGAAAGGAATGTTTGAAGCGCTCCCGGAGCAGAGCACATTGCGCGATAACTTGATAGCTGCAATCAAAGATTTCGTGGACAACTTGTCTGCTTTCGCCAGTGAATCGGAAGAGCGAAGCTTCAATACTACCCTCGTCCTTGTGGAACAGCGCATACACAAGCTAGAACAGCAACTGGCAGGATGCGCAATTTCGCACAAGAAGAGAAATCCAAAGGAAGCTCAAAAGTTTGAGAATGCAATAGCGGACCTAAGAACATCAACGCAAACAGTCATTTGGAAATTCGAAGAAGATCTTGAAAATCAGCGAAGCATCGAGACACAGCGCATCAAGGAACGAAACGAAGATGGTGCGTGGGAAGCACGCCAAAACACATGGGCAAACGAGAAAGCGCTGGAGGCATTGCATGAGAATCTGCGCTGCCTGCAAAGTGTTCTCAATGATCCATCGGAACAGTAATTTCAGAACCCAAAAAACCTCACGTGATGCGGATGTTGGTAGTAGTTGGGTGCATGGCGATAATTATCAGGGTAGAAGTGGCGCCGGTCTGAGCGCAGTGCATTGCCCAGCAAACCTAGTCCCAGACCAAGAGTGGGGACGATGATATCCTCCGGCCGCAGCCCCTCATGGCGGGTTTGAAACGGCTTCCATTCTTGATAGGGGCGCCTATATGGCTCTGCATAATCGCTGCGTCTCGCACTCCAGTTATTGTGCGCCTGGATGTTTTCCTCGTACCGAACTCGGCGACCATAGGCATCTCGCCCATTTATCTCGACGGAAACATCATCATGTCCGCCGTGCGAACGCACTCGCAAATCGTCGCCGCGCCCGTTTTGCTCGCGCTGATTGGTTTCCCGCACAAGGCGTGAAAATTCGCGCGGGTTCAATTGATACATCTCGCAGCGAAGTATTTGCGCTACTTGCTCGCCCTGCCCACGGTCCAACATTGTGGCAAGGTCGCGCGCTTGATTCTCAATCCTGTAGCTCATTCCGCAAACTCCATGCTGGGTTTTGCGGCATCTTTTCAGTTTTTCGTGTCCGAACTGTGACGGCGAAACTAGCGACGATTGTTGTCGTGGTGGTATCGGCGATCGTCTCGATCACGGTCGCGCCCGCGGTCTCGATCATGATCATGGTCCCGGCGGCGATCGTCGTGCCTATCGTTGTGTTTTTCGATTGCCCGGCCCAGTACGAGTCCGACAATGCCGCCGATTACAGCGGACTTGCCGTCGATTCCACCGCCGCGATCGTGCGGAACGCGCCCATACGGCACGTCAGAAATCGGCGGGATATCGATGTATCCGACCAACTCGCGCTCGCGGTGAGGACGTCCGTACCGGTCGTAGTTGGTGACATCGACGGAGACTTCATCAATAAAATAACCATCCTGTCCACGCACTTTTCTGATGTTCAAATCGTCGCCCAACCCATTGCGTTCTTGCTGTTGAATCAGGCGCGTCATGTAAGCGAAGCTTTCAGGGTCATTAATCGAATCATTCTGCAACTGTCTGATGACGCTATTGCTCTGCCCGCTGTCCAGCGCGTACGCCATTTGGCCAGCTCGCTCTTCGATCCAATCGTGACTCATCCCATTTACCTCAGTCCACCAACTGAGGGTAATTGTTCCGGCTTTGTGTGGCACCTGCGTGTCAACTGATGCGGAAAACCCGTATTTGGCAGTTCACGCAGCAGGAAGCGCAGTATCTGTAGATATGCCGCAGACAGAATCAAAACAAAAACCATGGGTTGAGGTTGCAGCAAATGAAACGCAAAGATCAAGAAATATCCCGTAATCGCCACCCACAACATTGCCGACACTCCGCCCAGGTTCGGCATCTTCGACTTACTGAGCTGCCATATCCCGAGCAGCCCAATTGCCGCTCCGGACAGGTCGTAGAACAGCAGATGCGGTTCGATTACAGGCATTGCAAGAAATGAGAGTGATAATGCAAGCAAGTAAAACTTTGATCTCTGCAATTGCTTCGATGCGCGCAGACCAACCCAAAGCGTAGCTGCGCCGACAACTCCGGCTGCGCTGTAGCAAACAATTTTAGCCACTTCGCGAAACTCCACAGGGAGATTCAAAATAGACAGAGCAGGAAGAGATGTATAGATGAACGTGCGATGCAAAAGATGCGGATCGAAGAAATAGAGCTCGGCGAGCTTAAGTCCATGCAGCCAGGGCAGCATCATATGTGGTGCGGCAAGATACAGAAACACAATCCAGAATGCAACGCCGAGAATCAGCCCAGGGAGAATTTTCTTGTTGCGCCAAAATGAAATTGCAGCGAAAAGACCGGCAATAATCAGATATTTCGGGTTCAAGAACGTTATGGACAGACACAAACCTGCCAATACCGATCTATTTTTGCCCGCAAACCAAAATCCAAGACAGAGCGGCAACACGCCAAAAATCAGTCCCTGCTGCCCAAATTTGATCATCATGAACCATGGAGCAAAGCAAAAGCAGAACAAGAATGCATCCAGAACGCGCAGGCGCAACGGCTTTGCCACCATGAAGGCAATAGCAACTGTCGCCAATCCGTTCAACACCTGCCAGATGAGCAAAGCCGTATCAACACTGAAGTTTGAGAGATAGGAGAACAAAAATGCATTAAGCGGCGAATACTGCCAAACCGGATACGAACCCGAAGGAAGAGTACTGAGTGTCTCATGAGCAATTGCTGGAAAACTGCTCCCAACGTAAGTTTTCGCGCTCATCTCCGGATAGAGAAGCTGCACATTTCCGCTCGTTGCTATCTTGCCGGCAACATAGCAACTATTTGCAAAATCAGTGGCTTCCACCAAATCGCGGCGATGAAAATCAACCCAGAGCAGCCACCAGATCATGGCAGTGCAAAGCACAATTGCTGATGCTCGCACAATCCAAACGAGTTTGATATTCACGCGTGACGCCTGCAGCTACCGAGGTGCGGACATCAATAAGTAACTTGTTGACGCCTCGAGGCCACAATAACCCAGACGTAACTTTCACGCTTCTCAAGCTTGTTTTCTTAATACAACAACCATGGAAAGACAAACAGCAAGATCAGGCACCCGTGTCTTAAATTCGTTTCGTTAGCACACCCAATAAAACAACAAATTGGAACTTCATTCTTTGTCATATGGCTGATTTTCAGCGCTAAAACTGACGGTATCCTCGAAGTTTCTACGTCCCCATTTCACTATTTCGTTCAAAACGGGTGTGAGTGTCTTACCTCTTTCGGTTGGCGAATAGCTCATCCTGAGACGGTGCGAGCTGTATGGTGACTTCTCAATCAATCCAGCTCTTTCGAGTTTGTGCAAACGATCAGTTAAAACGCTCGAAGAGATTTTCTCCGGCGAAGCAAGAAATTCTTCGAATTTTGTTTTGTTGAGAAACAGCAAATCGCGCAGAACAACAAGCGTCCACTTGTCGCCGATTAGATCCAATGTGCATGTAATCGGACAGTCAGAGCGCCTGTTCATTTACTTAATTTGAAACCACCGTGATCCTTCACTTCCTATACTCTTTCAATAACCGCAGCAATACTCTGCCCGCCTGCCACACAAAGAGTGACACAGCCAATGCTTTTATCTTCCTTTTCCAGAGCAGTGATAAGTGATACCAGCAATATTGACCCGGTGGCGCCCAGTGGGTGACCAAGCGCAATGGCACCACCATTGACGTTAACGCGCGCCGGATCGAGATCAAGTCTGCGCATGGTTTGAATCGGAACGACTGCAAAAGCTTCGTTGATCTCCCACAAATCAATGTCCTTAGCCGACATGCCGCAAGTTTTTAAAATCTGGTTGCAACAGGCCGAAGGTCCTGTGAGCATGGAGATAGGGTCGCTGCCGCGCGTGCTGATACCGAGGATGCGCGCGCGCGGTTGTGCATTTGATTGAGAAACAAAATCCTCATTGGCGATGAGAACAGCAGCAGCACCATCGGCGATTCCACTGGAATTTCCTGCGGTGTGCACAGGCGAAACCTGCGGAATTTCCTTTCCTGCGCCGATTAGACCCTGAGCCGTCAATTGCTCTTCCAACGCGGCGAATGCGGGTTTTAACTGACTCAAACCTTCCATAGAAGCGTCCGGTCTGATGTGATCATCGGCAGTTAAATATGGCTTGCCGCTGTCGTCTTTGACCAGAGCATAAGCCGATGCAAAATAGTTCTTTTGCGCTGCTGCATGGGCTTTGCGATGCGACAAAAGCGCGAATTCGTCCAGTTCTTTCCGGCTGAAATTGTCGGTGGCAGCAATGAAATCGGCGCTGATTCCCTGCGGCACTTGAATTAGTTTTCTTCTCAAATGCTCATTATTGCCGTCCATGAATCCGCCGTCGCTGGCCATTTTCACGCGCGACATGCTCTCTACGCCTCCGGCGAGCGCAACG
Organism: Cyanobacteria bacterium PR.3.49; assembly: GCA_013997645.1. GTDB lineage: Bacteria > Cyanobacteriota > Vampirovibrionia > Obscuribacterales > Obscuribacteraceae > QKMZ01. Next base: position 12,618 of record PNKB01000039.1, read on the forward strand.
GAATTAGCCCCGGAAGAGACAAGAGCCGCAGCTAAATTCACCGACTGCAGGCCAGAACCGCAGCACATATTGACGCTAGAGGCGCTGACCGACCAATCGAGTTCGGCAGCTAAAACTGAATTGCGAGCAAGGTTTGCGCCCTGATCATTCACCTGTGAAACACATCCAATAAATGCTGTTTCCGCCCTGGCGAGCACTTCCGGCTGCCTTTCCCGCAATGCCTGAATGCACGAGACGACCAGCTGCTGCGGATGTACAGGCGTATAAGCGCTGACACCCTTTTTGACGCTGGCACGCGGAGTAAAGACTCCGTCAATTATGTATGAGTGAGATTTGTTGGCCATTTTCGTCACGCCTCTCAAGCGCAGATAACGTTGAAATTGACTCAGGTTTTTTACATGTTTTTCTACACCCTGATCATAACACGTAACTTGCAAGTTAGAAGCTAGGACGGAAATTGGCGGCAAGATTAATAAGTCTAGCCCTACTATTGCAGGTAAGTTTTGGCTCGCTCTTGTCGCCAAAACGAAACAACCGTAGAGGCACATTTCTAATTGCAGACGGCCCAGAACACAGCTACTTTATTGCGAGCTGAAAATCATCCTTATCAAGATCGCGATGCCAATCACGACAAGCAAAATGAAAGCCGGCGGAAATCGATCGATGAAGCCTTTGAATCTAGTCATATCACTGCACGCTTCATGAAGTATGTCTTGATTATATGCCAGTTCCTGGGCCAAACGAATTGAAGCAAGTGCACGCGCGAGCCGTTAATCCCTGCTCACAAGCGAGAAAATTTCGCGCAAATGTAATCCAGTTCAGAAAAATTCGACAGTGGAACATCCGGCTATCCATGCAGCTTTCCGCGAAGCTTTGGAAATTAGAAATGTCGCGATCGATATATCTTTGATGCAAATTGCATTTGCGTCGGCTTCGGCTGATTAAGCAAGTCTAGCCGCTATACCGGTACTTGACATAAACACGCTAACTTCACACTGTGTTATACATTGAAGAGTTGGTATCAAATTCGGTTCTACCAATCCCTTCCTTACTAAGATCTCAAAACTAAATTTCAAAAGTGAATTTTCCTCAAACTATCCTCAAATACTGGCAATCGCGAACCTACGAACCCGTCCCAAATCAAGACGAGGCGCCAATTCTGAGAGTGAAGATGCATTCATCAGAGAGTGGCGAACACAATCACGATCTTAGAGATTCGCAGGATAAGCAGGTTTGCGACTGTGGAAGGTCACCAAAACAATTTCAGAGCATCAGGTCTGTGCTGACAGAAAGCACCACCTGTAGAGTCAATTTGGATTGGCTTCCGGACAATCTTCTGTACGAATAGTCCGACTTAAACCTCTCAGCACGGATGCCAAGAAGCACTGTTCAGCGAGCTTCGCACGGCTCAAGCTTTTTGATTACAGCCGACTAAACAGTTTTGATTACGGCCGGCTCACGTATCGCAGCTGCATCAACAAACCAATCGCATCACTGCTCTAGCGCCCGGCAACACAAGCAGGATAAGCCTTTTTCGCACAATCATGTTGACAAGATGCACTGGGCTTCTCTAGAGCTGACTGAAGCTGAGTGAACTGTGTTTATTAGCATTCGATCTTTTTGGGCTTTTGAGGTCAAGAATACAAGAGTCTCTTGTTTATAGAATCACCAAGCACTTTTTGTTTCTCGCTTTTTTTAAAACCCTACCCTTTATCTCCATCTGACTTCTGATCTAGGTAGTTCATTTTTCGTCTGCGCCTGCGCGCGTGACGAGAATTTGGAGCGACCATCAGTTGTTCGTTCACTCATCGGCAATGAGTTCACGAAAGGCTCTTTGGCAGATTGCTTTTCATGAAACGCATTGAAGCGACGCCCGCGCGCACCCGTTGCATTCGCTGCAATCGTGCACCGATTCGGCGCCGCGAATTTCTATCCGCTGGAGTGAGTTGAACTGTCGACTTCGTTACTACTTCCTACGCCTCAAACCAAGGGAATCTAAAATGACAAGCCCAAATGCAGACGTTCTGCGTCCTGGCGAAATGGGCGAGCTGAATGTGGTCTTTGGAAGCGGTGGGAGCAAAGCGGTTCTGGCTGGTGCCGGAGCCATTATTGCCCTTCAACTCGCGGGTCTGAAACACTTTGCCACCATTGGAGGTGCCTCGGGCGGTTCGATCCCGGCGGCATTCCTGGCAAGCGGTGCAGACGCCACGCAAATTCTGTCGCACGCGTTGCAGACAGACTTCACGAGCCTGCTCACCCCCAAGAAGGGCAAGCTCGGACAACTGCTCGCGCTCCTGATGAAGTATCGCTTCGAGCAAACGCGTCCGGAAAACGGCGTGTTCTCGAGCGAGAAGCTGGGAGCATTCGTCACTTCCGTATCTAAGACCTGGCCTGAAAAGTACTGGACTGTCGCCAGTGCGAAATTCGGTTTTGCGCTGTTCACCAAGGACGGCGTGCACCGGATGGGGGTTGGCATCAAACCGCTGCACGTGCAAAACGAGCCCGTGCCGGTAGGGATGGCGGTCAGGGCTTCCTGCGCTATTCCAGGCGTCATCGACGCCGTAGAATTCCAGGGCGAACCGCTCTGGGACGGTGCCTTCACCGAATTCGGTGAGTGCCCGGTCGACTTGCCGCCTGCCTATTTCGGCGCCAAGAAATCGGACATCTTCGCCATCGACATCAGCGAGGAAATCATCAAGAAAAATCGTTGGCTGCGCATCCTCTTCCACATCTTCTGTGGCGGAAAGTGCGTGTCCATCGATGCTGTCCATCCGGAGGAGAAGGACGGATTGATGCTCGCTCAGCCCATGATCAAGGGGTTCCACGCCATGGAATTCCAACTCAATCTCGACCAGAAGTGGCACGCGGTCGTCGAGGGTCTCATCTCAACGGTGGACGCTCTCGAGCGCGGCAAACGCATTCCGGCGGAAAACCGGGAAGCGCTGCTTCGGTTGCGCAATGACCTTGCCGCCATCGACATCAAGTCGATCCGCAAGCGTTGTTTCGCCAGGCAAGTCGAGGGTGTTTTTCTCAAGGAAGCCCCTCACATCCTCCCTTAAGACCTGAAAAATGTGGAACACTTGAGGAGATAAGAATATGAACTTCAAGAAAACTATTCTCAAGTTCTTGCTGTACCCCCTGCTCTACCGCTACGTCAAAATGCCGGGACAGAGCTACAAGGGACGGCTGCCGTCTTTCGGAAAACCGCAAGAACTTTTGCGCGAGCGCCTGACCGAACACGTCTCGACGTTGGCGGTCGGCATCGGCGAACGCAGCATCGGCAACTACGGCGGCATGCTCAAGGCAATCGAGTACATCGAAAGTGAGTTTCGTGCCCTCAACCTCACGGTAGAGCGGCAGGAAATCACGTTCGACGGAAAAGTGATGCCCAACTTGATCGTCGAGATCCGAGGCAAGACGCGCCCCGACGAAATCGTCGTGGTCGGTGCTCACTATGACACCGTCAACAACACTCCCGGCGCCGACGACAACGCTACCGGCGTTGCCGCCATGCTGGAGTTGACGCGTGCCTTCTGCCGCCGTGGACCGAATGCGCCAGATCGCACGATTCGCTTCGTGGCTTTCGCCAACGAAGAGCATCCGGGCGGCACCTGGGACCAGATGGGCAGCTTCGCTTATGCGAAGCGCTGCCGCGAGCGCAACGAGAACATCGTCGGCATGCTCTCTCTCGAGATGCTGGGCGTTTATTCAACCGAGCCCAACTCGCAGCACTACCCCAGCCCGTTCAACCTGTTCTACCCGACCGTGGCAAACTTCCTGGCTTTCGTCGGCAACGCCAAAGGTCGCAATTTCGTGCGCCGTTGCGTTTCAGTTTTCCGCAGCCACGCCGGCATCGCCTCCGAAGGCGTCGCCGCGCCGGACTTCGTCAAGGACGCCGGTCGCTCCGACCACTGGGCGTTCTGGCAGCACGGTTACAACGGCGTCATGGTGACGGACACTTCCAACTTCCGTTACCCGCTCTACCACACGCCCAAGGACACGATCGATCGCCTGGACTTCACACGCATGACGCTGGCAGTCGACGGCATCATGTATGTCATCGAGGACATGGCCAAAGCCTGAAGCGTCCAAGTATAAGAGTTCAACAGAATGAAAAAGCCCATCATCGGCATGAACGTCGATGTGGATGTCACAAAGCCGGAGCAAGTGCGCGTCGCCAGAGCCTATTACGAAGCGGTCCAGAAGGCGGGAGGCATTCCGGTGCTCATCCCGCCTTCAAAACCGGCGGCAATGCGCGCGATTCTTGACCGGCTCGATGGCGTCCTACTGATCGGCGGGCGCGATTACAACCCCGAGCTTTACGGCGGCACGAGCGACGAATCGGTAGCTCTGCTCCATCCGGACAGAGTGAAATTCGACATCGCTCTGGCACGTGAAGCCATCAAACGCAACATTCCCGTCCTGGGAATTTGCGGCGGACTCCAGCTCATCAACATTGCGCTGGGCGGTTCGCTCATCATCGACATACCTTCGCACTTTGCTCGTCGCTTCGCGCGCGGACCAGTCGGGTACGCTGAAGCGGCATCGCAAGCCGGTGTTGAGGATGCCACCACGGCACTCTGCCACCGCGCAGCCGAAGGTGAGAAGCGCGCCGAACATCCTGTCGAGGTTGTTCGCGACACGCTGCTGCACTCCATCTATGGTGCCGTCCATATTCCCGCGACGGTCAGTTCTCACCACCAGGCAATCGACCGCATCGCGCGGCGCTTGCGGGCGGTAGCCTTTGCAAAAGACGGCATCATCGAAGCGGCGGAGCATCGCTCCAAGCGTTTTGTCGTCGGCGTGCAGTGGCATCCGGAGCGCGATTTCGCAGGAAACCGGCGACTCTTCAAAGCGTTTGTCGAGGCGTGCAAATCCTCGCAATAACGCGAGCACGTTTTAACTAGTACCGGCAAATCAAATGAAACGGGCTTGGGTGGCGCGAAGTGTACCAGGTGATGCCATGCATCGCCCATGCAATCGCGCTGCCCAAGTCTTTCACCCTGAGGACTCCTCACATGTCTGATCAAAAGAAAACCTCCGCGGCAGCGGCGTCATCGACGTTCGCCCCCGGAGCAAAATCAGCGCTGTGGCTCCTGCTGGCTATCAATCTCTTCAACTGGATTGACCGGCAGGTGCTGGCGGCGGTGGTTCCGAATATCAGAGAAGAATTCTTCGCACCGGGTGCAGAGCCTGGTCCGTTCGTTCAGGGTCTGCTGAATTTCTTCGGCAGCTTCCTGGGCGGTCATCCGGAAAACGCCATGATTGGTCTTCTGGCCATGGCGTTCATGGTGACCTACATGATCTCCGCGCCCATCTTCGGCGCACTCAATATGAAGCGATGGTGGATTATCGCTTTCGGTGTCATCCTCTGGAGTCTCGCCTCCGGCGCCTCCGGGCTGGCGATGGGGTTCGGCGTGCTGCTCCTGACGCGATGCTTCGTCGGCATCGGTGAAGCCGCGTACGGACCAATCGCCCCGGCCATGCTCTCCGACATCTTCCCCGTCAATGTGCGCGGCAAGATAATGGCGTTCTTCTACCTGGCCATCCCCATCGGTGCCGCTCTCGGCTTCGTGCTTGGTGGACTGGTGGCGGCGAAGCTCGGCTGGCAATGGGCGTTTTACCTTGTGGTTCCGCCGGGCATCATTCTCGGCATCTGGTGCCTTTTCATGAAGGAACCCACCAGAGGCGGCGCGGACAACCTCGTCCAGCAGTCCAAGCAGAAGATGAAGCTGAAGGACTACATGGCGATTCTCAAAATCCCATCCTTCCGCTTCGACACCTTCGGCATGGCGGCGATGACCTTCGCCATGGGCGGCATCTCTTTCTGGATTCCGTCCTACATCCACGAATACCGCGGCGTCCCGGATCTCGCACAGGTCAACTTGATCTTCGGCGGCATCCTCGTCGTAGCCGGTATCGGCGGCACCATATTCGGTGGCTGGATCGCGGACCGCATGCGCGAGCGCTTCAGCGGCTCGTACTTCATCGTTTCGGCAGCGGCAATGCTGGTCGGCTTCCCACTCTGGATCGCAGCGTTGTACGTGCCCTTCCCTTACGCGTGGGGGCTCATCTTCGGCGCCTGCTTCTGCCTCTTCGTGAGCACCGGACCGAGCAACACCATTCTCGCCAACGTCACTCACCCGATGGTGCGTGCCAGCGCATTCGCGCTCAACATCCTCATCATTCACGCGCTCGGCGACGTGATATCACCGATGATCATCGGCGCTGTGGCAGACGCCACCGGCGGCAACATGAACACTGCCTTCCTGGTAGTGTCAGCCTTCATTCTCCTGGCCGGCGTGCTTTGGCTGTGGGGCGCTCGCTACCTCGGTGCCGACACGGCAAAGGTAGCGGCTGCTTCGGGCAGCCCGGAGGACCGATGAATGGAATTCCACGAGGTGACCGGTAAACTGACTGTTCGGGAACTGCTGGTCGAAACGTGGCGCAACCTCATTCGCCATGAGGTGCTCACGCGCACTTCGGCAATCGCCTTCTCATCAATGATGGCGTCGGTTCCCTTCCTGATCCTCGCTTTGACTGCCTTCATCTACTTGCTCCCGGACCTCTCGGGAGCAACCAGTTTGGGCATCGGCAACCTTACCCCCGAGCAGGTGAGAGAGTTTCTCCTGACTCTCTTCCCGCCCGACATAGCCAACGTAATCACCGATCAGATTACGCACATCCAGCAGCAGCCGCCCATCGGGCTGGTTTCTATCAGCATCATCGTGCTGCTCTGGATGGCGTCATCGGTGTTCGTCGACATCATGGACGCGCTCAGCAAAATCTACGGTGTGCCCGAAACGCGCCCGTACTGGCACGTCAGGCTATGGGCAATTCTCATCACCATCATCCAGATGGCGATTGGATTGACCGCGCTCATTGTGCTTCTGGCGTGGCCGCAAATCATCAAGCTGTTTCACCTCACCGGCGACACGGCTTACTATGCGACCATCGTCAAATGGATTGTCGTGCCTGTAACCGTGATGGGCAGCATGGCACTGATATTCCGCATGGGTCCGGCATCTCACCAGCGCGGGCGCTGGGTGACGCCGGGCAGTGTTTTCGGAACCATCATCTTCATCGCCGCCACCTTGCTGTTTCGCGAATACGTGCAGGCATTCGCCTCGTACAATCGCATCTACGGCTCGCTGGGCGGCGTCATGGCACTGATGTTCTGGTTTTGGCTCTCTAGCCTTGTTCTCCTGGTTGCCGCCGAGATGAACAAAGTTATTGAGTATGCAGTGACGCGCTCTCGTGCCAACGAGAAGCTCAAAGCTGGAGTTGCCGGCGGCAATGGAGAAGTGGTTGTGAAGCGGGTTGAGGATGCGGTGGTGAAAACTGCAGATCGCGCGGTTGAACCTCAGGTTCAGCCGACCGCGGTCGAGCAGGAAACGCCAACCCGCACCGAAACTGGTAACGACGACGCGACTTCAACACAGCCAACTCCATCCGATAAGGATAAATAGGATTCGCATCCTCCTCTCGGAAAAGCCTGAAACCCCACAAGGTCTCAGGCTTTTCGTCTTTTCACCATTTCTACTACTTGCCATCGTATACGATTCAACTCTTGGTTTATGACGGCCCGATAACCGCTTTCAATCGGCGGTTCCGCTTAAATGAAGTCGGTTTGCCAGTTTATGTGAAGGGCGGTTCGTGTTTAGTTAAATCGCAAACTTAGATTGGGGTATTCAGAAAATTCAATACGAATTTTTTTTGTATATGGAAGATGGTTTGGAGCTTTTCGAAAGGGAGAAGCTGTTTGGAGAACAGATTCTGCTACCTTAGCCGAGCCTGTTTTATATGCCTTCACGGTTTTTAGTTTTTGAACCGACCCGTCATTTGCTAGTTCAAATGTACAAATAGTTTGCTTTAGAGTTTGATTGGCAGCCCATTTTCTTCTTATTTGACGAGAACATTCGGCAAACCATGGCTTCAGTTCTTCAATCGGTTCAAGCTTGACGGCTTCAGTCGGAACATACGTTTTATCATGAATTAGAGGATCGCCAACAAAGTCCGTAACCGCTGAATTAGTAGGTCGGGGGACTGGTTGTTCCGTACCGGAAGATTCTTCTTTGGCTAATACTGAAGTGCTCAGGTTTGCAGCAAAAATAACGAGAATAGAAGCAAGAAGCGCGAAATTTTTCATAAAGCCAGTCGGTAAGTAATAATCATCTGTTATAGCAAAAGAGGGGGCACAATTGTGCCCCCTCCAAGTTGCTTAAGGTCTGTAGTAACTACTGACCAAAGGCACATACCAATTCGGAACCGCATTTCCACAGGTGCCGTTGGTAGGCGGTGTCGGCTGTCCAGCAACCAAAGCATCTCCCCAGCTGATAGTGCAGTCAAAGAACACTCCGGTAAGCCAAAACTGCCTATAGAGAGGGTTCAATGTTGTAGCCGGAGGTGTCAGTGCTTGTGCACCGAACGTTGTTGCATAGAGTTCTCTCCAACCAATGGTCGCATTCCACCTTTTGAAAAGGAACGGGTCGATTATCTGAGCAATCTCGCTATTCCTCTTTCCTGCGTACGCGGGATTTACCGTCGCACCAGTACAGACGGGGGCGTAGCCGTCGAAAGGTGCCGTACCATTGCTTGAACAGGCAGGTCGAGGACTCGATCCTCCCTGGCTGTTGGGGTCTACGAACGTGTAGTCCAGAAACAGCAAATCATTCAGAACGAACCTAGTCCATGCGGTGCTCTCAGACTGATTGGCTGTTCCGTAGATAAAGTCGATTGCGTGACCAAGCTCGTGAGATGTCGTTTCCTTTTCTTGCACAATCGTTTGCGTAACCGGTGGAACCGTCGCATTAGACTTGAAGATGATGACATATTTCATGTCACCGGCAGGATACGTAATGGCACCGAAAGCAGGCTCAACTTGTGAAGTTAAAGGTGTAGGGGCAACAGCCGCATTGAACACCGACCAAAAGTCCGGTTGATCATCGAACATGAAGACATAGGTGTTGCCATCCTTCAAATCCTCCTGAATTTGCGGCATTGGAGCATTTCCGGCAGGATTAGCCATATCGGAAAGGGCCTGCGCCGTCTGTGTTGCATCGGCGGTTGCGGGAGGTCCCTGGCAATCAAAGATAAAGCCATCACCAGGAAAACGGTCGTCCGCAACAAAGAGCTGTTTGCATTTTGAAACAGCAGAAATTGATGGGCATCCAGAAGGCATCGAAGTGCTTACGGGAATTCTGCCGGTATCACCCGTCAATTTTGCGAAGAACTTCGAGCATTGGAAACTTCCGGTGAAATACTTCTCTGAAGTTCTGATGCCAGAACCTTGATAGTCTCCGGTGAAATAAGTCTGCGCATATGCATGGGCAAAAATGTCCTCGCTATCAACCCAGGCATTTGGCCATGCCGCCTGAAGAACTGCTTTGTTATCTGGATAGGCAGCATAACCTGGTGCCAGTGTCGTTCCGAGTCCCGTTGGACCTGAACAGATGTAGTTATAGCTCGGCGGAGAACCCATTGTTGATGCTTCATCCGCAAGTCCTCTGAACACTCCGCTGTTACCACAAGCCGCCTTATTATTGAATTGCGTCCAGTCATGGTTGAGCTGTGTCAGAAAAAGTGCGTAGGCCGAAGCTTGATCCAATGGGTGTTTAAGAACACCTCCGTTCATTACGTATCCGAGGAAATAGTCACTCGCTCTTGCGATCTCAACGCCAAGGCTATTGTCCAAGTTGGTCGCAGCTTCTCCAGCACTGTTAACTTCAAACAAGGAGATGACGAGCGCCCTTTTGTTGCTGTCATATTTAGTGACACCGAAGTCTCGCGTGCCAACCGATGCCGGAGGACCAAAACCTAGTGCAAATGAGTTCGCTTGATAGTCGGCCGGTGTATGCCACAGGACAAACTTAACGCGATGAGAACGAATTTCATCGGTTACATAGCCGTGCGAAAAACCGTCAATAGCAGAAGCCATGCTCTGACCATTAGCCAGTGACGAGCCGGTGCAGTAGTAAGACGTATTCTCATAAGGCCAGTAATTGCGAGAATCGTCGACTTCGACGCAGCCAAATGTTTGAGCCTGCGCCTGTTGTGGGAATGCGCCGAAAAAGCCGACGCTGAGAATCATCGCGCAAAGCGCGAGAAAACCTCGTCTTATGTTCATATGTTTTCCTTTTGGGAAGTTGGTTTGGTTTCCAGTTTTTCAAATCATCAAAGATCCTAGGACTAATAGAAAACAGAACAGCACTGCTGTTCATGTGTTGCTGTTTTTTTCTTTCTAATTACGGTGTGCGCCGGGAGTGTGCCTGGATTGAGAAGAGAGAACCTGGGATTATCAGCCTATGCGAACGCGCAGGTAGAAATTGAGCCTGTTGTCACTTTTCGTCATCTTTTTCATAAAGCCTTACTTAGTGTAGTTCCGGATACAATCTTTGAATGTCGCAAAGAGTCATGGATAGCTGATTTTAAAGGAATGCTGAAATGCTCGCGCCATGTTTAAGTTACGTCGCCTTAAGCTAGCGCCCTTGTGTTATCACACTTTCGCGCGATTACAAGGGATACCCTCCTGCGTCACTTTTACTAGTCACGGCTTTAAGAGCAAAGGGACGACAAGGTTTGGAGCTGAGTGACCGATACGGCATATTATGTTTCACGCCACCATATACGATGACAGAGCCCCGAAAGCTCCTCACCTGTGCGCTTTCAAGTCCCTGCATTTTCGTTTCTTGGAACCCCCAGTTGTATCGCAGGGTTATCATTTACACCAAAACCCTAAATAGGGGCATCTGGACCAGGATTTCAGCTTGCTCTCGCTTCTTTATCAGCGATCAGGCGATACGTCAGGTTGGGACCGCCTCCCGAAAAATTTCCCAAATTCTCCGTAAATTGCAGACATCCCCCCGCACCCAAAGTCTTTCAAGTAGGCTAACAGGAGATTTACCATGGCTGGAGAAAAGGAACGCGTAACTGACACCGCTACCGCTCAAAAAGAAGCCGCCGAAGATGCCAAATTGATCAAGGAAGGCGATCCCTCCAAATCAAGTTACCAACTATTCAAAGATGAAGTCGAAAGCATGGAGCGCTCCGGCGTAGACGAAAGTGTACGCCGCCAGTACCGCAGCGCCTTGAAAGAACAGCTCGGAACAGAGATGGACAGAGTCGTCATCGACTTCTTGAACAGTGATGATGCCGCTGATCTCAAAAACAAAAATGGTGCATTCACTTTAGGGCAGATCGGTGCCATGAATAATGATGATGCCACCGATGTGCAAAGAGCACTGTTGCCGCAAGTTATGCTTCGTTTTGACGACATCGCCGGCACTGTGAGAAACGATGGTCAAGGACGCTACGGTAGCGCTCCCGGCATCTCTGAAAGAGATCTTGAACAATACACCGCAAATCAAGATAAGAGAGATGAGCTCGCAGGATTTGCCGCCACCAACAAAGAAGATGGATACAACACTTTGCTGGATCGAAAATTCATGCTCAACTGGGACGCAGTCGATATCCGTGGCAATTTCATAGGCAACGGAAAAGATGGACTGACCGACAGGGATGCAATCGAAGATTACCTCAACGACGCAAATACAGCTGAAGGTATCGACAAAGACAGATATCCTGCAGAATTCGTCGAAAAGATGCAGCAACTTTACGACAACTGGGACACGCCTGAAGTGAAGGCGATGACCGTCGGTGGAAGAGGCGACAAAATTTCCCTCGACTCAATAGCCAAAGGCTTGGGTTACGAATCGCTGGAAGATGCTCGTGAGCAACAAGCAGAAGCACCGGAAGTAGAGGAAGAAACAGCCGAAACAGAAGAAGCTGAAACTAGCGAAATGACTCTGAAATACGAAGGCGGAAAGGTAGAACGCACCTTTACCTTCGACGCCGACAAGCAAATGACTGCCTTCAGCGAGACCAGAGACGGAAAGACCACCAGCTACAAAGTCGATCCGGAGCACGGTGAAGCAACCAATGCAGAAACCGGCGAAGCATTCGGCAGAGTTCATGTTGACCGTGTCACCGGAAATGTGACCATTCACGAAACGGACAAAGAAGAGGTCATGGTGAAGCCTGATACTCCGCCGCAACAAGAAACAGTCGCGCAAACCGACTTGAAGATTGAAGATTTCTCCGCCGCAGCAACTCAACAAGCCGGACAAGGATACTGGCAGGTCGCAGAGAATGTCTTAGAGGCAACCAAGGGCGCTGAAGAAAGTGCTGAAGACACTCGTGCTCAAAACATCGTTCTGATGCGCGCATTGCAAATGCAACACAGACAGCAAGGTGGTGGACTTTCACAGCACAAGTTCATTGCCAACGAATCTGATTTAGCAAAATTGAACGCAAACATCGATGCGTATATCGAAGAACACCCATCCTTTGCTAAATACAAAGAATCTCTGCACAAGAGATTGGCGATGGTAGAAGCAGCTTCTTAGCCGCTCAAAAGATGTCGGGGATGAAAGAATGGGGGTTTGGCTCAATGCCAAATCCCTTTCTTCCTTTTTCGTTTCTCTGAAAGGTTTCCCCGAAAAGCTTGCGCAACATTAGTCAACGCTAACACTTTTAGTGGTTCGCAGATCTCTTTTACGGAACTTAGAGATCTTATTTCCATATGCCGAGTTTTCCGCCGCGGGCGAGTGATTCGAGATTCGCAAAAAAAATCTCCCACCACTCCTTGACATCGCACAGGAAACAGGGAAAAACAATTAACCAGTGTGCGTTTGCGAGCGCGGGGAGGTAGTCATATTGATCGTGCTAACATCGTCGCTTGATTTCCATTTATAAGTGGGCAACTTTGTTATTCACAAGCTACCAATATCTGCTCTTTCTGCCGACCGTAGTGGCGCTGTACTGGATTTTGCCGCAAAAGTATCGGCTGCCGCTGTTGTTTGTCGCCAGCTACTTTTTCTACATGAGCTGGATTCCAATTTTCGGCGTGCTGATTTTTGCAATGACGCTGGGAAATTGGCTTCTCGGAAAATTGATAGCGAAAGCGGAAAACAAAAAGCCGCTGTTGATTTTGGGCGTAGCTGCCAACCTGCTTTGCCTTGGTTATTTCAAATACGCCAACTTTTTCATTGATACAGCCCAACAGCTGGTCAGCACAATTACCCACCACCCGAGCGCCAGCATCACGCTCAACATCATTCTTCCGCTCGGTATTTCTTTCTTCGTTTTCGAGTTTATCCACTATTTGGTGGAGCTATCGAGAGGCAAAAAACCGATCGATTCTTTCGTTCTGTTTGCCCTCTTCGCCGCGTTTTTTCCAACGCAAATAGCCGGACCGATCAAGCGCTATGAAGATTTCGCAGCGCAAATGCAAGAAGAGAAAAAGATCAAGCTTTCCTACTTCGATGAAGGCATTCCGCTCATTGTGATCGGGCTCGCAAAAAAGCTTTTGATTGCCGACAATCTGGCTGTTTTCGTTGATATGTTCGCCAAGACGAATTACGCCTATGGCTCCCTGGAAACATGGTTTTTTGCCTATGTCTTCGCCATGCAAATCTATTTTGATTTCTCAGGCTATACGGACATCGGCAGAGGCTCTGCGCACCTTTTCGGATATCACATTCCGATCAACTTCAACTTTCCCTACATCGCCACCAGCATCGCAGACTTCTGGAGACGCTGGCACATTTCGCTCTCGACGTGGCTCAGAGACTATCTCTTCATCCCCCTGGGCGGCTCGCGCTGCAGCAAGTGGATAAACGATCGCAACCTGCTTTTGACAATGGCGCTTGGTGGATTGTGGCACGGCGCCGGCATGAATTTCATTGTCTGGGGCATCTATCACGGCATGCTGCTGGTAGTTCATAGTCACTTCGCAAAATGGCGCGAGCGGCAAACCACATTGAAGCCGTATCTCGAAAGCTGGTATTTCAGGCTGTTTTCAACGGTGCTGACTTTCCACTGCGTTTGCATAGGTTGGGTTTTCTTCCGCATTCATGACTTTGGTCAGATGTTGAGCATGGTCAAAAAGATGGTCCTCTTCTCACCCATTCTGACCAAGGTCGAAGCCGGTGAATTCTTGATTCTGAAACCTGAATTGCCGGTTTCGGTGCCGGTTGCAATCATGATCACCATCGGCTTGCTGATCGCCACGCCGACTATCAGCTATGCCAGTCAAAAAGGCTGGATTGCCCGCATACCGAAGCCATTGAAAGCCGTTTACGTGACTGCCGTGATCCTGGCAATCGTCACTTTCCTTCCGGACAATTCCACTCCGTTTATCTACTTCCAGTTCTAGGTGTTTGATGGCTTCCGATAGTTCTGAAGAACTGAAAGAACATGAAGCTTCCGCCAAGTTCGGCAAGCGTGCAGCCGCTGCACAGATATGTGCGTGGACGATTGCCCTCTGTTTGACAGCAGATATCGGGGCAAGCATCGCATTTAAGAAGCCTCGCGCCGAGCTGAAGCTGCCTGTCTACGGCGCGTTCATGCGCTCGCAGGACAAGCCGGATGTGCTCGTTCTGGGCTCTTCTGTCGCCCTCTGCTCGTCCTTTTGCGCAGACCAGACGATAAAAAAACTCAGCAAAGAAGAAAAATCAGAATACACCGGAGCGCTCTATCTGCAAAAGCAGGTAAAAGAAAAGAGCGGTCAGGAAGTCACCACCGGAACGCTCGCCACCGCAGGCGCCATGGCTTCAGACGCCTGGATGCTGGTCAAGAAATTAGTCGAGTTCGACAAAAAACCAAAAATAATTATCTACGAAACTGTTTCACGTGATCTCTTCGATGCCAGCATGCCGCAAATAGGCGACACGCCAGTCTACAGAGCTCTCGCGTCGATCCATCCGCCGCAAAAAAATCAGTTTTTACCAAAACCAGTCATCGACGCGATCGACAACGTGCAGCGCTCGCCTTTCGTAACGGCGCTAACCATCTCCTTTTCCGACACCAGGTTTCTGACAGATCCTGAGCGTCTGCAATTTTGCGTCGATGCAATTGCATCGTCTCTGTCGTTCACGTATAAAACTCGCACCGAGAACAGAACCTGGCTCACTGACAAGCTTTGCACATTGCTCAATCGCAAGGCCAGCATCTACGAAGCGGCTCAAGCAGCTAAGTCTGCCAACAAAAATAATGGCGAACCCACTAATGGGTTGGTCGAGTATCAAGTCGACTCGCGCCCGCAAGAAAAGCGCTATGCAGATGAATTGGTCTATTTTGAAAAACTGATAAAACTCTGCCGAGACAACTCGATTGAATTGGTTGTGGTGCTGCTGCCGGTCAATAAAGGTCAATACGGACCGAAACTGCCACCCTCATTGAGAAAGGCTTATCCCGGCGATTCCCTTGCCATAACGAAGCGCTACAACGTCCAGACATTCGACTACGACAGTGATGAGTCTTTCAATGCTTCTCACTTTACGGACCACGTGCACCTCAATGAATTGGGTGCGGTCAAGTTGACAGACCAGCTCACCAGCGAGCTGGCGAAAGGCTCCATGCTTTCCAATTTGAAAAAGGCAGAGCACACTTATTAACGAACTTACTAACGTGCATTCTAAACAGCATCATTCATGAGCTCATTTTTTTGGACAGGGCTTACCCTATTAACCTGGGGTGTGGCGGGCATTTTCGACAAGAAAGCAGTGGAATCTGCGGACCCGAAAGCGGTGTTCGTCACCTTTCATTTGTTCCTCGCCGTTGTCACTCTCGTTTTATGGATCGCACTCCCATGGATCTACGCGGACTGGCATATAACGCCGGGCGTCTTGCTCTGGGAAGGGTTAAATGCGGTAGCGGCGATGGTGGCATTTCTTCTCTACTATTACGCCATGAGCAAGACGCAGGCGTCCTGGGTGCTGGGCATAACAGCAGGTTATCCAATCATCGGACAACTGCTTTCCACGCCGCTCACGGGCGAGCCGTTTAAATTTTCCTCTCTGACGGCAGCGGCGCTGGTCAGCGTTGGAGTTGCACTGGTCGGCTGGTCCGGTGGTGAAGAGCAGAAAAAACTTGACCATAGGGACAAAGTTGTTTTGATCTCGTGTGTTGCCGGTTCTACGGTTCTCTGGGGGCTTCTGGGGATATTTGAAAAACTAGCTTTGAACTACGGACGGCCGTTTGAAACTTACTTTGCTCAAGCAACGTGGAAAACAATTCTCGTAGTCTTAGTTGTCGTCCTCTGCAAAAAATACGGCTACGTGACTGCTTTTCGCACGCCCGGCGCCTGGAAATTTTCCTGGCTGTCCGCGGCCGGTGTCACCGCCGGTAATATCGCCTATATTTTAGCTTTAACGACATCCACTGCCGGTTATGTCATCACGATGACTGCCGGATATCCGCTTGTAATGTACGTTTTTGCACTGGCATTTCTGAAAGAAAAACTCAATGTCATCCGCGCTGCAGGAATTGCCCTCATCGTGGCGGGCGCAGTGGCGATGCAGCTATCCTCTTAGTTGATCAAGCCTTCAGTTTCATCCTCGGGACGAAAAAACAATACTCAGCAAAAACGTTTGCGGATGATGAGCGGGAACGCACACTATATGGGCGGAAAGCAAAGTGTTATCCCACCCGAGAAATTGGAACTCACCCATATCACCAAAATTGGCAGGAGAAAGTTGCTCCGGAAACTGTTTGCTCTGTTGGGAAATAAACTGTTTCAAACCAGCACCGTGCGCGGTTTCAACACCTAATACGATCATCGTCGATTGATCTATTGATCTGATCAATCCAAACTCATCGACAACAATTTGACCAACCGGCAATTCTTCCAGAGTCAATCGACAGTGCCGCACACTTGCTGCAATCATGATCTTGGCGGTGTCGAACTGAGGAAATTTTGACATGATGAACTCGAGCAGCACGAACATGCGCTGCAATGGAAAGTGAACAGTGTGATGCCTGCCTTTGGAGAGGCTCACAGGATGCAGGTTTACGCGGTCGCGCAAACTCTGCCCACATGACTCTCTGCAGGCAAAACGTTTTTAGATTTTTGAAACACGCGTCAGCATGGACGTTGAAACGCCCTGGTGATGCGCATTAACTCGGGGACTTAACAGCGAGCGCTTACACGCCTCGCATATCTACTCTGACAAGTTTTCGTGGAAAAGTTGTGGAATTTGCACTTGAAAAGATTAAATTCGCGAGAAATTTTGCCCGCGTTGTCGCTTTTGCCGGAAAGTTTCTCGGAACTTTATTTGATCACGACCGAAACGTTGTTCGATTCAAAAGAAACATTCGACTCTTTGAAGAGCATCGTCAGCAGTTCGCGATACAGTCCATAAAGCGGAATTCGCTTCGCCACCTCGTCTCGTAGGGTGTCGCGAGTGAATTTGAACGAACGGTGTGACGGGCCGGCCATGTGATCGAGTTCCAAATAATAATTGCCGAGCGGCTGAATCTGAATCTCGATCAAACAATCGTTCCATTCGACAACACTCTTAATTGCTCGCCAGCCGGTGCGTTTCATCTTGCTGGGATCGCAGGTGAGATAGTCTTTCGTTTCAATAAAAGCAAGCAATGGATGGCCGCTTTCTTCCTGAATCGGCAGCCCGCTGTCCGCCAGCCGCTTTATCATCACATGATTAATGTCGCCGACCATGAGGTTTTTCAATGTCTCATGAACGGCAAGACAGGTGACATCATCTTCGCAAACGATTTTGATTCCAAAAATATCTTTGACAAATTTGCTGTATTGCCGCAATTGTTTGTCGCGCGCAACCAGCTCGTCGAGCATAAAAATTTCGTCGGCGACTTTGTTGGACAACTCTTCTTCAGCTTTGACACGACTGGTGAGGCGATTGACGCCGGTGATGGGACGTGAAAGCGGAATGTATTCGACGAAATTTGCGGCAAGCTGCAAGGGCACCCAGGAGCGGTCTTTTTGATAGCGGAAATTGTCGATCATCATATTTCCGAGATCGATGTCCGTTACAGAATAGAGAGTGTCGCGATTGATTCTCTCGCGAATGAGAAATTGACGATTGTCTTCCCCCGGCAAGAAGCCGATGACGTTGCTGTGCAGCTCAAATTCGCCTTCCAGCATGATCGCGGCCAGCGTATTGGTGAGCAAATGCAGGCGCCTTTCGCCGTCTAAAATATCCTGACGAAATGCCTCGCGCACACGCTGAACGAATTCGCGATTCAGCTCGATGGTCAAATGCGCATCCGGATTCGCCTCACGCTCACCCTTCTTCTGTGCAAGATAGGAAATGAACTCGTGAAGGACAGGAGAATTCATCGCCAAAAGCAACGGTGAACTCGAAATTGGAAAATCGACCGAATTGTTCAAGGAGGACTTCCGCGCAGAGCGACTGCCAACTGGAATTATACTCTGCCTCAAAGCATCAGAACTACGGATTTAATCATCATGACCGTTAATGGACTAAGCCTAAGACAGTTTCTCTGATAGGCGCCGTAGAGTAGGTTTTTCGGTTGTCCAAGCAATGTCCAACCGCCCCGGTATGGTTATTGCATCCCCGGCAGCAACCCCCTTCCAAATTTCTTCCAAAGCATTTCCAAAGCCCTTCCAGCTCATACAACCCTTTCCCCAGATTCTCGAGTCCGGATGACCGATTCGGACGACTCGGAGGTTTTTTCATGCGCCAGTCTAAAGCCAGAACAGAAAGAGGCAGCATCTTAATTTTCATAAGTGTTTTGATGTTCGCCATCATCGTGATTGGGATTGGTTTTTTCTTCTTGATCAAAACTTTCGCCGGCATGCGCGAGCTGCAAAACGTCACTGAATCAGGCAATTTGAACGTCGCCAAAACCGCGCTGAGAAAACCCAACATCACCCTGTCGCAAGGGCTGGAGCAGGACAACTTCGGCGGGCTCGTCGACCGCGACGGAACCGTCAACCTCTTTACCTACAACCGCCTGGTTGGACAGGTTTTGCTCGTCGCCCTCAATGCTCAAGCGCAAGGCACGCCCGAATCCCGCGACCATGCCCGCACCCTCATCTCCGCACTGCAAGCAAGCACAGAAAGCATCGGTCACAGATTAACCGAAGCATTGTCGGACGGATTCGCGCTGCAAGGCAGCTTTGACAAACTGGCAGGAGCCAACTTCCTGCGCTTGCTCGGACAAGCGGTTCCCAACCACAGAGTGGCTGAGTTTCAACCCGGATACTTGAAGAAGGGCGCCTCCGCCAACGTCTATCTCGACCCGAGCATTCTTCCTGCCAACACCAGCGTTCCGAGCAACACATACAGCAGCGGCAGCGCCGACGCCACCGGCTTTCAATATCTCTCGGGCTACCAACCTTTCACAGTCCCCGGCATCGGCTCCATCTCCGGCGTTCCGGTTTTCCCCAACCAGCGCCCGCACCTGGTTTCCACCACCGACTTCCGCAACGCTGTAACCGCCCCCGTCTCCGGAGTCGAGCTTCCACCCAACTCATTTCAATCGGCAGGCACTGCCAAAGAAAATTCCAGCCGCGATTTCTTAAGAGCCATCTCCTGCTCGATCGTCGGCGCCCTCAACGGCAAATTCACGGCTTCCATTCCTCGCGGTTACCTAGTCATCAACAATCCGGCCGGCAGCATGGACCAGACCTCTTTACCCAACCCAGCAACCATGCTGAATAACGAACTGTTCACCGGCGTATACGTAGCCAACAACGGCGCTTTCTCGACCGACATGTCCCTGATTCAAAAGTGGGCAGACTACAACAGCCACAACCCGCCGGTCGGACCACAACCGTCAACTGAAGGGCTCTTCGGTGACCCGCGCGGCATCACTTCCCTGGGCGGCAACGGATATCCTTCGCAGTGTGACTACACCAGCCTCGACGGCGCCGGCGCCACTCCCGGATGCCAATCTCTGGAAAACGCATTCCGCCAGGCATACGGCGCCAACGACACACTGCCCGGCGTGCGCACCGAACTGACAGCTGTCGAACAACTGCGCGCCAATGTCCTCGGTCTGTTTCCCCAGGGTGGTCAAATCAACGTTCCGTCGGGCTTCACGGGCATCCGCATCTTTCCCTACGAAACAGCACTGCCGCTTCCTGCAGGACAAGCTCCGCAATTCTCCACCAACGGCACCCTCTCGCAAATCCTCGCCCAAGTGGGCAACGGCACCGGTGCAGAACAAACACTTCTCGCCCAGCTTCGTCAGAGAATGAGAGAAATCAAGCCGGAAGCCACCGAGTCGGAAATCAACGCAGTTCTGGCCAGCCGTACCATCGGTCTGGGACAAAGACTGTACATCTACCTCAACGGCACGCAATTGCAGCTCACCGACGTCGCGCCCCCGTGGCTGGTACCAAATACAGTGCCGGACGGAACAGCGCAAATCATCGCCAGCTCTTTCAGCACCATCGGCACTGCAGTTAATCCCCCCGGCGACTCCGGATTCAGAAACATCGTTTTCT
>PNKB01000040.1 GCA_013997645.1 Cyanobacteria bacterium PR.3.49
TCATATGGATGAGTTGGACGAAGAAGGCAATGAGGTGGTGGGAAACACTCTTCTGCTCTTATTCAATTCTCATTGGAAAGAAAAACAATTTCAATTGCCTCCAAGCCAGGTCGATAAATACTGGCGAATGTTCGCCCCGCAAATGATGGATAAGACGTGGAAATTGCTGGTGGAAACGACCGGGCAATTGAGCGCCAGCTGCTGGATGCCGCAAAGTCAATTCAAATTGGGACCTCGTTCTATGGCCTTATTCGAATTGCAGGACAAAGACGAGAATACACTTCCGGAATAAACAAGAGGAATTTGACATGAGTCCGACAACGCACAATGGAGTGTCTATCCCGTCTTTCATGTATGGCACCGCCTGGAAAAAAGAGGCGACGAAAGGTCTGGTCGAACTTGCTGTCGAATCTGGATTCACCGCCATTGATACCGCCAATCAATTGCGTCACTACTATGAAATCGGTGTTGGTGAAGCACTGCAGAATGTTTATAAGAAGGGCATCAAGCGCGAGTCTTTGTTTTTGCAGACAAAATTTACGTCAATCGACGGACAGGGTGATCACACTCCATACGATAGGAATGCCGATCTTACGACGCAGGTAAATCAATCCATAGACAGTTCGCTGGAACATTTGCATACTGATTATCTGGATTCTTATGTCTTGCACGGACCGTACACTCGCCATGGACTGAGCAACTCAGACTGGGAAGTTTGGGCGGCCATTGAAGATCAATTCAATAAAGGCAAAGCGAAAATGATCGGTGTCAGCAACGTGACGGCTGAACAACTTGGATTGCTGGTGGCCAAGGCGAAAGTAAAACCGATGGTTGTGCAGAATCGCTGTTATGCGGCATATGGTTGGGATAAAGAAGTCCGCGCCATCTGCCGCGCGGAGAATATCATTTATCAAGGATTTTCACTGCTTACCGCCAATGCCAGAGAGATGAGCGACCCGGCAGTGGTAGCCATTGCCAGACGACTGGATACAAACGTCGAACAAGTAGTCTTCAAATTTTCAATGCAGGTCGGCATGCTGCCCCTTACGGGCACGTCCAAAGAAAGGCACATGAAAGAAGATTTGGCGTGCGAGAAGCTCAGCCTGACTGCTGAAGATATGAGCTTGCTCGAAAATATCGGTCTCTCGGCTCGGCGCTAACAAATAATTAAAAGTCGCCCATTGAGGGAAACTTTTCGATTGGGCGAAGTCTATTTAGCCATCAGGCATTTCCTGGATGAGCGGCAAAGCTCATGACTACTGACTCCAGGGTGCCGTGCGGCACGTTTTTACGGAAACCAACATCATGTCCAGCATCAATGCAGATATTGTCAGACTGATCGGCGACGGAATTCTGGAAGAATTCGGTATGCTCAATTCCGATTTGATGGAATCGCCCAAACCATTTCGTTCGGTGCGCTCGATTGAAGATCTGCGCCGAACCAGGATAGCCGGTCGTATAAATAGAGAACGAGCCTTCCTCAACAAAGATGGCGTGCTGATCGTGCATTACTGGTCGAAGCTCGGGCATTTAATTGCCGAAGCCTGGGATCATATCGCTCCGACCGAGCCGCATTATCTTGAATTGTGCCTCAAACACGGACTCAAGCAAGTCGGTGACCACAACGAAATTACGCTCCAGTGGACGAAAGGAAGTTGGAAGAAAGTCGCATAGCCAATTTGTGGCGATGGATTTTTCAACGTGCTTTACTCTGATTACCTGGTTGCAGGAGGGCAGAGTATGAAAAACGCAGCGCAACAGCCGTTGGTGGTACGAGTTTTAGACAACGATCAAAGTGTCGAGGCGCGCAGAGATTCAGTTGGCGACTCACAGTTGGGCAAGGTGCAAGGATGCGATCTTGAACTTCTGGATTCGTATTCGCGCACGGTTGTTTCTGCACTAGAGCGAGTTTCCCCTGCCGTCGTCTACATCGAGGTGACTAAAGAAATCCAGGGCCGGCGCTCGAGCGAAGCTAAAGGCGGCGGTTCCGGATTCATTTTCACTCAAGACGGTTATATATTCACCAATAGCCATGTTGTTCATGGCGCCAGAGAAATTAAAGTTTCCCTCTCCGATGGTCGCACGGTAACCGGACGGCTCGTAGGTGAAGACGAGGATACCGACCTGGCTGTGGTGCAAATTTGGGCACCAAATATAGAGCCGGTCAAATTGGGCGATTCTCAAGCGCTCACCGCCGGTCAAATTGTAATTGCCATCGGCAATCCGTATGGTTTTCAAAGCACTGTGACGGCGGGCATTATAAGCGCGCTTGGTCGCTCGATGCGTGCACAGTCGGGTCGGCTGATCGACAATGTCATTCAAACCGATGCAGCACTTAATCCGGGCAACTCCGGCGGTCCGCTTCTCAATTCACGCGGCGAGGTGATAGGCGTGAATACAGCCGTGATTTTGCCTGCCCAGGGAATCTGCCTGGCCGTGCCTATCAACACGGCAAAGTCAGTGGCATTTGCTCTTATGCGCGACGGATTTGTCAGAAGAGGATGGCTCGGTGTTGCAGCGCAGACGATTTCTTTGCGAACGCGACTGGCTCGCTTTCATCAGATTTCCAACAGCGGCGCGGTCTTGCTTATCGGCATCGAGCCTCAGTCTCCCGCTCAAGGGGCCGGGCTTCGAGAGGGCGACGCACTTGTGAGTATCAATGGTCAGGAGGTCAATTCAGTTGATGACCTGCACCGATTGATGCTGACTGTGAAGACGGACACTGAAAGTGTTGTTACCGCCATTCGGCATTCTGAGCTGGTTTCAATACCAGTAATGCCAATATTGAAATAGACGTCAGCGGACTTTTAGCGGCGATTGAAATTGGAGAAGAACGAATAAACCGGTGTGTACGAATCGTGTTCATACACGGGCTTGTTTGTGTCGAGTTCTTGCTCTTGGACTTTGGCTTCTTGCTGAACCGGGTTGCACTCTTGGGGTTTGAGAGTTTGCTCTGGCATGGTAATAGCTCCTGGGGGAGGATGAATCGATCCAGCGCAATGCCCGGCGGGGCTTGCGTTAGATTAAGCGGGGAGGGTTCCGATTGATTACACCATAACAAACAATTGTTGCGAAATTGTTGCGAGCCGAAACGTCGCGCTACTTTGCTTTTCGGGGCTTGCCGGCAATGCCGCCCGGACTTTTGTGCGCTCCTTTCTATAGCTGGGTGTTTTTCATCATATGTATTCTTATGCCTTTGACCGACCGCTTGAACAGCTTTACGTCTTCTTCGCTCCAGTCCGAAACGACAATTTCTTGCAGGGACTTGAAGCGCTTCACCGTCTCGATGCACTTGGCTGACGTCGAGCAACCTAAGCAATAAAGATGTCTTAGATTAGTGAGGGGCAAAAGTACTTTCATGGTTTCGTCATTGAAGACTTTGTTTCCGCCCACAGACAGCAATTTCAAGTTCTTAAAGGTGGATAGATATCGCAAATCATCAAGGGTCAAGTCATTGTCTTCGATTTTTAGACTGACTACTTTTGAGGGCGTCAATCGGTTTAGTATGGGGCGAATTGGCAATAAGTGAGCGCATCTAAGCGACTCCAGATGCGGCAGTCTCTTGAGCCGGCAAAAAACATCGGCAGTTATATGTGTATGTGATAAGTCCAGATTTTGCAGATTTTCAACTTTATCCAGGTATGGAAACGCTTCATTGCCTATGTCCATAGATACTTTCATAGAGTTGACCCTTTTGAATCTCGGCAACGCCGTAAGAGCGCTCGAGTTTGTCTGAACCATATCTTCGAGTACTAGTGACGTGAAGTCGTCAGGTCCAAATCTGTTTAGTAGAGCTGGCGATCTCAAATACCGAGGATCCGGCTTGAACCAGACCGGGTCATTAATTGGAGCACTCATAAGACCCCGGGCCAGCCGCGGTGCCTGATGACCAATGATTATCGAGCCTATCGATTGACTGGGAAATTTGAAGAGGCGCGTTCTTCCTGTGGCGCTGATTTCAGAAAATGGACGCTTCTGTTCAGGATCTACTTCCGGAATATTTTCCTCGGCTTTTGGTCTGGCAATCACATTGGCTGGGGCAAGCGGCTGTTTTATAACTACATTTTGCTCGCGCTCTTGCTGCCCGCTGACAAAGACACTTGTGGCAAAACCAAGCACATAAGCACCCAAAGTAAGCAAGGCGATGACCAGGATTTCCATTTTGACCAGTTTGGAGCGCTGGGCGATTACTTCCTGCACCGGCTGTCCGAAATTCAAAGTCATCGAGCCGTCGCTGGTTTTCAATTCGCTCAAACGCTGCTCGATTTGCACCAGCTCGTGCGTGAGGATATGAGCATTGGTATAGCGATGATTGGGATCCTTCTCCAAAAGCTTCGCTACGATTGTTTCCACCTCACTGGGAAACTGCAGTCCCAGTGACGCCTCCTTGAGTGATAGTGGCTTGTCCGATTGATGCTTCATCATCGTCGAAAGCGCGTTGTCCCCGATCATGGGCGGAGCACCGGTCAAAGCCTCGTACATCGAACAGCCCAGAGAGTACAAATCTGAGCGATTGTCGACTGCATTGCCCATGCATTGCTCCGGTGACATGTAGAGCGGACTGCCGAAAATTTCACCGGTGCGCGTCAATGTTTGCTGGTTGAATTCATCGATACCTGTAAGTTTTGCAATGCCCAGATCGACGACCTTGACTGTGCCGATTAGCGAACCTTCCTGCGTTTTTGCAATCATGATATTGCTTGGTTTGAGGTCGCGGTGAATGACTCCATTGTCGTGAGCATATGCCAGGGCAAACCCCACTTGAATGAAGATTTTGAGCGTTTCTCGCATAGGTAAGCGTCCGTTTCTCTTAATCAGGTCTGCAAGCGTTTCACCCTTCACCAGATCCATGATGAAAAACGGCTGGCCGTCCGGCAGAAGACCGGAGTCCTGGACTTTTATCAAGTTGGGATGATCCAATCGGCTGGCTGCTTTTGCTTCATTGTCAAAACGGCGCCAGACATTGCTGTCCGCCAGTCTGTTCAAAACCTTGAGCGCAAATTCGGATTTCAAATGCACATGCTCAACGTGATAAACACTGCCCATGCCACCTTTGCCGAGCAGCTCTATTACTTTATAGCGTTCCAGAATCTTTGAGCCGGGCGCCAGCGCGATGATTCCATCGGGCGCGAAATTGTCCGTTGTAAAAGTGCGATCGAGCGATTCGGAATTCTCGGATTCGAGCATTTCTAAATCATACTGTTATTTGGTCAGCGACACATGACGTTCCATGACTTCGGCAAAGAAGTCATCGCCCTTGTCATTGATCACGATGAAAGCTGGAAAGTCTTCTATTTCAATTTTGAAGACAGCTTCCATTCCTAATTCCGGATAATCGATAGTCTCAACTTTTTTGATCGAATCCTGCGCCAGGCGGGCTGCCGCACCACCAATGGTGCCAAGGTAGAAGCCGCCCCATCTGCCGCACGCTTCACGGACATTTTTGCCGCGATTGCCTTTGGCCAGGGAGATCAAGCTGGCGCCTCTGGACATCAAAAGATCAGCATAAGAGTCCATACGTCCTGCCGTGGTCGGGCCGAATGATCCAGAAGCGTAGCCTTCAGGAGTTTTTGCCGGACCGGCGTAATAAATCGGATGCTTGTAGATGTAATCAGGCAGTTCTTTGCCTGACTCGATTACTTCTTTCCATTTTGCGTGCGCGATATCGCGGGCTACCAGCATGGTGCCGGTGAGCAGCAAGCGCGTACCGGGCGGCTTACCGGAAAGTGCTTTGCGAATTTCATCCATCGATTTGCTGAGGTCGACTCGCAAAGACTGATCGCCAAGCTCGCTTTCTTCGGTTTCCGGCAGAAAACGAGCAGGGTCCGTCTCCAACTGCTCCAGCCAAACGCCGTCTTTGTCGATGCGGGCAAGAATTTGCCGGTCCGCGCTGCATGATACTCCCAGCCCTATGGGAAGGCTGGCTCCGTGTCTGGGAAGGCGAACCACCCGCACATCGTGACAGAAATATTTGCCACCAAATTGAGCGCCGATGCCGAGATTTCGAGTGATTTCCAGAATTTCTTTTTCCAGTTCCAAATCGCGGAAAGCACGCCCCGTTTTATCGCCTTCCGTCGGCAACGTATCCAGATAATGCGTGCTTGCCAATTTAACCGTCTTCAAGGTCATCTCGGCAGACAAGCCTCCGATCACTACCGCCAGATGATAAGGCGGGCAAGCCGAAGTGCCCAGACCGGCAATCTTTTCGGTGAGAAGTTTTTTGAGTGATTCAGTATTTAAAACCGATTTGGTTTCTTGATAAAGATAAGTCTTATTGGCCGATCCGCCGCCTTTGGCGATGAAAAGAAACTCGTATTTGTCGCCTGGATCTGAATAAATCTCGATTTGAGCAGGCAAATTACTGCCGGTATTCGACTCCTGATACATCGTTATCGGTGCCATCTGACTGTAGCGAAGATTGCATTCATTGTATGTTTTCTTGACGCCGTCCGAAATTGCCTGAGCATCGTCCGCACCGGTAAAGACCTGTTCTCCCTTGTGAGCCATGACAATGGCAGTGCCGGTGTCCTGGCACATCGGAAGAGTGCCACCAGCGGCAATGCCGGCGTTTTTCAACAATTCGAGTGCGACAAATTTATCGTTGTCGGACGCCTCTTTGTCATCGAGAATATTGCGCAGCATTTCCAGATGGCTGGTGCGCAGCAGGTGAGAAACATCCGTGAAAGCGTGTTTAGCCAGCTTGGTCAGCACTTCTGGCTTGACCACTAGGACTTTCTTTCCTTGAAACGTTTCCTCGGAAATTCCCTCTTTGCCCAGATTCTTGTATTGAGTAGTGTCTTTTCCGAGTTGGAAAATGCTGCTCAAAGATTGAGACATAGGACGATGACCTCCGGTAATCGGCGCGGGATGCGCCTATTTTTCTGCTTTGAAAACCACAATTGAGAGTGGCGGTAGTGTAATCGAAATCGAGTAGTTATGTCCGTGGTGACGCCACTCATCGCTATGCAGCCCACCCTGGTTGCCGAGCCCGCTGCCGCCGTAGTCGCTGGCATCGCTGTTGAGTATTTCTCGGTAGAAGCTGTGCGTCGGCACCCCGATGCGGTAGTTATGCCTTGGAACGGGAGTGAAGTTGCAAGCCACGATCAGTTGATCGGCCTGCCCTTGAGACTGTCTTGAATAGGCAAGGATACACTGATCGTGATCCTGGCAATCGATCCATGAAAAACCGGCTGGGTTGCAGTCGAGTTCAAAGAGGGCGGGATGCTCTCTATAGACGTGATTGAGGTCTGAGACCCAGCGTTTCATGCCTGCATGCAGTGGATACTCGAGCAAGTGCCAGTCGAGACTTTGTGCGTAATTCCATTCGATCCACTGTCCGAATTCTCCGCCCATGAAGAGGAGTTTTTTGCCTGGCAAGGTCCATTGATAGCCTAGAAGCAATCTTAAGTTGGCGAACTTTTGCCAGTGATCTCCGGGCATTTTGTTGAGCAAGGAGCACTTGCCGTGCACAACTTCATCATGTGATAGAGGCATGACGAAATTCTCGGAAAATTGATACAGTCCGCGGAAAGTCAAATTGTTGTGGTGGTAGCGACGATAAATCGAATCAAGCGACATGTATTTTAAGGTGTCGTTCATCCAGCCCATGTCCCATTTGAGACCAAAGCCGAGTCCACCCAGGTATGTTGGACGTGCTACTTGCGGCCAGGCGGTGGACTCCTCGGCAATCATGAGCGCGTAGTTGTGCTCTGAATAAACTACTTCGTTGAGTGTGCGCAGGAGTGAAATCGCCTCGAGATTTTCTCTGCCGCCGTACTCGTTGGCGACCCATTCTCCGTCTTTGCGTGCATAGTTGAGATAAAGCATTGATGCGACTGCATCGACTCTCAGACCGTCGATGTGATATTTGTCGAACCAGAAAAGTGCATTGCTGATGAGGAAGTTTCTTACTTCGTGGCGCCCGAAATTGAACACATACGTGCCCCACTCGTGGTGCATGCCCTGGCGCGGGTCGGCATGTTCGTATAAATGCGAGCCGTCGAAAAGCCCTAGACCATGCCCGTCTTTAGGAAAGTGTGCAGGCACCCAATCGAGTATGACACCGATGCCGGCCTGGTGGAGTTTGTCCACGAGGAACATAAAATCCTCGGGTGTGCCGAACCTGCTGGTGGTGGCAAAATAGCCGGTGATTTGATAGCCCCAGGACATATCGAGCGGGTGCTCGGAAACAGGAAGAAACTCCACATGAGTGAAGCCTGTGTCCTTCAAATATTCGACGAGTTTGTCGGCCAGCTCTCTGTAGGTAAGCCAGCGATTGTCTTCTTCGGGCACCAGCATCCAGGAGCCCAAATGGACTTCATAGATGGAGATGGCTGCATCAAGAGCATTGCGTTTTTTGCGTTCTTTGACCCAGGTATCATCGTTCCATTTATATTTGTCGAGGTCGTAAACAATGGAGGCGGTCTTCGGTCTTACCTCGCTGAAGAAGCCGAATGGATCGATTTTTTCATTGCCGCCTGCCGCGTCGGACGAAATGTGATACTTGTACAGCGTTCCTTCAGCCAGACCTGGTATAAAGAGCGTCCACACACCAGAACTGCTCATCACGCTCATTCTGTTGGCAGACGGATCCCATTTATTGAAATCGCCGATTACCGAAACCGAATTCGCATTGGGTGCCCACACGGCAAAATGAGTGCCCTCTTTGCCGTTGACGACGGCTTTGTGCGCTCCCATCTTTTCATAAATTTTGTAATTGGTGCCCTCACCAAAAAGGTGCAGGTCGAAATCCGTGATGATCGGTGCTGAATCTTTTAGCTCTTTGGTTGACACTCTTAAATCTCGCAAAAAAGTAATGCTGCGCGTGCCTGCAAAATGCTCCAGTAGATTTCATCTGCGGCATTTCGGTCGGACAACACGTGCGACTGATTATTTTCGCATGGAAACCCCATCCCGTAAGGGAAATAGCGTTTTTGACGTAAAGAACGGTCACGTCCGATGAGAAATTGAAACGATTTAAGCGGTAGCTGAAGCCAAGACTGAAGACATGGGAATCTTGATACAGCCGTTTTGCTTGTATTCTGAGGCACAAGCCGCCACTGCCTCCCTGATAAGATCGAGCTTTGCTTTTTCTTGCGCGCGCAAAAGCCCGCCTGTTCTTGGTGTTCCTGTAAAGAATGCATAGAAAAGGTCCTCTTCTCTTTGCAAGGACCAGGTCATCGGAATTTCAGTGATTTCGACTGCACTAAATCCTGCCGCCATCAGCGATTTGCGCATTTCATCATGGGCAGAGAAGCGAAAGAAAGGCGGCCCGACAGGAATAGGCACAGAGGCGTCTCCATGAGCTTTGACGGCATCGAGCACCCGCTGAAAGGCAACTGCTTTGTCCGGCGTCGACCACACCGTAAGGGCCATTTTGCCGCCTGGTTTGGTCACTCGAAAAGCTTGCTGGAGCGCCTTTTCCGGGTGCTCGAGGTGCAATAGCCCGAAATTCATGGTCAGGCAGTCAAAACTTCTGTCGGCAAATGAGAGCGCCTCGGCATCGCCTTCCATAAATGTGATGTCCGGCGCAAGCTTTCGGGCACGCTGTATCATTTCTCCTGAGAAGTCAATGGCTGTGACTTGAAAACCTCGCTCTCTGGCTGCCTGGGCTACATAGCCAGGTCCTGTGGCAATATCAAGCAGCGATTTTGTTTTCAAACTTTCAAAAGAGGCGTCCCCCGCCACTGCATCGAGCATCGCCTCGATGGTTTGCCGGGTCAAAGAGCCGAAGTGGTCGTGGTAGCCATCGGCGACCTTTTGCCAGCCTTCATGCTCGAATTCCTTAAATGACTGACTTGCTATTGGTTGGGTTTGCTCTCTGTCAGCCATTTCGCCTCCAATGGTTTGATGCCCCGGGCTCTTTTGTGATGAATCGCCGGAGAAGCAATATTGTCGGCGCTTTCACGGAAATTTCAAGACTTTTGTGGATACTACAGGAATGTAGGTTTCACGGTAAAAAGGGTTTTACTTCTTATCCGTGTGACACACGGGCACGGATCTGGGAACAGACCAGTGGTTGCCCGGGTCTCAAATCATATAGGTAACCAGGTTAAGCCAGAAGAAGGTCATCATGAAGAAGCAAATTTTGTTTGTCGGCATCTACACTCTATTTTTAGTCTTGATGCTGCGCAATTTCTTGCCTCTCTAAACTAAGGCTTGAAACCAAACAAGGCACGCAAGTCCAGGTGCTAAGATACTGACCTTCTTTAGAGGTCAGTCAGATGCATCAGATTTTCTGTTCGCCGGCTCGCTATGTACAGGGGCGCGATGCGACTTTCAGCCTTGGTTCTGAGATGACCAAACTCGGTATCGGCGGAAAAACCCTGGTTTTGGCGAGCAGCTCAGCTAAAAAACTTTTGCACGCAGCCTGGAGTGAAACATTTTCTTCAGCGCAAATTGACTATTCGGTAGAAAGTTTTTCCGGCGAATGTTCGCGCCAGGAAATCGCACGCGTAGCCAAAGTGGCTGTTGAGGCAAAAGCGGAAGTTATAGTCGGAGCCGGTGGCGGCAAGGTCCTCGATGCAGCACGCGCTGTTGCCTGCCAACTGCAATTGCCGGTGGTTAATTGTCCTACTGCGGCATCCAGCGATGCACCCTGCAGCGCATTGTCTGTGGTCTACAGCGAGCATGGCGAATTTGAGTCTTATCTCTTCTACAAACGCAATCCCGATCTGGTGCTAGTCGACACGAGTGTAATCGCCAAAGCGCCGCCGCGACTGCTCAGCGCGGGAATGGGCGATGCACTGGCTACGTGGTTCGAGGCTAAGACTGTAATTGAAGCTCGGCGCGCCAATCAGGTTGGCGGCGCCACCACTATCAGTGCTCAGGCACTGGCAAAACTTTGCTATGAAACATTGCTCGCGGACGGCCGTGCTGCCTTGACTGCAGTTGAGAATGCCACCGTTACGCCGGCGCTGGAGCGCATAGTGGAAGCCAACACGTTGTTGTCTGGACTGGGATTTGAATCGGGCGGACTGGCAATCGCTCACTCAGTGCACAATGGTCTGACTACGGTAGCTGAGACACATTCTTTTATGCATGGAGAGAAAGTGGCTTTTGGTTTGCTTGTGCAATTGGTTGCCGAAGGAAAACCTCAGTCGCTTATCGATGAGGTTCTTGATTTTTCTCACAGTGTAAGTTTGCCGATTACAATTGCCGAAGTGGGCTTGAAAAACATCTCCCCTTCAGTGGCAATGCAAATCGCCCAACGTTCGGTTGCCGAAGGTGAAACTGCGCATAATGAGCCATTTGTAGTCACAGCCCAACTGATTGCAGATGCGATATTGGCAGCCGACGCGATCGGTAAACACTATCTTTCACGCAATGCATTCGAGCGAAAGTTGGTTACCGCTCACTCTTAAATTTCGAAGA
Organism: Cyanobacteria bacterium PR.3.49; assembly: GCA_013997645.1. Taxonomy (GTDB): domain Bacteria; phylum Cyanobacteriota; class Vampirovibrionia; order Obscuribacterales; family Obscuribacteraceae; genus QKMZ01. The sequence continues at coordinate 11,374 of PNKB01000040.1, forward strand.
AGTCTAGCCTTTTTCTGCTTCGAGAATTTTTCTTGCTTCTTGCAATTGCAATTTGCGAGTTTTGTCCACGGTTGGATATGCCAGGTCCAGTCCTCGCAGAGTCTTTCCGATCAGGTGTCCGACCACCAGGCGAGTGTATGGTTTGAAGTCAGCCGGCACGACATGCCAGGGCGCCCACTTTGTGCTGGTGTTGCTCAGAGCTTCGTCATAAGCTCGAATGTATTGTTTCCAGTGCTCGCGCTCGGATACATCGCTCATGGCGAATTTCCAGTTCTTCTCCGGCTTGTCAATCCGTTCTAAAAAGCGCTTCATTTGCTCTTCTTTGGAGACATGCAAAAAGAATTTTAAGACGACAATGCCATTCTCGGTCAGATACTTCTCAAAATTATTGATTTGCTCGAAGCGTTGCTTCCAGATGTTCTTCGTATCGATTGAAGGCGGCAACTTTTGTTTGATAATCAGTTCCGGATGCACCCTGGCGATCAATACTTCTTCGTAATACGAACGATTGAAAATGCCAATCCGCCCTTTTTCCGGCAAAGCTTTCGAACAGCGCCAGAGATAATCATGGTCCAGTTCTTCATCCGACGGCGGCTTGAAGCTGGTAACGTGGCAACCCTGAGGATTCAGTCCTGACATTACGTGTTTGATCGTGCCGTCTTTGCCGGCGGCATCCATAGCTTGAATGATGACGAGCAGCCCGTAGATGTCCTGGGCATAGAGCTTGTCCTGCAATTCGGCAAGTTCTAAAATGCCTTCTTGCAGCAGGGTTCGGGCGTTCTCTTTGGTGAGATCGGCCGGGCGATAGGTCGGATCGTAGTCCTTATTGAGTGATATTTTTTTGCCGGGCGAAACAAGAATTCTCTTGAGGAGTTTTTGTTCGTCGGCTTTCTTCATCACATCAATTTCCTCATTGGCTGCTCAAGATTTTTCAAACGTCAGTATGACCAGCGCATCAATGCCGCACCGGCGCTAAAGCCTGCTCCAACTGAAGCGAGCAAGACCAGAGAACCTTCTTTCAATCGTCCGTCCGAGCGCGCCGACTGCAATGCCAGAGGCAGTGTGCCGGCTGTGGTGTTTCCGAATTCGTCGATGTTGACTACGACTTTATCCATCTCGATGCCGACGCGTTCGGCAGAATAGCTGATGATGCGAAGGTTGGCTTGGTGCGGAACGAACAGATCCACGTCCTTGCCGGTCAGACCGTTGCGCTCGAGAAGTTTCAAACACAAATCTGACATTTTTCTGGTTGCAAATTTGAATACAACCTGACCGTCCTGGTGGACGAAATGCATTCTCTTTTCCAGCGTGTCCTTGCTGGTCGGATTGCGGCTTCCGCCGCCGGGCAAGCAGAGAGCCGGTCCACCTGAACCGTCCACTTCGTACAGGTAATCGATCATTCCGACCGGCGCACCATCTTCGGTGCGCTGTACTACGACTGCGCCGCCGCCGTCACCAAATATGATGCAGGTAGTGCGATCCGTATAGTCGATGATGGACGACATCACATCCAGTCCGATTACGAGGACATTCTTGTGAGCACCGGTCGTGACAAATTGCGTTGCCACTTGCAGCGCATACAGAAATCCGGAGCATGCAATCGAGATGTCGAAGCCCCATGCACCAGTGGCACCAATCTTGTCCTGTACCAGGCAGGCCGTAGCCGGCAGTATCATATCCGGTGTTATGGTGGCAACGATAATGAGCTCAATGTCAGTCGGTTTCAATCCTGCTCTTTCGATAGCCTGAATTGCCGCCTCAGCAGCCAGATCCGAAGTAGCCACACCCTTTTCGGCCATGTGACGTTGTTTGATGCCGGTTCTTTCCGTAATCCACTGGTCGGAGGTATCCACCATCTTTTCCAGATCGTTGTTGGTCAACAAACCCGGCGGGACGGCTGTTCCGATAGAAACAATTTTTGCAGCGTAAGGACTCTTCAAGGCATTCGCCATCTCATACCTCTTATGGCTTATTTCTGGCTCTTTGAAAGGGTTGCCCGGGGCGACAAAAGGTGAGTCCCCGCTAAGCAACTGGGACATCTATTTTAGGGGATCTGCCCTGTCGATGAATCGATTTTCGGCAGCGACTTCACACGGCACGGGCAATTTTGCCGTCCGGTTTTCTAAAAAACAGCCAATCTGCACTCGCGCCATGGCAAAAACGAAGTGCGGCCTCGTTGTAAGGGCCGCACTGGTTTTGTCTTCCATTGAACTGACGAGGGTTTAGTCCGGCATTGGCTGACCGATTGGTCAGCCATCCCGATTGTTAAGCGAGCGCCGTGCGGCTGAAATTCATCTTGTTGGGCGCAGCCGACACGCTATTTGCCTCAATGCGCGAGCTCAAGGACATTTTCGGAATCTTGATCTCGGGAATAGCCTTTGTCTCCTCGATTTCAGGCGCCGTCAACTTGTTGTGCACATAGCCGGAGAGCACGCCGATGCCCAAGCCTACGAGCTTTGCATAAGGGCTGCCGAAAGAAAGCAGATGTTTGCCTGCCAGAGTATAGCCACCCCAGCCTACTCCAGTCATAACCGTGCCGATGCCCAGACTCTTCAATCCATTGAAGATGCTCTTGGCGCGCAGGTCCATCTCATTATTATGAATGACGAACTCGTCCGGCTTCTCTTCTACATAGAGACCGCCTTTGACGCCGTAGAGATTGCCTTCTTCAGTATATTTTTTCGAGACTGCCTGCCAGTCTTCGAGTTTCAGGTCTTTTAGAAGGTCTTTGGCTTCCCGGTGGGTGACGATATCATCACTCTTGGCTATATCAAACATGGCAATAGCCGCGTCGTCAGATGCGCTCATGGGCTGGACCTCAAATTGTGCTGCAAGGGATGGCTTAACAATATCTCAGCCGGTGCAGACCGTCAGTGGGGAAGGTACGAATAGCGGTGTCAAAACGCGTATATCCCGCACAGTTCTGGATGTCCTGATATAGTGGATTTTATCCACGCTGCGTGAACAAGATGCCCAATCCGAGCGCACACGATAGAGGTAAGGCTGCTTACGCAGCCGGGCGCTATCTAGAAGCCAGTGATCAATACGCCATTGCCGTCGAAGAGCTGTCTCGCGGCGGCGCGTCATTTTTAGAGAGGTTGGCTTGTGCAGCCGATCAAGGAAGGACACTGCGGCGACTTGGTCGCTATGACAATGCTGAAGCTGCTTTGAAAGGGGCTTTGGAAGAATTCTCAGAAAGCGGCTCAGAGTCTAAAATCTCGAAAGCAAGAGCACTCGAGGAGTTGGGACTGGTCTATATCGAGCAAGCTCGCTTTGCAGAGGCGGAAGAAGCGCTTGTAGAATCTCTTTCCATTAGAAATTCGCTCCTTGATGAAAACCATGCGGATGTCGCCGAGTCTTTTAACGACCTGGGTTTGCTCGCCTGGAGCCGAGGAGAGGACGCCCGCGCTCTGGAGTTCTATTTAAAGGCGCTCAACTTGCGCAGCCGGTCCGTCGGAGAAAAACACGCCTCGTATGCCGAGACACTGGACAATCTGGGGGCTCTCTATCAAAGAACCGATCGCCTCGATGACGCAGAAAAGGCCCATGCGGAAGCTTTGTCCATCCGGGAGTTGGGTTTGGGGGCAGAACATCCTGAGGTCGGCTACAGCCTGGTCAATCTCGCCGAGGTCAATCGCCGCAAGAATCGCCCGCAAAAGGTACAGCAGCTTTTGGAGCGAGCGATAGAAATTTGGACGAAGTCGCTTGGCGAAGAACACCATCATCTGGCAGTGGCCATCAATAATCTGGGTGGGTATTATCTGGAGCTGGAAAAATTCGACCAGGCCGCGCCGCTTTTCGAGCGCGCTCTTTCAATTCTGGAAAATGCCCTGGGCGCATCCAATCCGGCTCTCATCATTCATGTCTACAATTTGTCGACCGTCTACAAAGTTCAGCGCCGAGTCAAAGAAGCGCTGGAATTGGAAGAACGTGTCCAAGCTCTGATTCTGAAAAAATTGAGCAAAGAAGGCAATTCGGGCACGCAAAATTTGCTCCTGCACGCGCACAGCTTGCAGGTCGAAAATCAGTATGAAAAGGCTCATGGTTATTTGCTTCAGGCTCTCGAGATTGCAGAGGCCGAATTCGGAAAGAACAGCATGAGAGCGGCGCATATCTTGGATTTCCTCGGCACTAACAGTCTCAAGCAGAAAGACGCCACGCAGTCGGAGCAATATTTCGCTCGCAGTCTGGTCATTAAGAAGAACCTCTTGCCTGCAGGGCACGAGGATATTGCCGCCACAGAGCAGAACCTCAAATTTTTGGCAGCGCTCAAAGGTGATAAAACCGCCATGGGTATGTTTTTTCCTCCCGACGAAAGCGTTAATTGACAAAATTTTTTTGGAAACTTTTGGGTAGTCTGCAATACATTTGGATCCAGGGGTTTTTCCTGTGGTTTTTACCTCGCCGGACAGCAAAAATAAGATTAGCTATTAACGCTGTTTACTACACATACGCCTATCAGGAGAGCAGCCATGTCCAATCGTGGTGCGCGAAATTTCTTCGCCCCGGTTTTCAGATTCGCTTATTTCACGGTATCCGCGCTTGGCTTGATATGGATGCTCGCGCAATACGGGCAGGTCAATTTTGTGTCGGTGATGATTCTTTTGCCGGCTTTTGGCTATCTGGCGCTGCATCTCATCTCTCTTATCAATCTAGTCAAGAAAGACAGGTTTCTTGTCGGCAGCTCACTCGATGTACTTAGCCTGGGCACTCAAAAGCTGATTCACCGAGTCGGTCTTTTGCTGCCCGTACCCATCCTTTTATATATGTCCGGTTTTGCCTACTGTGTCGCTACGTATGACGTCAATAATGATGCCTCCTACAATCGTGTGGTGACTTTTAGCGGATACGAAACTGCTGCCTTCGGCAAATCCGTAATCTGGAGTTATCTTCCTAAGCCACCAATGTCGCCTGCCCCTGAAGCACCACAGGCAGTGCCCGCTGATCCGGCATATTCTGGTGAGGAAGTGAATTTCAAGCCGTACATGGAAGGCCTGCAGATAACGATGAAGCGTGCATGGCACCCACCGCGCGGCAACGAAAGCCATCAGGTCGTGGTTACATTCAGCGTGGACAAGGCCGGGGTCATATCAAATGCTGCGGTTGCAAAACATGCAAAAACTGACGCGGCCGACCTTGCAGCGCTCAAAGCCGTGAGAACAGCCAGCCCACTAAAACCACTGCCGGCCGGTTCACCGGATAAGGTAGACATCGAATTTACATTCGACTACAACGTATTTAGCGAAAGTGAGCGTACTTCCAGAGGAATTGAGGTCGATAAATTCGAAACAGCAACTAACTAGTTGGCCGTCGAAATTTTCTTCAAGGTGGCAATCGCCTCGGTCACGTGCTTTTCGCCTTCAGTTTGCGAATTGAAAATGTGTTTGACGATGCCATCTTTGTCGATGACATAGGTGACTCGACCAGGAATAATGCCCATAGTGGAAGGAACACCGTAGGTCTTTCTCAGCTTGCCGCCTTCATCCGAAAGCAGCGTATAGGGCAGCTTGTGATGCTCTGCGAATCCTTTGTGCGATGCTTCGGAATCGGAACTGACACCGATTACTTCAGCACCAAGATCTTTGAATACCTGAAATTGATCGCGGAAAGCGCAAGCTTCCTTCGTGCAGACGGAAGTTTCATCTTTGGGATAGAAGAAAACGACCACTGATTTTTTGCCTTTGAAATCGGAAAGCGAAACTGTTTGACCGCTGCCAGACTTCAATGTGAAATCGGGAGCTTTGTCTCCTACTTTGACGTCGTGAGATTTCTCTGCTTTTGTTTGCGCGTCTTTTGCAAAAGTCTGATTGGCGGTGCTTGTAAAAAGAAAACCGGCAGCAATTAGCACCAGTCCTGTAACTTTCAGTCGTGTCACGGAAGAACCCTCGCTCTTGATGATTTTGTCTTATAGATTCTTCAGATCATCGCAGGTTTTTCAATCAAGAGACAGCTTTGGAGACAGAAGCTTCAAAGTCCTCAATCAACGCCTCGGCAGCGCGCCGACCCGAAGCTAGCGCTCCGTTAATAGACGCTGTTTCCCGATGGTCGCCGCATACGTAAACACCATCGCGGACTCGAACCGGCTTTTCCACTTGTTTTAGTGCGGGCGGCGAATTGTCAGGCAAACCGCTTTTTATGTTGTACATCTTCAGCAGTTTCCAATCCTTCGCTTCAGGACCGAACCAGCCTTCGAGCTGATTCACGACGTGCTTTTGCAGATCTTCGCAAATTAGTTTGTCGTTTCCAATCACGCTCGCACTGATCAAGCTTTTACCCTGCGGTGCATAAGTGGGATTGATGTCGCTAGGCACGCAAAGGTTGTTGATTGGACCATCTTTGTCAGCATTGAGCACAAGAACTGGCGACTTAAGAGGTGACCTGTCGGCGCTGAAGTAATAGCATTTTACAGTTCGCATCGCATCCGGTGCAGGCATGTTCAGGAGCTTCGCCGCTTCAGGACCTTCCGTTGCGATAACAATCGAGTCCGATTGAATCAAAGTCCCATCTGTCAAAGTTACCGTCAGATCTTTTATTTCCTTGACGCGGCTGTTGAGCTGAATTTTCGACTTGCCGACTCTCTGCACTAATTGTTGCGCTATCGCGCCCATTCCCCCCGAAGGCAAACATGTTTCTCCAAGCGCGAACATGCGAAATGTGAATTCGAACATTTTGCTTGAAGTCGAAAGAGAACTGTCAAAAAAAACGCCGCCAAAAAAGGGACGGAAAAACCGCTCGATGATCTTCTGCGAGAATCCGAATTGACGCAAATACGCTTCGGTGGTTTTTTCGTCCTTTTCGTAAATGGTCTTGAGTGAGCCCTTGGAGACTGCATCTTTCAATTTGGCTATCAACAGCTTGTCATTCAAAGTTCCGATTGGGTTAAAAAGCGACTTCAAACAATCACCCGGTCTTCTCCACGGGTCAGCGACGGTATGGAATTGCCGGTCGTATCGCACCTGGGCTCCAGGGATAAACGATTTCAGTGCGAGCTTGTCATAATCCAGCAAAGCTTGTGCTTCCGGATATGCGTCCAACAGGACTTGAAAACCTCGGTCTAGTACAAAACCTTCAACAATGTCTGATCTCACCCTTCCGCCCGCTGCATCCGAGCCTTCCAGTATCGTAAACTCGATATTGGCTTCTTTCAGATGAAGGGCGCAGGAAAGTCCTGAAAGACCCGCACCGATTATCAAAACATGCGTCGGTCGACCTATTCGCCGGTTTGCCGGACCGTCGTTTTCGTACATATTTATACCTGAGCATTTATATTGATCTAGTGATACCCTCGGTCGGTGAACAGTGTGTGAACAGTCCGAGTTGGTAAAATTTGCACATGGCAAAAATACTTGTGGTTGAAGACGATTCTGATCTGGCGGAAGTGCTGAAAATCACTCTGTCGAATAAAGGCCATTCGGTAAAAGTCTTGAGTGGTGGCAAAGATGCTCTGGACATGCTCAGGGTCTACAAATACGACGTGATAATTCTTGATTGGATGATGCCGGATGTTTCCGGTGTGGATATTTTGAAAAACTATCGTGAGAACGGCGGAAAAACGCCCGTGCTGATGTTGACTGCCAAAACAACCATAGATGATAAAGAGAAAGCGCTGGATTTAGGCGCTGACGACTACCTCACCAAGCCGTTTCACTCGCGCGAACTTCTGGCACGAACAAGGGCCTTGCTGCGCAGACCGCAATCCATGGCTCAAACAGTTTTGCGCGCCGGAGATCTTGAACTCGATCCTGTCAGCTGCACTGTTCTCAAATCGGGAAAAACACTCAAGCTGCGTCCAAAGGTCTACAGCATACTCGAGTTTTTCATGCGCCATCCCAACCAGGTGTTCAGTCCGGAGACTATACTCGAACGGGTTTGGATGGATGATTCCAGTGCATCAATAGACACTGTTCGCACTCATATCAAACTGCTCAGGCGCTCGATCGACAGCAGCGGTCAAGAATCTCTCATTGAAAATGTCAGAAACCGCGGATATTTGATGCGCATGACTGATGTCGCACCCGAGCAGCCGCAATAAAGGTTTTCGAAACACGGGATTAGTCAGCTGAAAATCTCGAACCAGAACGAAGAACCTTCATTGACTTGGCTGGAAACTCCGATATTTCCGCCGTGCAATTCTACGATTGCTTTGCATATGGCCAGTCCTAAACCAGAACCGCCTTTTTTGCGTGTATCGGAAGAATCCAGTTGCTGGAAGCGGACAAAGAGTTTGTCCATTTGCGCCGGTGGAATTCCTGGTCCTTGATCTGTAACGGTAAATCTGATGGTATCGCGGGCGGGGGCCTCTAGTCTGATTTTAACTATGCCTTTTGGCGGCGAAAATTTAATGGCGTTAGCGGTCAGATTGCTGAGGATTTGAACGATGCGATCTTGATCGGCCAGGATCGGATGATGCGGCAGAATTTCCGGCACCAAAATTACCATTTTGCCTTCAGCTGTTGCTTGCAATTCGTGAACTACGGACTCGACAGCTTCTTGCGGGTCGAAATTGGCCAGGTTCAATTTGAACTTTCCTGCTTCCAGTTGCTTCCAATCCAGAATGTCGTTAATAAGTCGCATCAATCTGGTTGAATTGTCTACTGCAATTCGAATTAGTCTCATTACTTGTGCATTGACGCGACCGGCAGAACCATCTTCTACAGCAGTCAAGGCACCATGTATTGAAGTTAATGGAGTGCGCAATTCATGCGAAATAACAGAGTAAAACTCTTGCACCCTTTTTTCCGAATCTATGCGCGCCGTCACGTCATTTTGAACGCCGACAAAATTGGAAACTTTTCCGTGTTCGTCTTTGACTGGTGAGACGGTCAGCTCATTCCAGAAATGAGATCCATTTCTTCTGTAATTTTTCAAAATCGTGGTAATCGGTACTTCTTTGCTAATCGCATCTCTCAGCTCTTTTACTGCGGGTTGCTCTCGATCATCCCTTTGGAGAAATCTGCAATTGCGGCCAATGATCTGCTCATTCGCATAACCAGTCAGTTGGGAGAACGCCGGATTGGCATAAATAATCGGATTGTCTGTTCGTGACGGATCCGTGATTACGATACCGTTGCGCGCGCACTCGACCGCCCGCATCAGAAGTTGCAGCTGATCGCTGTGACCTGGCAAAAATCCGGGATTGGAACTCATGCGTTCAGTTGAGCTCATGCTTGAGCGCGGTTTCGAGTTCGGGATAACCAAATTTAAAACCTGAAGTTACCAGCTTGTTGGCACTTACCCTGTTGCTGCCCAGGAGGCACTCTTCGCCCATTTCCCCGAACATGAGCTTGACGGCAAACTCAGGAACCGCAAAGAAGGCGGGCCGGTGTATGACTCCTGCCAGCGTTTTTGTAAATTCCGCGTTGGTTACTGGGTCTGGTGACACTACGTTGACAGCACCGCTGATACCGTCTGCGGTGAGCATGTAGACATACGCGCCGGCTGTATCGTCAAGGTCGATCCAACTCATGTACTGTTGTCCATTACCGAGCGGTCCGCCTCCGCCCATCAAGAATGGAGGCAGCATCAGTTTGAGTGCTCCCCCTTCTTTGCTGAGAACAACGCCCAGGCGAGCGTGCACGACGCGAATTCCCTTGTACTCGGCTGTTTTTGTGGCATCTTCCCAATCGCGGCATACGGAAGCCAGAAAACCTGTTCCGGAAGTGCTTTCTTCCGTAAGCATCTCGCTGCCGCGGCTACCGTAATAGCCTACGGCCGAAGTACTTATAAAAGTCCGCGGCGGGTTGTCCATGCCGGCAAGAGTCTGCGCGATCAATTCCGTACCCTTGACCCTGCTCTGCTTTATCTTTGCCTTCTGCTCTGAAGACCAGCGCTTCGAGGCAATATTTTCACCGGCTAAGTGAATGACCGCATCTACTCCTTCAAATGCTTTGGCATCCAATTTCCCTTGACTGGGATCCCACGAGAATTCATTTTGATTCTTGGGCGTCCCACGAACCAATTTCACTACTTGATGTCCGCCGCCTTCAAGACGGGCAACAATTTTCTTGCCCACAAGCCCTGTCGAACCAGTTATTGCGACTTTCATCACTCACCTCCGCATCTGCGCCATTGATAGCGCCACTCTATTCTTATACTACTTTCTGATGAACACCATGTGAACAGAAATATGTCGCTGATTGCTCAAACGGCGGCTGTTTCGCGGAATTGAGTTTTATACAGGCGGTTGTACAGCCCATCCTTTTGAATCAACTCTTCATGACTACCCGATTCGACGATGCGCCCATCTTCTACTGCCAGAATCAGGTCTGCTTGCACTATTGTCGAGAGTCTGTGAGCGATAACAAGGCTGGTGCGCCCTTTTATTAAAGGTGTGAGCGCCGCTTGAATCAGCGCTTCATTTTCCGAATCAAGTGATGATGTCGCTTCGTCTAATATCAATATTTGCGGGTTCTTCAAGAGCACACGAGCGATAGCCAAACGTTGCCTTTCACCACCGCTCAATTTGTGCCCGCGTTCACCAACTGTAGTGTCATACTTGTTTTCCAACGTTTCAATGAAATCATGGATATTTGCCGCCTTGCATGCTGTTATCACTTGATCGCGAGTGGCATCGGGTCTTGCATAAATCAGATTGTTGAAGACGGTGTCATGAAACAGATAGGTTTCCTGAGTAACTATGCCTATATTTTCGCGCAATGATGACAATTGCACGTCGCGCACGTCTTGTCCGTCAATTTTTATGGAGCCTTCCTGTTGCAGGTAGAAGCGCGGAAGCAGCATGCTTATCGTCGTTTTTCCCGCACCGGACGGTCCAACGAGAGCAGCCATTTGACCGGGTTTTATATGGAATGAAACAGCCTCTATCGCACGCCTTCCATTTGGGTAAGAAAAGCTGACGTCCTCAAAACTGATATCACCGGCAGTGACTGCCAGCCTGGGCATATTGGAGTCGTTTTTTTCCTCTTCAAGATCGAGATAGTCGAAAATTCTCTCGAATACCGCCAGCGCAGTCATCACCTGGATTTGCACTCCGGCAAGAGCGGCCACCGGCGTGTAAAGGCGGCTTAGCAAAGCTACAAAAGTGACAACCATACCGACAGTAATGCCGGAATGAATGCATAGCCAACCGCCGTATAACCAGATGCAAGCCGGCCCCAATGTCACCATCGCATTAATGAGCGCCATAAACCAGCGCCCAACCATTGCCAGCTTGATCTCTGATTTCATCAAGTCCGACCCCAGGCGATGGTATCTGTCTCGCTCATAACCTTCGCGATTGAAAGATTTGAGCAACAGTATGCCTGAGACAGAGAGCGTTTCCTGTCCTATCGACTGCATCTCGTCGCGTTTTTCTCTGGTAGCTTTTCTGATGTTGTACATCTTTCGACCGACCGGCCACAATGGTGCCACCATGAATGGCAGAACTGCCAGCGATATCAAAGAAAGGCGCCAATCTAAAAGAAAGATCGTCACGAGTGTTGTGATGATCACCGAGGTATTCATCAAAATCATTACGAGAGTTCCCGAAACAACACTGTCGATGCTGTCCACATCGTTGGTGACGCGATTGACGACCTCACCGGTTTTGGTGCTGGTGAAAAAGTCCAGAGGCATGCGGTGCATGTGCGTCATTAATTGAAGGCGCAAGTCGCGCATTATGCTCTCGCCAATCAGAGAATTCATATAGCCCTGCATGGCGCTGATCAAAGACGCTCCGATTGCTGCGGCAACCATGAAACCAACCAGCATTACGACCGATTGAAAGTTGCCCGAAGGAATAGCTTTGTCGATCAGATTCATCGTCAGGACCGGAGGCAGCAGTCCTAAGAGTGCAACGGCGGTGATGCATACCACCACCACGATTTCCTGCTTCCAATACGGCAGGAAAAGACGTCCGAGGCGTTTCCAATCAATCGCCTTCTCAATTTTCGGCCGCTTCGGATCGAACATGTTCGACCACATTAAGTGGACAGGTGGGGCTCCGCTGAACATCTGAAAACCTGATTTCCGCAACCAGCCAGTGACATCCCTTCATTATTATCAATTTTTGCCGCAATTGGCGTTTTTTTAGTCACACCTTGCCTTTGCGGCCCTCGAAACATTAAGATGTCAAGCGAAAGTGGGTTTTTGGGATAATATGGGTTATTCAATAAATAACCCCGATTGCGGACAGGCATGCTTATTAGATTATCGGCTCTTCGAGTCACAGCCGTGACGCTATTCCTCTGCTGTGCAGCGGTGGCTTCCATGACTGCAGCTCATGCCGGACCGCTAGAGGACGGCATCGAGCAGTACTACTACAAGCGCTTTCGCACTGCTGCGATGTTTTTCGAGGAAGCCTGTGCCCGCACTCCAATGAATTGGAAGCCTCACTTCTATCTGGCGCGCACTCTCGAACAGCTCCGTGAGTACGACGCCGCCAAGGCTGAATTCGAATTTTGTTTTCGCCTCAATCCATTCAGCAAGGAAGGTCGCCTGGCAAAGCAGGCTGTGATGGACCTGGCCTGTGATCGTGAGAAAAGAAAGCATGTCGCCGAAGACCCCATGATCGTCCAACAAGCGCTCAGATTGCTCAATTTGCAATCCGCCGATTTGAAAGGGCGCCTTCGCGCGGACGCCGAACGCCAGGCCCAAGAACGCATGAGATTAGCTGCTCAGCGACTGCACATGCGCGTCGAGGCGGACCCGACTCGTTACAGGCGCTGGTATTACCGCCAAGATGAAGAGGTGAGCAACCGATCCTACATTCAAAACAGCTGGCATCGCAACGATGCGATGCGTGAGGCAGCCCTGGCACGCTATGAGGCGACACGGCGGTCCGTGGAGATTCAGAAGTCTGCTAATAATTTGAAATTGCTGCTGGCCGACCCTTCCAATAAGCCTGGAAATGCCAAGCTGCGAGCCCTTGGGACCAATCTGTATGTCCGCTTCTACGGTTCGCCTGAAAGAGACGACGTGCCGGGCGAAGACAAGCCCCTGGAGCTGCGCGCCCGCGCCGGGCTGCTTTCCGACCTGCGCCTGTCTACTCAAAGTGCCCTGAAAGATGCTTTCAAGAATGCCGGCGTTGCACCTCCGAAAAGGGTTACTCTTAAGCCTGTCAGTCCGGCCGCGCGCCGCAATCCCAACGCCTATCATCATTTCGGCAATTGGTAACCTCTGGCCGAAACAAAGTGGGTACAAACAGCGGCTGACATGGTTCAATTCACTGTTACTGGTTTAGTGGGATGCGCTTAAGGAGAATGTCTTATGCTCAGAACGCCGGCTGTCGCTTTGTCGATCCTTTTGGCGCCGACAATGGCACTCACGATGACAATGACCGCCTTCTGCGCGCCGTCCTCGAATGACCAGTGTTGCGCGCAACCCGGCAGGCTGGAAACGGCACGCGAGATCAAAACTGAAGCCGACCACTTTGTGCTCAAGGGACGCGAGCTTAGTCAGAGATTGAACGCCCAGATCTCAGAAGCTCAAAAATTGAAGACCGAGGCGATCAGATTGCAAGCACAAGCACATTTGCTTTTTGATGGACAAACTCTCGTTGCGCAAGCAAGCAGTTCTGCATCTGCAGATACCAAGCCAGCAGAGACAAAGCCTGCCGACAATCAGCCTTCGACTGAAATCAAAACCATTGATGAAACAAAGCCTGCCGATGGCACTAAGCCGGCCGATGCAACGAAGCCGGCCGATGCCACCAAATCCGATGCCGACAAGAAAGCAAAGGATGAACCTCTGTCAGGTCGTGCGTCACAATTGCAAACACTTCCCACGCCAAACATTCCACTCATCAAGTTGAAGGGACCACAGCTCCAACAAGCAATGCAGCAATTCAACGTTGATGTGGCGCAGTTTAAAGTGCATGCTGCTGAATATCAAAAACACCTTAATCTCTTCCGTTCGCAAATTGGAGAATGCCAGGCAGCTAAGGGCGCGTTTGATGCGCTGCACAAAAAGTACGAAATGCATTGTGATGCTTATCACCTGAACAACATTCCACCGCCGCACCTCTGTCTGGAAATGAATGTAAGTGCTTCCGAGGCCAGCAGCATTGCCAATCAATTGATGAGCGATCAAATGCGCGCCTTGCGTGCAGAAGCACAACTCAATGCAGAGGAAGCCAAGCTTAACCAATTGGAAGGCATGCAGGGTAAAGCCGACAATCTCGTAGTGAAGGCCTCCGATCGCGCCAGACGAGAAAGGGAAATTGCCGGCATGTTTGGGCGTTTGAGACAAGAATATGATCTGCTGGAGATCGAAAGAAAAACAATTGAGCACAGCCGTTCGGCGAATGCCAAGCCGGGCGCGGTAGTGCGTCCATATGTTTCCGGCAAAATCAAGAAAGGCAAGTAGAAAACAAAATACGGCGAGGTGAATTTTGTGAGCAGCTCCAAGCATATGGAAACAAAGCTGATTCATGCGGGAGAACTGCGTCCACGTGTTGGTGGCGCGGTGAACCTGCCGATATTTCAATCGGCAACATTCGAATACGGCGGCGAAGACGACTATCACGATATTCGCTACATCCGCTTGAATAACACGCCCAACCATAACGTTCTTGGTGAAAAACTCGCAGCAATTGAGAACGCTGAAGCAGGTCTGGTGGCAGCCAGCGGCATGGCGATTATCTCAACGACAATGCTCAGCATTTTACACAAGGGCGATCACATATTGCTGCAAGATTGTCTCTATGGTGGCACGCATGATTTTGTCACTAAAGATTTGCCGAGCTTAGGAATCGAATACGATTTTATTGATGGCAGCGATCCGTCGTCATGGGAAAAGAAAATTCGCAAGCAAACAAAAGCAATCTATGTCGAAACAATTGCAAACCCGCTTATGGACGTTCCGGAACTCCTGGCGGTAGTGGACTTCGCGCGCAGTCACAAGATCGTTTCCATTATCGATAATACATTCGCCAGCCCGATTAACTTTCGTCCCGCTGAGCATGGTTTTGATCTGTCGCTGCACAGTTGTACTAAATATTTGAACGGACATAGTGATATCGTGGCTGGTGCCTGCATCGGTAAGGCGGCTTTAGTAAAAGACGTAAAAAGAAAGCTGAACCATCTTGGTGGCACCATGGATCCTCATGCTGCATTCCTCTTGCATAGAGGATTGAAAACGCTGGCATTAAGGGTGAAATATCAAAACGAGAGTGCAAAGAAAATTGCTCATTATTTGCAGAAACATTCTGAGATTGACCGAGTCAACTATCCAGGTTTAGCAACTCATCCTGCATATGCAAGCGCCGAAAAATTGTTTGACGGTTTTGGCGGCATGTTGAGCTTTGAACTGAAAGGCGAGGACGCTGACAAAACTGACGAGTTTCTCAAAGCATTGCAATTGCCCATCTGCGCACCAAGCCTCGGCGGCGTTGAAAGTTTGATCACCAGACCAGCCACCACATCACACCTTGGACTTTCCAGAGAAGATCGAAAGAAGATTGGTATTTCAGATTCGTTGGTTAGATTCTCGACGGGCATAGAAGCTACAGAAGATCTGATTGAGGACTTCGATCAAGCTTTAAAGAAAATCTCTTCAAAAGTCGTTCGGTAGCTGCTCGGCGAAATTGCCGTTAGTAAATTTCCGGTTGACAAAATTGCACACCGCTGTATAGACTGGAAATACGGGCGGCAGTTGCCGCCTTCGTGGTCAGAAAAGATATTAGATTAGGTGACAGTCGTGTTTCGTTCACTCCCACAGTATCAAGATAGACAGCAGCCGAAAGAGCTGTATCTTGTGCCGTGCGTCAATTCTGGAGTGTTAAGCGATCATGACTATCTTCATCTACACCAACTTTCCAACTAAATTTTCAATCGCTAAGTGTCAATCAATTGCTGCGAGCATCGCCGGCTTTGCTGCGTTCGCCGCATTTGTCGCAAGTCTGTTCGCATTTGACGCGATCTTCTGCATTGCAGCAACTGTTTTTGCAATATTCGCTGTCTTTGCAGCGGCAGCAGCATTGATTGCCACTAGCGAAGAGTCAAACTCGACTTTGTGTTGTGTGGATTCCGAGTGTTTATTCACCGATGTAGAGTCGATCTCTTCGTGGCGCTGTAACTCAACTGGCAGAGTGCCGCGTTGTCTGCGCGGAAGTTGGGGGTTCAACTCCCCTCAGCGTCGCCATGGGATAGGTCGTCCAACGGCTAGGACATTGGTTTGTGAGACCAAAGACATGGGTTCGATTCCCATCCAATCCCCCATATCTGGGCGTAGCTCAACAGTAGAGCGCCTGTTTTGGAAACAGGAGGCCGGACGGGCAGCACGTCCCGCTCAGACCAATCATGGGAGTGTGGGTGAGTAGCAAAGCCACCTGCCTGTAAAGCAGTCGCCGCAAGGCTTCGCTGGTGCAAGTCCAGCCGCTCCCACCATGCCCGGGTAGTCCAATCGGCAGAGACGCTTGTCTTAGAAACAAGAGGTTTAGTGGTTCGAATCCACTGCCGGGCATTTTATTCCGAGGTCGTCTAGCGGCAGGACGCGGCGCTTTGAACGCTGAAAGGGTGGTTCGAATCCATCTCTCGGAGATAATATTAAGTTGGTCGTGTAAGTCGAATGCAAGTCAACGGGAGGCATTGAATTTCTTGAATAGTCAAGAGCGCGTCGTGATTCAAATCCAGGATCTATATATTGATCTGGAACGAGCTGCTGAAACTAAACACGCTGATTACATGTTTCCACTGATGCGCGCAATGAATGACTGCATGCTGATGACGAAATACGGTGAATGCGATTCCGTCTTGAAGGACATTCACCTTACCGATTTTTTGCATCGATTAGGTCAGGCAGCGATGCATGAGGCATTACTTTCTTTTGTTGCAAATATTGTGCCCCAGAATGCTGGAACTCCGAAACCGATCTTTGTCTATCTTTCGACGAAACCGAATGTAGCAGCAGCCTTCAGGAAGGTTAGGGTGCACACAGAAAATGCCGAAATGATGAAGTGTTTCAAGGACGTTAGAGACAAGATGATGTTTCATTATGATGTTCAAGAATCCTACACTCGGAAAACACTGGTAGCTCTTTCTAAATTAGCCAAAGGGAATCCGTCTATAAGTACAGGAGGCCCTCTCATTCGTTCTGCCAGTGATGCTGCGTTTGCTCGACATTTCTGCGCGGACATTTTTAACAATGTTGGATGGAGTCAGATTCATAACCAGGTGAGAACTAGCGAAGATGATTCTAGTATCGTTACATCAATTAGACCTAGCCCAGGCTATCAGGAAAGCTTCGTCCGGTTTTTTGCAGATGCAATGAAGGACTTTTACAGCTTTGCTGCTACTGCTCTGATTGAGTGGCTAGAGGAACATCAGCTTGTGACCAAATTTGATATCTACTCTCTCGAAGAAGAAGAATCTCCGAATTAGGATTTCCATACGGAGTGGCAAAATAGCTGCAAACATCAAAAGTAATAGCTGAATGCATTCACTGCGATTAATTGCAGTACCTCAAATCAAATACTGGGACAGGTTTTGAGAGTGCAGGGGGTCTGTTTAAGTGACCCCGGGATCATGCCCCTCTGATCTTCTTTAACCGTCGAACTGCTTTGTCATCAGTCGGAAAGATCAACCAATCTCTTCCAACCTTCTCTGCTCGAAAACCGTCCGGCAAATGAAGCGGATTTCCCGTCTTTGAGTCTGGGAGATTCTTCAACATCTTTCGGACGTAACTCCAATCATAAGAGAACGTATCGGCAAATTGCTTGCTGGTAAAGAACTTTGGTTTTGTTGTTCGCATGACAGACAGCAACACATATGTTCAGGTACGATATATGCATGCTATCACTCACAGGACATCGCAGAGCAGAAAACCAAGCGTTCCTTTTAATTGAGTGAACTTTTACGCAAATAGCCAAATGCGTCAAAGTCTGACAAATGGAGTCGAGAAGAATCGGGGGATTCAGTCATGAAAGCAGATACCATACAAACCACTGAAAGCGTAAAAGTAAAAGCGAAGAGAGATTATTTGACGGAGAAGGAAGTCGATCAGCTGCGAGAGACTGCCCGGAAGAATGGGAGATATGGGCAGCGAGATTCATTAATGATATTGATGTCTTATCGTCATGGTTTGCGTTCAGCCGAATTGGTTGAACTGACTTGGGATCAAGTAGACTTCACAGCCGGCAGAATAGATATCCACAGGAAGAAGAATGGAGCCGCTTCAAAGCAGCCATTAAATGGTGAGGAGTTACGTCAGCTCCGGTTGCTTAAGAAAGAGAGCTGCTCACCGTTCATTTTTGCTTCCGAACGTGGCGACAAGATGACGACTGCCAACATTCGAATGCTGTTCAAAAAGCTGCGTGGTCTTGTCTCGCTGGATGTTCATGCTCACGCACACGCGCTCCGTCATGCTTGCGGACACAAGCTGGCAGATCAGGGCGTTGATACCAGGCACATCCAAGATTACCTTGGTCACCGGAACATTCAAAACACTGTCCGTTACACGGAACTGAGCGCTGAGAAGTTCCGAGGATTCGACAAGAAGATCTAATACTGCAAATCTCTCTAAGAGAAAACATCCTATAAATCCTAGAAATTCAAAACGCTTGCAGGTGCAGGATTCTCGGGTTTAGGTAATTAGTATCCCGTTCCTAGAAACTCAATGATTAATAGCCGCCCCTATATTTGGTGGCGGGCATGCCATGCCCCCCCCAAGACAGTACTCGCCGCGCCCCTTCGTACCTCGTCCGAATGTGCAGGCCAAATTGATCCCCCTCACACCTCGTCCCCAAAATTCAAAATCGATCAAATCGAATCCGGATTAATGAAAATCGAAAACAAAAAAAATTGCACCAAATTTTTTGATCCCCCTCAGCAGGCACTAAAAAACAAAGAGGAATGCTTGCTTTCAGCTACAAGATGCACTTTGCAGTTTTTCTAATATGTATTCAAGCCAATCGGTATAAAAATCCAAATCTTCAAGATCGGGATCGCTTGCAGTCATTGCGTCAACTGCCTTTCCCAAGGCTCTCTGCATCAACTGGCAGTCTTCAGGAGGTATTAAACCTTTGCGAGCTATTGCGTTTAATGCAATAGGGAATGTAAGAGGAGATACCTTAACCGATGATCCGGATAAGGATGTAAGCTGGTGCATAATCTCCATATAGAGACCATGCAGAAAGTCTTTCTTGTACACCACTTCAGAATGATCGTGGTTCCCTCTCAGGTTTGATTCGTTTGCCTCGACGTGTAAAGATTCGATTTCTTTGATCACTGACTCTTCCAGTTGTAAGCCTAGGACTTTCTCTGCAAGCGGAATAAAATCTTTTGTGTGCATAAGCCAGAATTCAGTGTTGGCGGTGAATTGCATTTCCTCAATTAGTTCCTTGCGTGGAGCAATTAGCTCTTTATTCTCGTTCTTAAACCACCAATCTGGCTTTTCTTCACCCGTTACAAACAAATACGGCTTTGCCTCCTTCTCTGAAGAAGCTTGGTCTAGTAATTGGAACCAAAGAATTCCGTCACCCGCTCTTGCTTCTTCTTGTGCGTTGGCGTCCTTATAACCAGGCGGTATTTTGCGTGCATATCGTTCGAGGGCGAGCTTCAGTTTTTCCTGCTGTTTCTCTTGTTCGTAGCTCGGTCCTACCTTTCCTTCATACAGCTTTGTTAATTGCATATGAAGCTCTTCGCAAATTTCGGGATAACCGTGCTGTGGCTCTTTTCCCAATAATTCCTTCGTCGACTTTTCTAGAATAGAAAGCACTTCATCGCTTGCTTTCTTGATTTCAGGCAGCAATTTTTCGCGATCAACGAAGGGATGTTGCTTGAAATTATCAAGGGAGTTCATCCATGCCTTCAAGGCGGAAACAAGATTCTTGTGGGACCTCAATTGGTCGTCAATTCTTTTGTGACGGTTCTTCTGGTATTCCTTGCCGATCTGATGCGGTATCCAGAGCCGCTCTTTTAATGCCTCCAAAATGGAAAGGAATATCTTCCTGGTTTTGGGAGTAAATTTGTAGAAGTCTAGTAAGACATTTGTATCTAGAACGATAACACCAGTCTTTAACATCCTTTCCAGATCATCTTGGCTGGGCGGGTAATGTCCAGGGAAACTCTTTCGCACCGACCAATTCTCCAAAGTTACTCAGTCGAAAGTATATACCCTTGTCATTCAAATTTATTTCCAGACTGTGTAATTGGAAAATTGAAAGAAACAGTTACCCAGTGGAAGTTTCCAAAATTCGATTGAATCGAAATTGAACGGAATCTCTTTGAGTGGTTTCGTACTTGAAGGCGAAACCGCTATTCATTAGTTGTTAATGGCTGACTTTGGTCGCCAGCAAAATGATTTCTACTGCACCCAGTGCGAATGCAGCAGCGCCGATAGCTTTGTGTGCACCGAGAATAAGGTCAGCTATTTCTATTTCAATCGCTGAAAGAAATTTGCCTTTGTCTGCTGCCACGATTTCATATTGTGTCGTGAAAGTTCTTACTGCTCGACAAGATTCCAACGCTTGCATTAAGTCTATTTTTGAACCGCTGACGCTGGCATAGTTGTCTAGCAGCTCTTTCCACAAATCACAAAGACGCAAAGCGAAAAATGCTATTAACCCGATACAAATGGAAATTGCGATGCCTTGCGCACAAATCTTGCTTTGCTGGTATTCAGGCAGTTTTTCAATAATGAATTTGAACAATCCGAATTGAGCAGTGAAAATCACACCATTAACGAGCCAGAAGAAGTTCATAACGGTCTGGCGTCTATTATTAACTTGCTCACCCGAGTTCACGAGAAATTCAATATTTTTCTCGATCGCCTTATCCAAAGAGTCATCGACTTGCTGTTCTTGAATCGGTGAAACTACTTCGCCGAATTTGTTTCGCTCTAAATCCAGTAGAAGCAGTAGATCATCCTGAATGATTGATTTTCTTCCCTTGCGGCGCTTTCTCATTCGTTGACGGTTCCTGCCTGAACTATAGATATTTCTATTACGGTAGCACTGATTGAACCACTGAACAGTGTGGACTTTTTCGATTGTCAGTAGAGATATAGCACCTAGGCGTCAGCGCCTGGACATCTTCGAGCGGCCAGTCATACAGCACGCAAACTAGTATTTGAGAGTAATTGTTTGGCAGTTTCCGCCTGCAAGAATATTGATAGAGAAAGATTTGGGAAGCTAGAATGTCAAACACTTTAACAACGCGCAGAAGTCGATTCGAAGAGCTATGGAATCAAGACAAATCGAAGACGGCGTCGGATTTCGAAAGACAGTATAAGGTTGCTCTCCAGCAATTGTCTGGCTCTGAAAAGTTCAAGCAAATGTGGAACGCAACGCCGGAGCCAAATGGTTCTACCAGCTTTGAACGGAACTACAACAAAGCACTTGACGCCACCTCACCGCAACGCACATTCGAAGAGATGTGGAATGAATCTCCGGATGAATTTGATCGGCTTTGGCAAGAGCAGCAAAGTACGGTGAAGCAGCAGAAGACTGAT
>PNKB01000041.1 GCA_013997645.1 Cyanobacteria bacterium PR.3.49
GAACAGATTGGCTGGAATTTTATCGTCAAATCGCACCTCGTCATAAATGCACTCCGTCGAGATGCTCTGAAGGGGGAAAACATTTGGTTTGCCAAAAAGCAATAAAAGTTTGGGAATTGAAGTCCCTGCAGTCCCCAGCATCGCAGTCTTAACAGGAGCAGCAGCAGCCGGTTGTCCCGTAAATGCTGGGAACATATCCGCAGGCATTGACGAATACGTTTCCACTGTTTTTGTACTTTTCACCTGCAGCCTTTTCGAGTCAATAACAGCCTCAAAAGCTGACTTGAGGAGATGTTCACCAGAATCTCTATCATGTTGCAGCACGAAATCGTTGTTCGATTTGCTCACGGCAGAGAGTTCAGAGCAATGACTGAGTCTCCCCGCAAACTGACGCGCCTCAGGAATCAATAGCATCGGTACTTCGAATTCAAAGAGCGTTGCCAGTCCAAAAGCGAAGAAGTCGACTTCGTCTTTTAGCTTCTCACATTTCTCCACCGTTCCACTCGTATGCACAGACTGCTCTGTGCCGTTTGACCAGTAAGTTTCTGTCTGAATCGGCTTGTCCTGCGGTCCATAGACAAATCGCACTAGGAGATTCTTCGGCGCCAAATAAAAGGTCTCAAAATGGACCTCACCCCAACATTCGACCGAAGTTCGCAAAACACCACGGTCGCGATAAGAAGTGCAAGTCGAGTACTTTTCGCAAACTTTCGATATTAGGTCAGCCGCATTCATGTGATTAACTCATTTTGCTCCGTAGAGGTCCTGACCTATAATAGAAGACTCAGGAGGACTGCGCATGGGAAATCGAAATTTTCGTTTTACCGATGGGTTCAAGGGGCTATGTGCTTTACTGAATAAGTCATTTCGGTTGAATATCACAGAAGATGAGCTGAGTTTCGTCAATGATGTCGGCGAACTTCACAGCATGATTGCCGCTCGCTATTCGCAGAAGTACAGAGAAGGATGCCTTACCGCGCCAGTCTTTTATTCTTTGCGTAGAGGTTTGATGGCTTGTGGAATTCGGCGCGACTTTATCAAACGCAGATCTTCGCTGGTTGCGCTCTTGCCCAACGGCAATGTCAAAGAAAATTGGGCGAAGTTAGAAGAGAATGTTGGGCTTTCACTAGCACCGCTAAGAGTTTATAGTCCTGTTCAATTCGGAATTGCAGCTTCTCTCCTCATCGGCTACGGCTTGGTCTTCTTTGGAGTTACTCACTTCACACTGGTAGAGCTCGCTCGGGCCACATTTGGCACCGGGATTGGAATGATTGCTCTCAGTTTTGGCTTAGGGCAATTGAAAATTCAAGATCCCAACACTGTTTTTGCATATCCGACATATCGCGGGACCGTAGGTCAAGCAGCAAAAGAATTGCTGTCTCAAAACTACGACGAATTTGCTCGCCGGAGCAACATGTGGTCAGGCAAAGACCTGATGATGTCACTGCAAAGCCTAATTTCGTATGTGAGTGATCTCGCTTCCAGCGAAATTACCAGCGAAACGAGGTTTGAAGACATCGATTTCGATGAGGCGCCGGGATTTCCAGCGTAACAACGCTCTAGCTCAACTAACTCGGTGAAGACTATTGATTGCCGTCTTTCGGCTGCTTTTCGTCGCTTGCCGTTTTGCCGACTTCAACCGGCACGCCGGGAAGGGGTGCAGATTGCGGCGATACCGTAGATGGTGCCGCGGGAGTTTCTACTGGCGGAACTTGCGCAGATGCAGGTTGCACCGCATGTGGTTCTGGCGCGACAACTGGTTCTGACATTGGAGGCGTGGAACTCATCGCTGGTGAGGGAGTCGGAGCAGCTTCGGGCGCGGCTGCCGGTGGAGTCGCACCCATTGCAGGAGCCGCTGCTGGTGCGGCTGCCGGTGCGGCTGCCGGCGTAGCGGATGGCGCAACAGCTGCTGGAGTCGAAGTTGCCGGTGCAGATTTCGGAGCCTGCGCAGTTGGAGGACCTTCATGCTCCTCAGGTATTGAAAGCAAATCTGGATTGGACAACGGGTCGTCATCCGACGGTGGTTTCATCGGACCTGCTTTTCCTTGCTCACGCATCGTTTTGATGGTCTCTGATGCGCTGGTCATGCCAGGCTTGTTAAACTTATTTGTGCTGGTTCCAGGAACAACAGCTGAAGCCTTCGATGCTTTATCACCAACTTTAGCGGTCTTGTCGCCAGCTTTAGCAGTCTTCGGATCCGCTGCATCTTTGCCCTTAGCAGTTACGGCTCCCGCTTTTCCTGCAGCAGTCTTGTCACCAGGCTTCGCTGCAGTCACTCCGGCACCTTTGTCGGACGGCTTCTCAGCAGGCTTCGCAACCACGGCCGGCTTAGGCTCGTCCATACTTCCCGCCAACCAATTCGCGCGTGCTTTCAAACTATCGGACTCACCACGCCTGCCGCAATAGTAGAGGGCGTACGCATACTTTCTCATGTACGCGACGTTAGTGTAGGCGAACGGACCGCTCGACCTCATTGAAATACCAAGCGCGCGACCAAGGCAAGCAGCGGCTTTTCCAAAGTTGCCGGAATCACAATACATCGATCCAAGTTGATACAAGCACCGCGCGGTGGCACCACCCGAATTCGGTTCGTGCTTCCACAACTCCATCGCCGTATGATAAGTCGACTCCGCCTCAGCGTATTTTTTGTCCTTGATCAACGCTCTGGCAAGCCGATCCAGCCGAGAATAGGTGTCGGGATCTCCATTGCCCATAATCTTCTTCGTGGTTTCGAGCGACTCTCTGAAATAATCCGCGGCGTCGCGATATTCTTCTTTGTCCATCGCCAGTATGCCGAGATTGTCGTAGCTCACAGCCATCGACATGTGTTCTTTACCCATGACTGTGACTTTGATGTCCAGACCGGCTTTGTAGAATCGCTCAGCCATGTCGTAATTCTTTTTAAAACGATATAAGTCGCCAAGACGGTCGCACGTAACTGCCCATTCCATACGCGGAATGTGAGTTTGTGGTGGCGCGGTCCCTGCCCAACCCGTAAGCAATTTGCCTTTGCCAGGCTGAGCCTGAGCGTTTTGCTCAGCGTCCTCTCTCATTTTTCCATCTATGAAAGCGAGCATTTCTTCTGCAAGCGGATCGGCTTTCTTAGCTGTTCCATACATCATGTAAAACTTGATCATCTGCCCGAGCGCAGGAATTGTTTTACCGCTATTCTTGCCCAATTGAACTTCAGTGAAATGCAATTGCTGCTCGAACAAAGGTTCGGCTTCAGCGTAGCGACGGCGAATTGTGTACAAGCGTCCGAGTTCGCCCAGACTCTTCGGATAACGTGCGTCTCCGGCACCAAATCGCTGCGCTAAATCGACAGCATCTTTCAACAGCGGCTCGGATTTTCCGTACAAGTTGGAATCGAGCGCAGTCACGCCTTCATTGAAGGTCTTGTTCCATTGTTTTTCCAAATCAACATATGCCATACCATGAAACGGCGAGTCGTCGCCGAATGCCGCGCTTGACAATCCGATCCCGACTGAGATTGCTAACGATATCGCGCAAATGGTACTCCTGACGATGCCCATTGATGCCTCTTCTTACTACTGTCCGCTAAACTGTATTGCGTAACCTTGTCCGTTCATTTGACCGGACGAATTAATCGAACCGACTGAACCGTTCGACCCAAAACCAATATTGAGCACGCCGTTAATGGCGCCTTTGTCGGAAGAATCAACGGCAATTGTCACAGCATTCATCGTCTGTTGAGTAATTGGTCCTGACAAAATCAAATTGTCGCGACCTCCTGAAAGTGCAACGCGCACTCGCCTGCTGACCGGATCGATTGTCTCCACACTAACGTCGCGGAAGCGCATGTATTGCTGCCCCATTACAGTCAAAGCACCGCGCCCGCCTTGATTGATATGCAGCATTCCGTTGTTGAACCCAGGATAATTTTGTCCGCCCATGTTCCAAAACGGATTCATAGGGTTGCCACCAGGGGTGATACTGGACATGGCCATCATTTGGCTTACATTGTCTCGCAACATTTGCGCTTGCCCTTGTGTTCCGGGATCAATATTGGCAGCAGCCATCGCGTTGACCAGATTGTTAGCTGACTGTTGAAGTTGGCTCAATTGCATTTGAAATTGCGGAGTGATGTTTCCACCTGCATTTCGTTTGACCTGCCCAACCAGCTGCTTGAAGTTTTGCATTGCAACGCAGGCTTGCATGTCGTTGCCTGTCGGCTGTGGCATCCAACGGCCGCTCGCCTGCAGAAATTTTTGCATGCGTTTTGAAACTTCGTCGGCGCTCGAATCAAGCGAGTTCAGGCTGGAGGACAAATTACTGGAGCCCCTATTCTGAAAACCGCCGTTAAAACCACCATTGAACGGCATTCCGGTATTCGAAAAGCCATTATTGAAACCGCCGGTGTTAAAACCACCCGTATTAAAACCGCCAGTGTTGAAACTGCTGTTGCCAAACCCGTTGTATGGCTGCCCAAATTGATTGTTCTGGAACTCATTCTGCTGAGAACTGCCCTGCAGCAGCTTCTTCAAGAACTGCGCTTGCGCGGGCGCTGAAGCGGAAATTGCCAAAACGCTCATGGAAACTACCGCTATTGCGCATCGCTTCGTGTTCATTCAGTCACACTTGTTGGGAAAATCTACACATTTAATGCCACAGTCTATCTCAAACCACGAAGAAAAGGCGCTAAAACTCAAGCCCGGGGACAATCTTTAACCAAACTCGGCATAAATCCCAGGAGATAGAATCCCACTGGCAAGAATCCCCAAAGTGAAATCCGGTGGACTCTTGCGATTCCACCGAATTTCTGGGTCTCCATATTTCGACCCGCAAATTAACCTGCTAGCCGAAACCTTTATGCTGGCGGCTTTAGAAGCCAATAATCGAACGGACGGAACTGAGCAAGCCCGGGTTTCTGGTGTGCAAGAAATTGAGGAAACCAGGGTTGGAGTATTGATTCCAGCCGTAAGGACCGTTGTAGTTATTGTTGTTATACATCAGGTACTGCCTGCGCATTTGAGCTTCCAAAGCGCGTTGACGTGCGCTATTGTAGCGTCCCATGTTGCGCATATTGTATTGATACCAGTCGCGCTGATCGTTCCAGTTGTTACCCCAGTGGGTTTGCCAGTGGGCGCGATTGTAATTGCGATGCGCCTTTCTCATATTTCGATACTGTCTTTGTTGTTTTTTTCTGATCCGTTTATAGAAGTCTTCGCGGTCGTCATCGTCAGCGTAAGCTGCCATCGGGCTAACAATTGCCAGCAATGCCAACGATGCCAGCAAACGTTTCGTAAAAGTAGTCATGGGGCTCCCTCCAGTGATTCTTAACACAGCTCAAGAGCAGAGCCGTTGCGTTACTTCACGGGGGACGGGAGAGAATTTTGTCAGTTCCCGATCAGATTCAAATGTTTTCCAAGCTATATTTTTCCGCGTTTCTGTAAGACTTCCCGCGGGTCGACATTCTTCAATTTCTCGCGATCAAAGCCGTTTTCCTTCATTTTGAAAATAACGCGATCGAGGATAAATCCATCGGGCTCAAGACAATAAGCACCCGAAAACGGATAGCCGAAAAGAAAGACCAAATATACGTTCAAAGCTAGTGTGCTGGCAATCACAACCGTCATCAGCGCTTGCCCCAAGAAGCTTGGCAGACCAAGAAAATATGAAAATCCTAACGTCAAAAGTCCACCGATCATCAACACGGTCCACAATTCCGTACTGACTCCATGAGCGCTCGTAATCAGCCGTTCTCGACGATTGTCACCGGCCTCGGAAATGCGGTCCAAACTCATTTGTCTTATGTCTCTTTGATCGTCCGTCGTCGGTTTGCAATCAATGATAGTGTCCCAAAGTTGATTTATCGAAGCAATCGCTTTTACGCACACCCTGCCGTGTTTCATCGCATCCCATTCGTCATCTATGACTGCGTCTACATAGGAGACTGTCAACTCTCGAATCTTTTTTCTCTCGGGCTCGGGCATCCCGCGCGACAAGATATAAACATCCGCTACCGCGTTAGCTTCACGCTCAATCACCGCACGCAAATCGGACATATCCGTCATCGCATCTACAACTATCAGTCCGAGCAAAACCGCATAGAAAGTGCCGACAACCTGGAAGCTATTGCCGGCAACTTCATTGAAAGTCTTGAGCTTTTCTATACCAACAATGCGCCTCACAACATATAGCCCGCCCACTGCAAGCAAAGATGTTGCCACCATTACCAAAAGTCCGATCAGATATGAGTTCATTCGACCACCACTATGAATCTACTGCTGGAGACCGTTCGCATATCCACCAGATAGCCCTGTTTCCTGGCGCAATGCAACGATCCGCAGTCAGTATAGCGTTCTAGCGGGGTCTGCTGATGACTGAAATTGTTCCGTTTATCTCCAACATTGCCACGTGAATTTCAGAGACTGAAGCATGCCCGGCCAAGCGAACTGACTGCATCAATTCATCCATCGTGATTTTCTCTTTGTTCATATTGTCCCATTTGACTTCGCCGTTATGCACCAAAACCAGTGGAGCACCATCAAGGGCGCGAGCAACCGGCTTATAGCGGTAGGCGACTATATTGACCAACCAGCCGATGGCGACAAAGGTGGCAACAGCGATGAATGCAGCCGTCAAAGAGTCGTCATTCTTCACTGCGGCGGTGGCAACCAGATCGCCTACAGTTATGAGTACCACTTGATCTACAGGGGAGATCGTTCCGCCCTCTCGATTCGCAAGACGAAGAATGAAAAGAACGAATCCATACAACATGGCGCTTCGGATCACCAACTCATGCCACGGCAAGTGCAACTCAAACATTTTTCAGTCCTCTGCAGTCGAGACTCTAACTCGTGGAGGTAGAGTGATCACGAGGGTCTAAAGTTCCTAAAAACTGAACTCTAGTCAGCCACTGCCGGGTGGCGAGAACCTATTTCTGTGGCTGGTTGGGCGATTGTGGGTACGGCGGAGCGTATTGATTTGGCGACATCTGTCCGGGTTGCATTTGAGTCGGCATTGCCTGATTTGGAATTTGATTTTGCCCTTGCGCCTGATATTGAGCTTGCTGCGGATACTGACCTTGCTGAGGAAACGGTTGCTGCGACGGATACGGAGTCTGCTGAGGGTATTGCCCTGGCTGCGGATACTGTCCTTGCGGCGGATATTGCCCTTGAGATGAAGGCGGCATTTGAGGATAGCTCTGCCACTGCTGAGGCGCGGCCGGCTGGCTCTGCCATTGCTGCGGCGCGGGATTTTGCCCTTGCCACTGCATTACGGGTTGAGGATATGGCTGCGAGTATCTAGCAGGGGGAGCAACTTGCTGGGGATAGCCTTGCTGTGGTTGTTGAAAGCCTTGCTGTGGTTGTTGGTAATACTGTGCCGGCTGTTGATATTGAGGCTGAATCGGCTGCTGTTGCTGAAACTGTTGATACCCTTGTTGGGGCTGCTGGAAATTTTCCGGCTGCGCATACGCACCGCTAGCGGTACCACTGTTGAAACCTCCGTTCTGCTGAGAAAAGCCGGAGTTAAAACCTGCAGCATTACCCCCGGCATTAGCGAAAGCGTCTTCGCCACCGGCTAGCTGAGTCAATGTTTGTTTGAGCCCTTCTACATCACCGGCAGCTCCGGATTGTTTGTTTTTAAAATTTCCATTGGCGTCGAAAACGATCAATGCCGGAATACCATTCATTCCAAATTTGCGAAGAATTGCTTTGCCACCCGGATCATCTGCTTCCAGATGGACACTGATAAAACGAGCGGACACCCATTCGCCAAGCGCCTTATTCTTCGCAAGTTTTTCCAAATTGCGACAGGGTCCGCACCAGGGCGCACCGATTTCTACAAACAGGTATTTGTTCGCGCTCTTCGCTTCCAGCGCTGCGGCTGCAATGTCGTGGCGCCAGTCAATTCCGGCAGCGACCGCGCCCAGTGTTGCGGTTTCAAATGCAAGAAGCAGAAATAAGAAGTGGGCAAATCGCATAGGTATTTAATACCCCTTCCCCATCCAAAAGTCCATTACAGGTTCTTAGCCTCAAAAAGTCCAAGAACTAGTGGAAAAGAGCCAATATAGGGAACAAAACTAAGGTTACCAGTTTTCGTTAGTTAGAAGGTTCACAATGAAAGGCAGCACCGCAAAGCATCACCAGTGCCTGTTCTTAAGACGAATAGGGATCGCAAGTACCCTCCTCGCAAGCTATGCATTTATCGCTCCGCAAGGGAGCATTTCCGCTTTCGCCCAATCCGATGCGAAAATGTCGCAAATGCTTAATCAGTTTGAGTCCGGGAAGCGCCAGACATACACAACCGGCGGTCGATCGATGGGTCGTGCAAGCGGCATGCCTGGATACGCCAACACAATGAACGGCGGGCGCCCCAGTAACATGGGTGGCTATGCAGGCATGGGTAGTCGCGGCAACAGCTACTCAGGCATGGCAAGTCGCACCAATAGTTATGCGGGCATGGGCGGCGGCGGCAGCTCGCAGATGATGCAGTTGATGAAACAAAAAATGGCTAGAATGCAAAATGGCGGTGCCGGTGCGGGTGGCGGCTCGATTCTCCAGATGATGCAAAAGCGTTCGGGCATGGCACCAAATACGATGCCGGGTATGGGTGGCGGACCTGGCGCCGGAATGGGCATGCAGAGCGGGTTGTTTGCAAAGATGATGCAACAGGATGCCACTTTCAACAAAAACATGCGCAATCAACAAATGTCTCACGGCGGCATGGGTATGAATATGGGACGCATGGGCGGCATGGGTATGAGTGGCATGGGTATGCCCGGAATGGGAATGGCGAGACCGGGTGCAGGGATTGGGATGAACCGTTCAGGCCTGGGAATGGGAATGCCGGGCGGCATGCTGGGACGAATGGGACAGCAAAAAGCTGCAGCGCGAGCAGGTTCACCCTTTGCTTCCAAACCAGCGGCTCCGGCAAAATCAGGCGCACTTAGCGATCTGGAAAAACAAATGGAGAGCCAATACGGTAAATAGCCCGGATGAGCAAATTCGAAAAGTGTCCATGTGCGAGTAAGTCGCTCTATCATAAGTGCTGCAAACCATATCACGACGGAACGCCTCCCGAAGACGCTCTCCACCTGATGCGTTCACGCTATGCAGCGTACGCTCTGGGGCTTGCCGATTACATCATCGATACCACCCATAGTGCCCATCCGGAGTTCACGAATGATCGAAAAAGTTGGAAAGAAAGTATCGAGTCTTTTTCGAATGCAACAAAGTTTGATCACCTCACCATAAATGAGTTTATCGATGGAGAAGAAACAGCCACCGTCACCTTCACGGCGCACTTGCGTCAAGCCGGTGAGGATGTCAGTTTTGGTGAGAAAAGTTTTTTCGTGAAAGAAAACGGTAATTGGTTGTACAAGGCCGGCGAAACCTTTTCGCAATAGATCTGTCGAGATGAAAGACACTGCACTCAACATCGACATTCCAGAAGAGCTTCTGACTGACGCCGATATCGCCGGGCGTGCCATTAGAATTGCAC
The DNA here is from genome assembly GCA_013997645.1 of Cyanobacteria bacterium PR.3.49. Taxonomy (GTDB): domain Bacteria; phylum Cyanobacteriota; class Vampirovibrionia; order Obscuribacterales; family Obscuribacteraceae; genus QKMZ01. The sequence goes on from PNKB01000041.1 coordinate 9,469, forward strand.
GAGCCAATTGGTTGCCGTTGTTGAAACTCTTCCTGCCTCAGGCAATCGCCTATTCTATTGCCACTTCACTCCTTCTTTCAGATTTCTCCGACAGCGGCATGGACGTTCCGGATGCAGTCACTTACTGGGCGATCATTGCCGGCTTTACGCTCATGCTCTTTTCCCTATGGGAATGGGGCATTCGCAGTTTTGCTCTCATTCATTGCATCACAAAAGGCAATGGCGATCTCAGCCAGTCGTTAGAATTCGCCCGCAAGTACATGTGGCAATGCTTGATCGTTTTGATCCCCGTGTATATCTCAGAAGCCTGTATTTTCGGCATGTTGGTGCTGAGCACGTTTTTCGAAAAAATCTCAGGCGTAGTTCAACACAGTGAAGTAGATCCGGCAGGAATGTTGGCTGGCGCGTTGGCAATCATTCCTCTAATCCTGACAATTCCACTTGCAGCAATACTGGTGGCAAATGTTTTTTATTTAGCAATCCTTGTTATTGAACAATCATCCTTATTGAGAGCTTGCGGACGTTTCTTCCAGTTGTCCTTTCGGCACTTCAAGTATTTCTGCGTATTCACCAGTTTGTTATCGGCCATATCGGTGATTTCACAAGTCCCGGTCGGTGTCCTCGGCTCGCTCAGTCTAATCATTCCGAAGAGTCCTCTAAAGCTGATCGTCGACTTCATTTTTGCACTAGTTTTCTTTCCGCCAATCGACGCGTTCATCAGTTCAGCAACTGCAATCGGCGCAGTTTGCCTCTACAAGCAGTTATGTAATCGTCTGGAAGCTCGAGACATACTGGAAAAACTGGAAAAATTGGAAGGGCGCAACATCGCGTCCTGACTATTTTTTTAGCTCCTCTTCGGGGTATTCAATCCACCCGGACTTCTGCTCTTTAGGAAGCACCGCTGCGATTTTTGCGTAATGCTCGCGCAGTCGAGCGCTCTCTTTTACTTTGCCGGTCATATCCCATTTTGCAAAAAGCAGTTGAATCGCATGCGGCTCCTTCTTCAGATTCTTATATATGGCAAATCCCTTGTCTGCTTCTAATGCCGCATCCTTAGAGCGTCCCTGCATGTCGAGAATGGCACTTTTGTAAAAGCGCAGATTCGCGGCTTTCAAACTATATTCGCTGCCGGCTGCGCGTCGGCGCTTCAGATCCGCCAATCCCTGCTCGATCAATCCATCTGCTTTTACCCATTCTCTTTGATCGCGATAGATTTGATAGAGCATGTCTATGCACATCATCGTTTGTGGAATCTCCGTGTCATTTGCTTCTCTGTACGAATCGAGTGCTTTTCGCAAAGTCGGCTCAGCCTTCTTGAAGTTTTTGTCCGCAAAAAACTCTCTGCCGCGCACTAGAAGGCTCGGTTTGACGGATCTGTGGTATTGGTTTTCCAAATTGCCCTGCGATCTGCGCAACGTGTGAATAGCATCGACCTTACCCTGCTTATGCAAGGCATTCTCGAGTTCGTGGCGCAGCGCTATCAATATTTCCGGGTCAAGCGCTTTGGCTTTGACACCAATCAAATTGCCTTTGGAGAGCATCTGCTCGGCGAAGTCCCATTGATTCGTGGATTCGTAAACGCGCCCGAGCCATAAATAAGACTGCGCCTGCATCGCATCGTTGTTTTCACTTTGCGCCTGCTTCAGTGCTGCCTTCAAATATTCCTTTGCCGCATCGAAATTGCCGGTCACGTGCGCGTGGCGCCCAGCGGTCATAAGCTCAGCCCACGTGGGAGCAAATGCCAGGGCCGGCCGCAAACAGCCAAGTGAGGCAGCACTATAGATGACTGCGGCAATTAGAACAGGCAAGAGGCGGCGGTGAAACATAGGCGTAATAGTACAGCGCAATTCTATAAGCGCAATCCTCTATATATGCACAGCCTCCCTTGACAGCACATTCTCAAAAGCGTAAACTAACAAACATGTTAGTTAATAGCGGTAACGAGCTTGGCTAGGTATGCCGTAGGATACCAGGTAATCTCCACAGACACTCCAAAAACCCACCCAGGTCAAACTTCTAGGAATTTTGGCAATAGGGGTTGACAAACGAGACGACCGGTCTAATAATGAATGCATACCGAACGAGAACCGAGGACTTAGAAATGAACGCGGCAGACACAGTCAACCTTGTAGGAACGATACTAAAGACATTAGAGCAAGACCCATTGTCGTTCATGGTCGTATATCCCATGGCTTTGATGACCACCAGCGTGTTGCTTTATGCGCTTCTGCAAGACTTGATTCCGGCATCACACCGTTTTTTGAATACATCAAAGTAGACGACCGGTCTAATTAAATTGGAGACAAAACCATGAACGCCAAAGTGATGACAAAACTGGACACGCGCAAAGCTTTGATTGAAGCAGGTGCCGAAGTCATGATTGAGAAAGGCTATACCAATTGCGGCATCCAGGAAGTTCTCTCTCAGGTCGGCGTTCCGAAAGGCTCTTTCTACCACTATTTCGACAGCAAAGAAAGTTTTGCTCTGGCCATCATCGAAGAATTCGATCGAGATTTTCTCGCTTTTCTACTGCCGATTCTCGGCGACAAATCGCTGACACCAAAGGAAAGACTGCGCACATTCTGCGTTACCAAACGCGAATGTATGCAGAAAGCTAATTGCCGCAAGGGATGCTTGATCGGCAACCTGAGCCAGGAGATGTCCGATCAAAGCGAAACGCTCAGACAAGCTCTGTCCGAAGTCATGACAAAACGTCTGGACATCTTTGCCGAATGCATCGAAGAAGGTCAAAAGCTCGGCGAATTATCACAGTCGGCAGATTCAAGAACACTTGCAGACTTATTCCTATCCAGTTGGGAAGGTGCCATGATGCGTGCCAAGACCATCAAAACACTCGAGCCACTGGATGTTTTCATCAGTTTGATGTTCGAGTTAGTTCTCAAAAAATAATCAAGTAATTTCCACACACAGTTAGTTCGCTCAAACCAAAAATCTGAATCCCCCACCTGAATCCCTGTCAAAAAAGCAGGGCAAGCCGAACACATAGAGGTAACCCAAATGTTATTCAGTCTCACTTCCAAAGCCAGATATCTTCTCGCCGGCAACCCGGATGCTCCGATTCAACTGCTTGAAGAATACGCAGAGTCGCTCGACGCCCACATCAGAGCTCGAGTTGCTGAAAATCCGAAAACACCGCTCAGACTGTTGATCAAATTCATTAACGACGAAGACGTGGACGTCCGCATCAGTCTCGCCAACAATCCTTCAGTAACGGAAATTTTGCTCTCGGCGCTTGCCGAGGACGAGCATGCCGACGTGCGATATGCGCTTGCTGAAAACCACGCAGTACCGCATTCGGTGCTTAAGAAATTGAGCGGCGACGACAATCCGTACATTGCACACCGCGCTGAAAAGACCCTCGAGAGAAAAGAGCGTCCCTACACGGCAAACGCACTCAAATTCCGGGCGGCTTAGGCGACAGAAGCTCAGGCGACAGAAGCCCAGCCGCGACAACAAACTCGCAAAAAATCACGATAAGAACACGCATTGATTTCAGTAAAGGAGCAAATCATGACATTGACTCAGCAGCAACCAAAGACCGCAAACACCAAAAGACTGGCAGGAAAAGTCGCATTGGTCACGGGCGGCTCGAGAGGCATTGGGGCAGCGATTGCCTTGCGCCTGGCGGAAGAAGGTGCCACCGTAGCAGTAAATTACAACAGCAATAAAAGCGCCGCCGACAAGGTCGTTCGCCAAATCACCGAACTTGGCTCCAAGGCAGTGGCACTGCAAGCCAACGTTTCGTCCGAGGAAGAAAGCGTCCGATTGGTTGAAGAAATCGGACGCACCTTCGGCAAAATAGACATTCTCGTCAATAATGCCGGTGTACACGAAACCGCGCTCGTCGACCAGATCACGCCGGAACACTTCGATCACCTTTTCGGAGTCAATGTCAAAGGCGTGATTGCCACCACAGTCGCTGCACTGAAAAATTTCGCAGACGGCGGTCGCATCATCAACATCTCCTCAGGAGCCGCCCGCGTCTCATTCCCCGGCATGAGCGTCTATTCGGCAACCAAAGCAGCTCTCGACACATTGACACGGATCTGGGCGCAAGAACTTGGCGCCCGCAGAATCACGGTCAATGGAGTTGCTCCCGGCACCACCGTCTCGGATATGTATCATGCGGCGATCGCACCGGAGTTGGAGCAGACCTTCATCGACAAGACCGCCCTTGGACGCATCGGACAGCCCGACGATATAGCCGCAGTCGTTGCCTTCCTCGCCTCCGACGAAGGCGGCTGGGTAACTGGACAAACCATCGCAGCCGACGGTGGTATCAATATCTGATCATCAGGTTCAACCAGAAGTGAGACGACGCACAATCTGGAAGCTAGAGGGGGATGCAGTTTTGCATCTCCCTCGCTATCTGTTAGTTGCTTTGCCGCCGAACACACTGTAGTCGAACGTGAAAAGAATCTCGACCGGATCCGGCGCGCCTTTGGGAAGCGGTGCAAACGGAGAGGCGGTCTTGACGGCGGTCATCGCTGCTTCGTCAGCCATCATGATGCCGGAAGACGCTTTCAAACGAATGGACGAAGCAGCGCCCTGTCCGTTGATTTTGAATTTGAGAATGATCTTCTTGGTCTCTTCGCCCTTCGGAGGGAACCACGCCTTGCGTATCTTCTTCTCCATCGCCGCTACATAATCGGAGAGATCGACATCGTCGCTCGTGCCGTTGCCGGAATCACCGGTGCCGGTTCCGGAGCTTGCCGTTCCTTGTGAGCCTGTTCCTGTTGCCGAACCTTGCTCCGGTTGAGTAACAGGTACGGGCGAGGGGTTGTCGGCGACCGGCGTCTCGACAGGCTTGACGGCAATCGGGAGCGGCTTGGGAGGTTGAACGGGTTTGACCGGCTCTAGCTTCTCGACTTTGGGTGCTTCAGCTTTTGGTTTTGGCTTCGGCGCCGGAGGAGGCGGCGGCGGTATCACCACCGGTGGTGGCTCCAGTTCAATCTCGATAACGGTGTCTGTTTTGACAGGCACTTTGACTATAAACAAACAGGTAACCGCGCAGATGACCAGAAGCGCGCAATGCAACAAATAAGAGAAACTGGTCGAGCCTGTGAAAGTAACGCCGTCGGATTTGAAACCTTCGGGATATCGTGATTTGCGCAGCGCCTGCTGGTAAGCGTCGGCAGCAAAATAGGCACCCAGGTAGAGGATGGTCAAAACATACAGGCTGAGGGCAATCGGGCTGACGACCACTTGCGGTGCGCCGGCGGCTTTGTCCAGGTGAATCCCTATTGATTCAGCGATGGGCGCCACTATCGGAAAGAGGTTTTTGCCCGCAAGAATCGTGGTCAAAAACGCCGCTGTCAGAAAGCTGCTGACCAGAACCAGCGAACCGACTACAGGCTGCCCGACGTAAAAGTGTCCCAGACCAGGAATGAGCGAAAGTAGAGCAGCTTTGCCCGGCTGACAGCGCGAAGCATTTTCCGGCTGGGCTACTTGTTTGTCTTCTGGTGGTTCCGGCAGTGGAGCAGTTTCCGACTCGCGGCTCTTGACAGTTTGCATACTCTATTGATGCTTAGTTCCCGGACACGTAGGGGTATGTAATTCTCTCACATTCCTTGCAACCCAGAAGTCTCTTGACATCCGGGGTTCATTATTGCGGTGACGGGCTTAAGAGCCACCGGTTCCCGCCCAATCGCAATCTTTCAAAGAACTTTCTTTTGAAAGCTTCGCAGAATCTTATCAAGGGTTCGATAAAAGACTTATCAAGTATCGGACTCGTGCATGCGTTTCCAGACAGGCGCCAGTCCTTTGTCTCCCTTGGCAATCCGCTCGATGGCCGCTTGCGCCTCCAGACGCACTTCGGTTTCTTTGTCCTGCAAAACCGCCTCCAGAAAAGGCAGAGCCTCGGACGAACCAACTTCAGTTAAAAAACGGCAAGCTCGCCAACGAACCAATTTGTTCTCGTCGGCAAGTGCCTTGCACACGAAAGGCTCGGCGCTAGCATCGCCGATGTCGCTCAAGGCATCACCGGCGGTGCGCCTGACTGCCACAGTGGCATCACTCAAAAGCACCCGACAGAGAGCAGGAACAGCAGTTATGCTGCCGCTGAGGCCCAACCCCGCTGCGGCAAAACGGCGCACTTTTGTCGTTCCTGTCGAAAGCTCGCAAAGGTATTGAAGCGTTTGAGCGTCGGTTGTGCTTTCAATTTCATCGGCTACTTGCGCGGCGATTTCGTCCAGCTCTCCGTAGCGCAATCCATAATCGGCCCAGTATCGGTCTTTCAAAAAATCAGCACCGGTTTTATCCTGAACTGCCTGTGCAGCCTGCAAGAACCGCTCAGAGAGTGCCACACGCTTCTCTGCACCCGAACCCAAAACCTTCACTTGAATGGGGATGCCTTTAAAAGTTTGCACCACCACCGATACCGGCCCGGAATTTCCTGCAGCCTGACTTTCGCCATCGAGAGCAGCTTGCGCCGAAACTGGTGTTTGAGGCGTCCCCTCAGTCTCTTTTCCGCATACACGTCTGGCCGCATCAAGAATCAAATTCCAGTCGACAGTAGGGGCGCGATTGAGGGTGATGAAATCCTGACAGACAAAAACGCTTTTGACGCCTTCGATTTGCAGCAATGCACGCACAAAGTCGCTGCCTGTATCGGCGTTTTCCTCAGTGTATGTGATTGCCTTTCCCAACGATTCATGGAAGTTGAGCTTCATGCTGTTGGGATTGGGCGTGGTTTCTACGGACTTAAGGCGCACAATTATCGTAAGAACATTCTAGGATCAGCCCCAGATCAATCAATGTATTCCGACCAGTACTCTGTGCGTTCGCGCCAGTCGCAATCGCCGTTCCCACAGGTTAAGGTCACTCGGGAAGAGCGCGAGTCTACTTCAACGACATTGAAGCCGTCGCGCACAGCATCAATAGTTTCCGAATACTTTTCGTATTTTTGAACGGGGCTCTTACACTTCGGACAGCGCATCTTCGAATTTGCGATCGCATCCTTGATTAGTTGCTCGGACATAACATCCTCATTTCCTGGTCCTTTTTTACGCCAATGATTCTAGACCACCTGCCTGAACATAGCAAAGTCGCAAACCTACTTGAGGATACACAAAAGGGAAGACCTGAGTCTCCCCGAATAAGATCTTTTTCTGCCGCCGACTAAAATTCTTCCGAATCCTGCGCCCGATTAAAATTGGCCAGTGTATTGTCGATATCCGACGCTTCCTGGGAATGCCCGCGCTGTTTGTAGACATTTGATAGAAATTCCAGCTCTTTAGCGCTGCGCTCGAGTGCTTCGTCTAGCTCTTCGAACGGACCTCCGGAAGGTTGGTATGCAGGTTCTGACATTTTTATTGGCTCCTCTCAATCACGACCGGCTTGATAGCCTTCGTCAGCAAAGACTGAAGGAAGCGGGCCCGGTTCCCGAAAAAAGCAGTTTTAATGTTGCCAAATTTTGTGAAAACCCGGTATGGCAGTTGGGTTGGTCAGTTTTGGACAAAACTCGCAAGTATTCATATGGATACTTCAATTTTTTAGAAACCTTTGACACCTCCCTGCGTCTAGCCCCCGGAGGACAAGTAACATGGCAAACAAAAGACCGAACCACAATCATTTATATCGGTGCCTGGGCGAAGTGATCAATCAACGCCGCAAACGGCTGAAACTCACACAGGATGACCTTGCAGCCGAATCAGGAGTGAATCGCGCTTTCATCAGTAATATTGAACAGGGAAGACGAAATCCCAGTATTGGTGCCGTCGCAAGCATTGCGAAGGGTTTGAAAACCAAAGTGTCCAAAATGCTGGCGAAGTGCGAAGAATGCATGGTGGACCAGGAAAAGACCGCCTAGGCATATTAAATATGACCGGATTCTAATTAGCCGGGAACTCCGAGACGCTCAGGGTTGTCTCCCAGCAAACACGCGTCACCATTAGCTTTTCAGGTTTGACGCGTGAGGGAGGTATTTAATGCTAAAAGACAAGTTTGCGAAACTCGATTCCAAATCGCCTAATCGCATCACGCCTGTGGACCTCGATTCAGCTGGGGCTCAAACAGAGCGCCTCAAGCAAATCGGAAGTTCAAAGGCGCAAGAAAAGCAAAGAAGCGCCCCCAATCTGACAGCTGCAATCCAACCGGAGCCTCGCCAGGCGACAAAGCCGGCTATAAAGCAAGACATATTGCACACTGCACGCCTGGCCGGGCGCAACCGCGGCATTCAAAATGCACTTGTAAAAGTAGCTGAGACTGCCGATGCACCATCGATTTTGGCAGATCTGGCCAATGAGTCGCGCAGCGAGATTCGCATGGCCGTTGCCGACAATGTGCACACTCCGTGTCATGTGAAAGCGGCACTGGCGCAAGACAAAAACATAGATATTCGTTTTGCGCTCGCGGAAAATCACAGTACTCCCCTGGATGTTCTGCAGGGTTTGCAGGATGACAACAATCCATACGTAGCTAATCGCGCCAAATTAACCTTGGAGCGGCTCAAGATGAAGCACTTGATCACTGGCGAATTCGCAAAGCCGGACATTCGCCAGTTGCGAAAACAAGCATAGGCACAGTAGTGGTAGGGCGGCGCCACGCATTAGCGGTAGGGCGGCGCCACACAAAAAGTGCCTCAGGAGGCGACGCTATGCGTCGTCTCTCTTTTTGCTCCTATATTGCAGTGATTGGACAACGCCTTTTAACCTGCCGCTATAATTGTCGACTTCAGTCAGATTTCCTCTGATCAATTTGAGGTCTCGACATGTCTCAGTTGAAAAACAAGGTTGCGCTTGTCACCGGTGCGTCGTCCGGAATTGGTGAAGCGACAGCCATTGCATTGGCGCGCCAGGGCGCTCAGGTCAGCTTGATGGCCAGGCGAGAAGACAGGCTTTCGGCATTGTGCGACAAGATTGTCGCCGAAGGGCTGGAAAAGCCGATTTACTTTATATGCGATGTGCAAAAATCACAAGATATAGAGAAGTCCGTCCAAGGAACTCTCGAAAAATTCGGTCGCGTCGACATTCTGATCAACAACGCCGGCGTCATGTATTTGGGTCCGGTCGAGGGCGCCGATATCGAAGACTGGAAGCGAATGTTCGATATCAACGTTCTCGGTTTGATGAATTGCACTCATGCAGTTTTGCCCCAGATGTTGAAAAACGGCGACGGTCACATCGTCAACATCTCATCAGTGTCGGGCAAAGTTGTTTCCGCCAGGAGTGCGGCATACAGCGCCACAAAATTTGCTGTGGGCGCTTTTTCCGATGGTCTGCGCCAGGAAGTGGCGAAGAAAGGATTGCGCGTCACGGTCATCCAACCAGGGGCGGTGGCAACCGAACTTACCGATCACATCACTGACAGTGCCACCCAAAAATCAGTAAAAGACTGGGTAGCCGGAATGAAAGCATTGACCAGCGAAGACATCGCCAACGCCATTGTTTATGCCGTCAGCCAGCCGAGCACCGTCAATGTCAACGAAATAACCATCCGTCCAACAGATCAGGCGTTTTAACATGCAAACTTCAATCAAAGAACCGGGGAATACTCACGTGTATAAGTGCTTTTCTTTAGATACCAAAGATGGTATCGCGCATCTGGTTATGAATCGACCGGAGCAAATGAATTCGATGATCAAAGAATTCTGGAGCGAATTGCCGCAGGTGATAAGTGAGATCGAAGCATCCGGAAAGACCCGCGTGATAGTGATCTCAGCTGAGGGAAAACATTTTAGCGCCGGCATGGACTTGAGTGTTTTTGAATCCGGCGACAATCTCAAAACGGAAACGCCGACCGACCGCGAAAAATTGAAGCAATTGATTCTCTGGTTGCAGTCAAGCTTAAATGCGCTCGCAAGCTGCCGAGTGCCGGTCATTGCAGCAATTCAAGGAGCCTGTATCGGCGGAGCTTTCGACATGGTCGCCGCTTGCGACTTGAGATACGCCACACAAGACGCCACGTTTAAAATTCAAGAGATTAACCTGGCGATGATGGCCGATTTGGGCGGTTTGCAAAGGCTGCCTTACCTGCTCTCTGATGCTGTTGTGCGCGAATTAGCCTTCACTGGCGAAGCACTCACAGCGGAACGTGCCCTGGCGCTGGGTCTCATAAATGAAATTCTTCCCAATCACGAAGAGCTGGTAAAACGTGCGCTTCAGGTTGCGCAGCAAATTGCCTCACGCGCCCCTCTGGCGGTTTCTGCCTCCAAAGAGGCGATTAATTACGCGCGCGACCATCATATAAATGATGCGCTCCTGCATTGCGCCAATCTTCAGGCCTCAATCTTCTCAATTGCCGACCTGGCTGAGTGCATGAAGGCGAAAAAGGAGAAAAGAAGTCCAGTATTTGGCGATTTGCGCCCTTTGAAAAATTCTTTCTAGAGAAATTCACACCGGTCAGCCTAATTGTTTTCGCCCCGCCGTTATCCCAAACGTCGGGTGGAAAACCCAAAAAATTTCTAGAAAAGGTGGGAACTTATCGGATCACTGAATGTCTAAGTACTCGTAAAGGATATAAAACTCGGGATTGTGCAAATTAGATAAATAGCCGCTGATGCGGGTGTAGTAAATCGAACCTAAGTCACATACCTATATGAGTTTCACAGGCAGGGCTAGCGCTCTGCCTGTTTTTCTTCTGGGCAAACAAAAAATGGCGCTGATACCACCGCAAGTATCAAGAGAAATAGAGAAGCATTGAGGCCTTAAACGGTGAACATTTGCCGAGAGACAGTCCAGCTCGGTCCGAAAAACTTAGATCCATCTTGAATCATAATAATATGCTTGTCGTTGGTCTTTTGAGAAACGACCAGTTTAACTTCGCAGTCCGGCACAGATGCCTTTATGCCCAGATTTACGGCTTCAGCCAGGGCGACGGCGCCTTCTTGATGCATGTCCAGGGCGGTTTCGCGAAACATGCGGGTAAACTGCTCAAAATGCCCGCTGGTCAATAATCTGACCAACTCGGAAGTGACATCGTCTGGAATCGTCGTGGATTCGGAAGAAGGTTCCTGCATTAAATCCTCGGGCAGCCGCATGTGTTATGCATGCCACAAAACGCGGAAAACCAATCATGGCTGGGGTAAACGCCAATAGCCATGCACCTTTTCACGGATTTATACACGTTTTCGTGTACACGAAAAATTCCCCGCACTTTTGCGAATTTACTTTGCCTGCGCTTCGTTGCATTATGTAGTCACCCCAGAAATTGCCGTCTTTTACGGCGCCCGAGCTTATAAAGCCCCCATCCCCCTTCGGAAGTCAAAAATGAATACAACAACCACCTCTAGCGGTTCGCTGGTATATCTTTCCACGCAGTTGCTCGAAGAATCGATGCATGATCATCCGGCCAGCCTGGCTCCCGATCATTGCCCTTCCTGCTGGACACGCAAAATGGCGTTGGAATTGATCGAATACATGCGCCAGGCAGCCCCGGTTGAAGAACTTCAAGCAGCATAAGTTTCAATAGAAAAACGCGAAATCAGTCACCAGTCCGGGTTACCGCCTGGACTTGTGCTGTTATAGCCGAAAACTACCAGAGTCTGGAACGCTCAGGAAGTCCGTATAACTCAAGCTCCGCATGCGGTTTGCCGTCGGCGTCCCTGGTCATGACTACGGATTTTATCGAATAGCGACCCACTTCCTTGCCATTCCTCGAATTCAGCCCCACCTGCAAGTCGCCGTCCTTGAAATTAATCGCTTTGCCACCCTGGACGTTGTTCACATTGAAGTTCAGCTTGCCGTCTTTAAAATAGAGGTTAGACGCTTCGAGACCGAGCTTCTTACCCATTCCTTCTTCGATTTTTCTATTGAGCGGCACTTCACTCACCCGAGGATCAAAGGATCCATTGAGAGTGCCTTGCGGTCCCTTCTTAATTTCCAGGCTGTCCATATTGTCGCGAATTTTGGCGAGCGAATTGAGAAACTCCTGTCTCTTGCCCGAGTCACGAAGCAATTCGCCGAACGTTCCTGACTTTATGTGATTGGCATTGAACGGCTCGCCTTTCTTCTGGTCAGAATCAACCAGCAATAGACCATTGCCGTTTCTGTCGCTGGTCAAGGTCATGCCGGTTGTGCGAGTATGAACATCTCTCTGGATCCATCCTCGTTTTGACGAGAAGTGAGCCGAACCTTCGACACCCTTTTCAATATCTATACGAGCGGTTTGCGGGTTTTTCCCATTGCCGAGAGTGACGCTAAATTCAGGATCATTGAGATGTGAACTGGTTGGTGTGGCGGTTCCTTGATGGCGAGGTCCTACACCTCCAATAACCTTGTGCGGCACCGGCTGATCGATTCGTCCATTCGTATCGATATCGAAGTTGAGCGTATTGCCGCGTCGTTCTATTGCTACTTTATTTGTTTTGGCAAAAGTCGGATCCTTATCAAAGTTGAGGAAGCTAGCCGCTTTCTCGCGCTGCTCGCGTTCTTCCGGCGAGACATACTTGCCGCTCTTTTTGGACTCGTTCAACTCAACACTGCTGGTTTTGCCGTCCGTGCTCGTGACGTCGACAGAATCGTTGCGCTCGATTTTGCCTTTTTCGAAGTGCGACCTTGTACTGACTTTGGTGCCGTCATTTAGGATGGTGCTGGTTTCAAATCCTTTGAGCACGCCGTTTTTCACGTCCGGATTCGTCTCCGTGTAGCTGCCGTCTGAATTGCGCGAGTATAAATTCCATTGCTTGGCTCCGGGGGATGCGACAAGGTTATGAAACCCTTTCTCATCCACCATAGATTTTCCGAACCACTGAGCACTATCGGCGCCGCTATATTTGACGAGCTGACCTTTCTCATTGGTGCTTTGCCACTTTGCGTAGCCTTCGGCATTGGGCTCGGTAATACGCGAGTGTGTAGTCCCCCAGGGAGTCTGGAAGCTCTTTATCTCGCCTTTTTCATCGCGCTGAATGTTTTTGTAAGTGACCGCGTCATCAAGTCCTTTTCTGGGCGCTGTCGTGAACTCGGTGATCTCACCTTTATCGTTGACTTTCAAGCGCGAGCCGTCCGCATTATTGCGCACCGGCTCTCCCGGTTGCAATCTTTCCGGGGTGTATGCATTTTTCATTTTCATGAATAAGTCTTCGTGCTGCCCGGCCATGCCGTTGCCTTTCACTGCATTGTCCACTTTTGATTGGGTAGCAGCATCATATTGCGGCAGCATCTCTTGCGGGCTTGCCATACCGAATTGGCCAAGGGTCCACTCTCCGGCCTTGCCGATTGTTTTGCTCCAGTCTTTCATGAAGTCGGCACCGAGAGCGCCCAGACCGCCTTGTGGTGTGGTCTCTTTCTCCCGCTTCTCGGCAGATTCTATTGCATCATTTGGATCATTGGCGGAGTTTCCCGCATTATTGTCATTGCCACCACCAGTGGTGGAGCGGCGCGAGGTATTGTCTTCAACGTACTCAGGTCTTGCAGCAGCAGCTTGTGCCATCAACATCCTTCTTCGCGCTCATCGCCTAAGAGCGAGAAGCGCAAGTAAAATCAGACCGGTCGGCAAAATGCGTGCTGACGAAGCACGGCTGTTTGCATGCGGTCTAACCAGTGGTGATACTAGTTTTTAGTGGTCGAGTGTTTTTTTGATAAGGGTCAGTGGTCGGATTTTACAATGCAAGTTGCGGCCCATTGGGCGCAACGACACGGGGCGAAGCCCAGTTCAAATTGGTGGTCAATTTTGAATCTATATTACAGTTCTTGCAATTTTGTGGCGGGCAAGCTTACTTCCCCTTTGATTCAAAGCTCCGAGCCATGAAAGCTTAAGAACGCAATTGTGGGGAATGAAATCCTGGGAAGTTATAAGTGATGGATCTACCCCGAAATTCATGAGAAGAAGAGCGCTGGCAATATCTGTTACATCAGCGTTTCTCTGCGCTTCCGCAGGCGCCTATGCAGCCAATGAAAGGGTGCTTACTTTCACGCTGGAAGGAGACTTGCTCGATGCCGCTGAAGTCGTCTTGAGCGACAAAGGAATGAAAATTACGAGCAGGCTGGGAAGTATGTTTTGGTTTGCCGACAAACCGAAAGAATGTTTTCTCGCCAATCCGGAAAATCAGACTTACTTCAAACAAACCACAGAAGAGTATGTGAAAGATCTGCGCGAAGACTATCGCCCACTCAAATATGACCGGTTGGAAAGAAAACCGAAGACTCTGGCAGATGGAACGAAAGCAGAGATGGTGACAGCATTTCTGACAATAGAAAAAGGCAAAGATGTAAAAGTCGCGGAAGTTACCTGTTTGAAAAACTCTGGCGTGACGCCGGCAGTGAACCAAATGTGGTGCACTATTATGGGCTTGCCTCAGAAAGATTTCTCTTTGCCGATCGGCTCATTTCAAAACGCCAGAAAAGTGTGGCGCCTGAATGAAGCATTTCGAGGCGGCAAGGACCGATGGCTCAATGTCGCTCTGGTGAAGAAAGTGGCGAAGAAATCGGTTGAAGACAGAGTTCTGAAAATACCGACCAATTACAAACAGGCTAAAGATATGGCTTCGCTCTATCTTTCAGCAGATGGAAGTTTGAAAGAAAATGATCTGGCGGATTTTTTCATCAGCACACCAAAGAAGAAAAAGTAACTGATACGCACACGTCAATGTGCATTCACGCAAGACTTGAAAGCAAGTAAGCAGCGCCTCTTCGCTTGACATGCCCGGTCTATTTTGTTATGCTGCAAGCCTCTCCCACATACCTTTCGAAGAGCAGCTTTCGCTGCGCGGCGCTTACCATTATGAATACGAACATTTCCCCTCAACCCTGGGTTGAAGGTGGCGATCGTTCGAATCGAGATACCACCAATGTGGTATCAGATTCGACCGCCCACACTCTCATGGCTGAAGTCAACTTGACGCGCGCAGCAATGCCCGCTAAAGAAGTGAGAAGCGAACAAACGCCTTCCGATTATCTCGTCATGGCCGGTCTTTTCGGCAACAATCTGGACAGCAAAGTGGAGAAAGCGCAATCAGAAGCGATGCGCTATTACCATAGCCAGGACCGCCGAATATTTGACGTCAAATCCGGAAGATTTGCAGGCATGCAGGTGCCGGAACATTTGCGATGTGCAATTTTTCAGAGCAATATTGCTGTCTTGGCCGGTCTCATTAATAGAAGCGAAGTGACAGTGCGCGCTGTTGAGTTTGGCAATCTAATAAGACGTAAGGGCTACGAACAAGAACGATTCACTCCCGGCAAATCTTATCCCAACGGCAGCTATATTGTAGGGGCCGGCGGTGGACCGGATGGTGAGCGCAACCATGTGGCTATGGTCGTAAATGGCAATCTGCTGCACACCAAAGCCGGACGAATCGTTTACGAGCCGATCAGTAATAAATTCCCCGGATCATATAGTGATCTTCGCGTATACGTACCGCCGGGCAGCAGAAAGTGAAATCCTTCGGCAAACTGTCCAGAATCGTAAAACTACGTGTATACATCACTATATCGGCACAAACCTGAGTAGAACATCAGCAAGGAAACTTGCCAGGTCTTAGCGCGCCGGTCGTGCAACTTCTCTCTTCATCCAATTTAAAACAAGAGCGGCGGATGTCGCTGCATTTTGCTGCATACACTCGAACTCATGGGTTGGGGGTCGGATTATGGCGGACGTAATTACTACTGCGCAAGCACAGCCGCAATTGAGCAACGAAGCGCAACAGGCGCTGCTCGCCCTGCGCGCGGAAATGGACGATCATCGCGCTGCGGATAACAATCGCAGTTATCTCGGCAAAGCATTCGACTGGCTGTACACGTCGGACGAAAAATCGTTCAAGAAAATGGAAGAGCTGGAGCAGCGCGCCGCGACCAGCATTCGCAGTGGCGACCTGGCTGCTGTAGAAAAGATGCAGGATGAAGTCAGACAAGCAGTCGACCATGACAAATCCAAATTGAATCGCCAGGCAGACGTTTCTTTCCTGGGCAGCAGCGGTCTTAAAATCGGCGCCCTCTTCTTCGGAGGACCGATTGGCTGGGGCGCCACAGCCGCGCTCTATATGGCTGATGAAGCAAAGCCGAAAGACAAGGTCGGCACGCAAATGATCGATGCAACTTTGGGTGCCGCCAAAGGTCTGGCGTTCAAGGGCATGCTCACAGGCATCATGGGCAGTTCAATGAATATCGCATTGAAAGGCGGCGCCATGAGTTTGGGCGGCAGAGGCATCGACACTGCGCTCACACGCAGCAACTACTATGATCAAAAGGAACAGCAATACAGTCTCTGGCAGGGCGTCAAGGCAACGGGAAAAGAGCTTGGCAATGTAGAACATCTGGCAGTGGACGCAGCAGTGATGGGAACAGCATTTGCAGGCGGTTGGGCATTGGGTGTTCTGGCACCGAAGCTGATGACACCCTTCTCCACCAAGATCGCAACGAGCTCGATGGCAGGAGCATCACGCGGCATGATCTCAGAAATCTCAGCGGCAAGAGTGGCAGGCGAAGAAATCAACTGGGCGCGTGTGGCGGGCAAAGGTCTGGCGACATCGTTAGTCTACGGATTCGCTGCGGTTCCTGGAGCACTGCAAGCTGATTACGCAATACGTCACCAGCACGATCACGCCGGCGACGGCAATTTCATCGAGTACAAAAAGGCAGGTACGGTGAAAGCAGAGCAACTTACGCATCGCGCCGAATGGAAATCGACCAACGGCGATCCACTCACCGGCGAAATCGGCGACTGGAAATTAACGGGACCGGACGGAAGCACATGGACAGTCAAACCGGATATTTTTGCCAAGACCTACGGTGAAGTAGAACCAGGCTCCGGCGTTTATGCCAAGACAGCGCTGGCCCGAGCAATGAAGCTGAAGATGGACTACAGCGTCAATTCGCTTGAAGGTAAGAGCTCAGGCGTTGCCGGCGACTACCTGGTAATCGGACCGAACAACGAACCGTATATCGTCAACGGCACAAAGTTCGAAGGCATGTACCAGCAAGTGCCAACGAAAGGCAACTAAGCTTTGCTCCGCAGGTGTCGCGCTAAGGACTCATCAATAGATCGGCCACATCTTCCATTTTTTGTCCATAGATCATTTGCATGAACTCGGCTGAGTAGTCGAGCCCTTTGGGATGATCAAATTCAGACAGGGGGATGTTCGTATACTTCTGCGATAAGGTCTGGAATTGATAACGCTTGGAGCCATCAGCCAGATCTAGCGAATACTCGAGCGGAATTTTTTCGATGTAGGAAAATTCGAAATACGTCCGCCAAATTTCTTTTACCTGCTTCGGCAACACAATTGAATCAGCTGCAATCGCCAAATACATGTTGGTGACAAATGGCGTCTCCAATTTAGACTGAAATGTGTGGCCAAAACCGTCTGTTGCATCAAGCCTGCGATTCACTCGCGCAATATGCACCACAGCCGGTACTCCGGCGACTTGTATATTTTTTTTCGTACCGCGAAAGCTTTCTGCTCGCTCATTGTGCGGATATTTAGTGATGAATTTTGCAAAAGTGTTCTTACTGGCTTTCTTTTGCCCTTTGCGATAAATCACAACTTCCCAGTGGGGAGGTTTTGCCACTAAAATCGAACCTGTATTGGCCTCGATACGAATGCCGTCAGCGCACACTTTGACGATCGAAGTGCCCCAATTGCTCGTCTGTTTCAATTGCCAGACTTTTACGGTCTTGCCCGAAGGAGCAGGCGGACTTGTTGCCGCGGCACCCCATGCGAATGACGCGACACCGTAATTACAAATCAGGAAAAGCGCGACGATAAGAGTGGTGCTAACTTTCTTCAACAGATTTACTTCTAAGGCTCCAGCAAAAGATCGGCGACGCCTTCCATTTCTTTCCCATAAATCATCTCGACAAACTGCCCCGTATAACTCAAGCCGGACGGCACAACGAAATCGGAACGCTTGATCATCCCACGTTTGAAAGTCTTTGTATCCATGAGCACGCGTCGCTCCCCACTAGCCATGTAGAGGATCGTACTGATCGGAATCTCCTCAACGACAGGACTTTCGAAATATGATCTCCAGATTTCTTTTGCTTGTTTTGGCACATCGTTTTTGTCGCAAGCAAAGGCAAGCTCCTTGCGCAAAACGATTTGCTCCTTTTGTTGAGAGCGATAAAGACTTGTCAGGCTGGTGGTTTCATCCAATTTACTATTGATGTAAAAGGTGAACTGCACGGCATTTATTCCGGCAGTGCGTATAATTCTTGGTTTCTCTCGAATGTTTGAAAGTTTGACAGCAAAACGATTTTTTGTTCGAAACATTGCATACGACATTTTCGCCGCCTTCTTTTGTTTGGGACGAAAAACAATCACAGTCCAGTCTGGCGGTGTGGCAATGAGAATGGCACCGGTCTGGCTTTGAATACGGATACCGGCAGAGCAGGCTTTGATGTCATAAACTCCCCAGCCGGTGGTGAAATGGGAGATCACGCCTGATATATGATCTTTTGAAGCCGAAGCCGGAGCCGCAGTGGCAGGCAAAAGAGGCAAACTACAAATATTCAGTGAGAGAAAATAAAACCAGGCAATCGCCACTGCGGGCATCAAAAAAAAATGTTTTTGGCTCATCAGTAAACTGCTCATTACGGATAAAGCAGGTCGGCGACCCCCTCCGTTTCTTGACCATAGATCATTTCTGCAAATTGCGCCGTATAGCTAAGCCCACTGGGCACGGCAAAATCAGCATCGGTCATATTGCCTTCTTTCATCGACTTCGTGTCGAAGTAAGCGCGCGTCTCTCCACCTTTCAAATGAAGAATGATCTGCATGGGAATTTCTTCGAATATAGGTATCTCAAAAAAGTTGCTCCAGATACCTTTGGCTTTTTTGGGAACGTTCTCTATATTCGGGGCAAAGACGACTTCCTTATTCATCACGAGCGGCTGCGTTTCTCTTGTCCTGTACAGCCCCCCCATGGTTGTGTCCGCCAGTCGCTGGTTGATGCGAAAGTTGAATTGCGTTGCCTTTATACCGGCAACGAGCTTTATCTGCGCTTTTGCTTTGATGCTGGAAAGTTTCACGGCATTCTGATTTTTGGTGCGAAACTTTTCGTACGGAATTTTGGCCGCGCGCTTTTGGCCATTTCTAAAAATGTAAATCGTCCAGTCGGGCGGGCAGGCGATCAAAACAGCGCCGTTATGAGGAGCAATGCGAATGCCGCGCTCGCAGGCTTTGATTTCATAGATGCCCCAGCTAGTGGTCTGGCGGGCAACTATGCCGCGATACGACTTTGCCGCAGCTGCGCCGGCAGAGTCTATTGGCGCCACGAACAACACAGCCACTGCAGCAAATCCAGCCGTCCAGTTGAATAAATGCTTGGCTCGCGAACTAACAACCGTTTTCATACTCTGCTTCCGTAGAGTAGTGAGCGGACGAGTTTCCTCAGGTTTCCAATTTATAGCCGACGCCGTAGACGTTCTTTATCAAAGAATTCTCCTTGTCTTCATCAAGCCCCTGCCTGAGGCGCATTAATGAAACTCTGACCGTTTTGGCTGTGGCTTCCGTATCTGATTGCCACACCCTATCTATTAAAGTGTCGGCGCTGAAAACTTGATTGGGGTGTCGCATAAAAAATTCCAGGAGCGCAAACTCGCGAGGAAACAGCTTCACCTCTTGACCATTCTTCGTAACTCGGTGCTCGTTGGGGTCGAGCTCGATGTCTTTTACTTTCAATACATTGTGGTGATAAACCGGCGATCGCCTGAGCAACGCTCTTACCCGCGCCGCCAGTTCCTGAATCGAGAAAGGCTTGGTGACATAATCGTCGCTGCCCGCGTCCAAGCCGGTTTCTTTATCCTGAATGTCCGTTTTGCCAGTCAGGAAAATAACCGGCGAATTGCCGCCGCCGCTCCTGTATTCCTTGCACAGGGCGATCCCCGTTATCTCCGGCAAGGCCCAGTCGAGAATAATCACATCATATTGATAGGTTTTCAAAAAATTGCGACCATCGGCGCCCGCATAGGCTTTGTCCACCGTGTAACCGGCCACTGCGAAATATTCAGATACGAGATTGCACAAGTCCTTATCGTCCTCGACAATCAATATCTTCGGCATTGACTACCCTCATGCGCCCGCCCGGACAACCTTGACCAGTTCAATACTAATAAGCTTACATTACCTGCCCCGAGTCTCGAAAAATCTTTGCCCAGCCCCTGACTTCCGCCCGGCATGTGTCTTAAAAGCTCCAGAGTCTGGCAGTTTCCAGTCTCGCACATGCCAAGTATCGGATTTCAAAAAATCACCCAAGTTGTTATGCGATTGCTACTTTCGTTTCCTAAAGTGAAAGTGTTCCCCATCGGAGTGCGATTGTTGAGTCAGGTGAGCGGAATGTTCGCCGATAGGGCTCGACAAAATCAAAGATCTCCTCACAATCTTTGATTGAATCGAGCATCAGCACCTATCCCGCCACCTGAAATTCAACAGTTACATCTTCTGTCCGCCCCTCACTTCCCCAGCACAAACCATAGTCCGAGGACATAGAGTCCTCGCCTAGATTGATAAACATGGAGATCTTGCGATGCCATCCCATGCTCCCTCGATCACGCTGTCATTCGCGGCCGATGATTCGGTTGCCGACGGCTTGAAGCCTGTCCTTCCCCCATTTACCGAAGCACAACGACTGAAAGCCATTGAAAGTTATGCCTTGATAGCGGCATCACATTCGGTATCAAGTCACAATGCAATCGACAATTCCAATCATCGCAATCTATCATCACTCGGGCTCTCCATGCGCCTTCAAGACACGTTTCGCAATTACTTGCGAATAGACATGCCCAATCAAATCAACCATCCTGCCAGCACTGTTCGCCACAGGCCCTCAAGAGAATTGAGACAACTTTTTGCGACACACGAAGCTGCCAAAGCAAACGGATAAGTCAAAATCATGTATTCGCACCAATATCCTCAATACTGGCACGAAAGGCAATACAGCCATCCGATGCATCATCGGCACGGGCGCTTTCACGATCCTTACGAAGGCCGGCAAAACTACTGGCGAGACAGCTGGCAGGACAACTACTACCACCATCCTCGCCATCACAGACATCATCACAGAGACCGGGATCGAGAAATGATCCCACGCTTTATAGAAGGAATTCTCGGCAAAATACTGGACGGCGAATTGCTTCGCGACCTCGACATCAAAATCAAATCAAACGAATCGGCAAGAGACGACGACTGGAAAGAAAGAGCATTTCAAAGGGCGAGTGCGCAGGCACATGATTTTTCGCCCGACGAACAATTATCCATGAACCTCGACTTTACACCGCGGCATGACGAGAGCGGTCCGGAAGGAAACGCAGCCAGGGTCGAAAGGTTCGGCAGAACAGGTTAATGCGCGAAAGGGACGCGGGTGTACGCCTGCCGCAGGGTAGAATTTAATCATTCAATCAGGCGGCGGGTGGCATCCGTGAATATTGCGCAAACGGCACAAAGAGCATTCTTAATCGCGGTTACAGCAACTGCTGCATGCCTGCCTGCATTCTCGATGTCAAAGCAGGAGTATGGCGCCGCCATTGACAAATTGTTTCTCAACACACAGTTTAACGATGCGCAGCAGTTGTGCCAGAAAGCGATAAAAGAACTGCCAAAAGACAAAGTGTTTTTCCTGACGAAACACGGCGAGATGTATATTGTCGCCACCAAGGGCCGCTCGGGGCTGGAGTCGGCGAGGGAAGCCATGAGATTGGCTCCCAAAGATCCGCAAGTAATCGCAACGCTTTCCATCAATGAATATATCGCCGGCTTCGTAGTCAAAGCCGAGCAATTGGCACAAAAGGCGGTCGAACTCGATGCGAAAAATGCCAGGGCGCATGCGGCTATGGCTCTGTCAGGTTTGCGTGACACAGCCATTCCCATCAATGACGAACTCGACAAAGCTTTGAAATTAGCGCCCAAAGACCCGATCAGTTATATCGTCGCCGGCACCGTCCATCTGCGAAAGCTTGAATACGATCAAGCCGAATCGGTTTACAGCCGCATGGTGAAAGCTTTCCCGAATACGGCTTTGCCGTATTACCAGCGCGGATATTTCCGGCGCGAAGTGTTCAACAACAATGGTGCCTTGAAAGATTTGGCGGAGGTGGTCAAACACTATAACAAAGACCACTACGTCCTGATGACGCGGGCTAAATTGAATAAGAAAACGGGGCGGCATAAAGATGCAATCGCTGATTTCGATGCCCTGGAAAAGCTGGGAGTGCATTCTTATGCGCGGCGCGCCGAATGCTATGCGGCGCTCAATCAATACGAACAAGCGATCAAAGACTATAAGAAAGCTCTGGATGAAGATGGCGTTTATCGACCCGACTTCCATCAGAAATACGCAAAAACGATGGGTTCTACGCGACGGTCCGCCTGGACTCAAATGATGAATGGAAAAGACGCTTCAGAATTGTCCGACACTAAATCTTGCTGGCTGAAGATGATAATTCTTCAGCAGAAGCATGGAGACACTGATGATGCGCTGAAAGAAGTCACCAAGTTCATGACTGTCTTTCCGGGCGATCTCAATTCGGTATATGCCAGGCACGAAATTTTCAAAAAGAAAGGCCGATGGGTAGAAGCGCTTGCAGACATCAGTTTGCTTATATCCAAAAGCCCGAATGTTGCCGACTATTATGCCGATCGTGCGGACATTTTTAAGCACTTGAATAAGCCGGAGCGGGCAGCAGAAGATCTCAAGCGCGTTCACAATCTGAACACGACAGGAACAGTGACGGGCGAATGATTGAAACGTTCTAACCGAACAATTCTGCGTCCGAGTGGGGTTTTGTTGGAACAACAAACCAGAACACGCTGCCGCCGCCCTCATTTTCATCGATGCCGATGCGACCGCCGTGTGCTTCAACGATTGTTTTGCAAATCGCCAGTCCCAGACCCGTTCCTTTGCGCTCACCCTCAGAGCCTGTACCCACCTGACGGAATTTTTCGAAAACCGCCTCGCGAGCGTCTTCAGGAATGCCCGGTCCGTGATCGGCGACACGAAATTCCGCTTCGCCGGGGCCGACACTATGGATGGTGCCCTTGCCGTTGCTGCCCTCTGAATTTGCGTCTGAATCGGCAGCCGCCGGTGCAGAACCATTGCCCGAGCCACCACTCCGGCAGGTAATTTCAATTTCCGCATCGTCGGGTGAGAATTTTATTGCATTGTTGATCAAGTTTTGCAAAACACGTTTTAAACGCTCTTTGTCTACCAGAAGATCAATGTCTTCGCATTCTTGCACCAGGCGAATCTTGCG
>PNKB01000042.1 GCA_013997645.1 Cyanobacteria bacterium PR.3.49
TTTCAGCCTTTGCTCTGGGCTTGGCTTGCTCGTCGGACTTAGCCAGAACTTTGTCGTTCAGCTTAATGGATTCAATAAGAATGCGAGTGTAGTGTTGGCGATGCCCTTGCTTTTTGCGGGTGCCTTTCTTCGGCTTCATGTGATAGACGATGATCTTTTTGTTTTTGTCGTGGCGAAGAATCTTGCCTTCCACTTTGGCGCCGTCGATGAATGGCTTACCGACAGTGGAATTGTCGCCATCAACGAGCATCAAAACACGTTCAAATACAAACTGGTCGCCTTCTTTGCCATCCGTCAGATCGACGTCTACAAAGCGTCCTGCTTCCAATTGAAATTGCCTTCCTGCGGCTTCTACGATGGCAAACATTGTCGTCTCCAAGTCTTGTGCTCAGCGTGTTTGAATCTGCTGAATCGCTGAATAAAATGTCGCCCCAGCATTTGACTGGGCGTGACGCCTTCAGCCCCTTTTAGGACTCAGGCGATTGGCAATAGTACCAAATATAAATTCTGCCGTCCAAATTTACGTAAATTGTCTTAAGCTTTATTGTGATGGCAATTGTCTGGCGATTATGAAAGGCATCTCACAGGGTGTCGATCTAAGTCATTTCGGAGCAATAGAGGAAAGGCGATGAGTGAAGGAAACGAAGCCGAGCTTGGCAGAAGCAAGTATGGATCGACTCCTCCGGAGCATTTGCGCCATCTTCTTACGATCGGCTGGAGCCCTAAGAGCCCGCTCATACTTAAATATGTAGCCGAAAACCGCCTGCAGCGCGAACTGGCCAGTTGGCAGGAATTAGAAGCTGAAGCTTCTGCGCGCAAACCGGCAGTCAAAAAGTAGATGTCTTTAACTTGCGTCAATAATTGTGCAATTTCCATTAAACATTTTAAGGATCTTGCCTGATGCTAATAAAATCGTCGGACTGATTCACAACCTTTTGGAGTGATTGCGTCTATGTTGCAAGTTGGAAAAAGAGCTCCGGACTTTGATATGCCCTCGACCAAGGACATGAAAGGTCTGAAAGAGAACGTACGCCTCGCCGATTACAAAGGCAAATGGCTCGTTGTTTTCTTCTACCCCCTGGATTTCACGTTCGTCTGCCCGACTGAAATCACCGCATTCGATAAGAGATACGACGAATTCAAGAAAGCCGGTGCTGAAATCCTGGCTATCTCGACCGACAGCGTATACAGCCACCGCGCCTGGATCCAAACCCCTGAAGATAAGGGTGGACTGGGACCGATCAAATTCGTTCTGGCTTCCGACATCACCAAAGATGTCAGCCGCGATTTCGGCGTATTGATGGAAGACAAAGGCATCGCTCTGCGTGGCTTGTTCATCATCGATACCGATGGCAACCTCCAGTATCAAGTCGTCCACAGCCTCAACATCGGACGTTCGGTTGATGAAACTTTGAGAGTTCTCGAAGCGCTCAAGACCGGCGGACTCTGCGGCGCTGACTGGAAGCCCGGCCAAAAGCCACTTACCGTTTAATTACGGCAAGTCGATAATTGTGCAGACCGCTCCATTAGGGGCGGTCTGTTTTTCTTTTGGAAAGACAGAAAGATTTTTCGCTGAAAAATCTTTTTTGCGGCGCTGTTGCACTGAAAACTTTGCCGAATGAGGCTTCAGAACAGTTAAATTAGTGTGATTCGAATATCGCCGGAGCGATACAATTAAGAGCTTAGAGCTAAAAGGAGGTTCTGATGCCACTTCGTATGGATGCCGCCCTGCCTTCGATTGAAGGAGGTACCGAGTGGTTCAACAGCCCGCCGATCAAAAATGATGAATTGAAAGGCACACCTGTACTTATTCATTTCTGGGCAATCAGCTGTGGAATTTGCAAAGAGTCGTTGCCGGAAATTTCCGGTTGGTTGGATTCGTACGGCAGCAAAGGATTGAAGATAGTATCCGTTCACATGCCAAGGCAGGAAACAGATACCAACATCGAAGCAGTCAAAGAAGCTATCGAAGAGTATCAAGTGAAGCAGCCCTGCGTCGTAGACAACTGGCATGAGATCACCGACGGATTCGAAAACAAATACGTCCCGGCTTTTTATCTTTTCGATGAAGAAGGAAAGATGCGTCAATTCAACGCCGGTGAAAAGGCTGCCAAACTGGTTGAATCAGCAATCGAAAGAGTGCTGAACGCTTATGCTGAAAAGCAAGGCGCCAAAGCTTGAAGCCAGTCTCTTAGCTCTATACGCACCCTAAATCAAAAGAGGAACGTTTATGTCTACAGCTTCAGTGATTAGCCGTTCCAAACAATTGGCTGCGCGGGCGGAGAAAGTCATTCCCGGCGGCGTCAATTCTCCGGTAAGGGCGCTGAAGTCTGTTGGTGCCGACCCGATTTATTTCGAGCGCGGCGACGGTCCTCATCTTTTCGATGTGGACGGCAATAAATACATAGATTATGTAGGTTCGTGGGGGCCGATGGTGCTGGGTCATTGTCATCCGCGCGTGCTCGAGGCCATCGAAGCGGCCCTTGCGCATGGAACCAGCTATGGTGCTCCCTGCCGTCAGGAAGTAGAGATGGCGGAATTGATCTGCCAGCTGATTCCTTCTATCGAAATGGTGCGCATGGTCAATTCCGGCACTGAAGCGACAATGTCGGCTATTCGTGTAGCCAGAGCTTTCACCAAGCGCGACATTATTCTCAAATTTGAAGGTTGCTATCACGGACATGGCGATTCTTTTCTGGCTAAAGCCGGTTCTGGGTTGGCAACTCTAGGTATCAGCAGTTGCCCGGGCGTGCCTGAAGAGACGACCAAATTGACAATTACTGTTCCATTCAATGATCTCGATGCGGTGAAAAAGGCCTTCAAAGAGCACGCCAAAGAAATTGCTGCTGTCATTCTCGAGCCTGTGGTCGGCAATTCCGGTCTGATTCTTCCTAAAGAAGGATATCTGGCCGGTCTTAGAGAAATCACTTCCCAGAATGGTGCACTCCTGATATTTGATGAAGTAATGACCGGTTTTAGAGTGGCTCTGAATGGCGCTCAAGGCCGTTTTGACATCAAGCCCGACCTGACCACGCTCGGCAAGATCATTGGTGGAGGGCTGCCTGTCGGCGCTTATGGTGGACGCAGGGAAATCATGGAAATGATTGCTCCTAAAGGTTCTGTGTATCAAGCCGGTACGCTTTCCGGAAATCCGCTGGCAATGGCTGCCGGGCTCGCGCAGCTGAAGCATCTTCAACAAGCGGACAGTTATGTTCGGCTCACGAACAAAACGGATCTTCTGGCTAAAGGCTTGACTGAGCTGGCTGAGAAAAAGGGCGGCATGAAAGTTGCCCACATAACCGGCATGATCACTGTGTTTTTCACGGACAAAGAAGTGGTCGATTTTGAAAGTGCCAAGCAATGCGATACCGATAAGTTTGCAAAAGTCTGGCGCAAATTGACCGACAAAGGCATCTATTGGCCCCCTTCCCAATTCGAAGCCGCGTTTCTCTCTACGGTTCATTCGACCAAGGACATTGAAGAAACAATCAAAGCTTTTGAAGAGTCTGTTTAGCAGGTTGTAACGCGTAGGCGAGGGTGACGGCATTGACGCTCAATGCACCGCTGTCCATGAGCGCATTTGCGCACGAGGACAGAGTTGCTCCGGACGTCAAAAGGTCGTCCACCAGAATTATGTGTGTCCCTTCAACCAACCTTCTTCGTGCCTGGAATGCACCACTCACGTTGAGCTTGCGCTCTTGCTTTCCGAGTTGATGTTGGGTTGCCGTCGGGCGAGTGCGCGCAAGAGCTCTTTTTTCGATGCGTATATCGTGACTGTACGCGACTCGCTGCGCCATTAATTCCGCCTGGTTGAATCCCCGCTTGAGCAGGCGTTTCCAGTGTAGTGGCACCGGGACCAGAAGGCAGTCTTTTATGCGGACCATTTTGGCCAGATCATCCAGCGCCTGACTGAGAAACAACGCCAGATCCTTGACGACAAGCCGGTCATCATCATATTTCAGATGGTAGAGGATTTTTTTTAGCGGGCCTTGATACGGCAATCTTGATGCCACCAAAAGCGGTGCCATATTCTCAATATTGACTATCTTGAGAAGCGACGGCTCCAGTTCGAGTTTGAAAAAGCAGCTATCGCATAAGGTCGTTCTATTAAGCTCTTTCCACTCTCTGGGGCTGTTTAGAAACTCAATCAAGTCGACTTTCAATTCTTCATTGCAAACCCGGCATTTTTCCTGACAGAGTGCCAGCGAAACTGCGTCCAAAAATCCCTGCACAAAATCACCTCCAGCATTAGGATGGTTTACTCTCGATTGTTGGCTGAACAATTTAGGGTGATGAGTTAGTAGACGTAACCGCCCGAAAAAAAGTTCAAAGCCCGGGAAAAAATTTCAAAAGCTCGCTAAGATAGCGGGCTGAGTGTTGAGGAGAGCAAATGCCAACAACAATTGTCGACAGTGCCACCCGAGATTTGATCCGGCAGGCGGAAAAATCGCTTGCCGACCTGTTCGAGTTTGTCGACGAGACCGCACTTGCTAATCAGCGCAAAGTGCTCGATGCATTTCGCAATCACCGGCTGACTGAAGAACACTTCGCCGAACATACAGGATATGGCATCGATGATGCGGGCAGAGAAGCTTTAGACGGGATTTTTGCAGAAATATTTGCGGCCCCAACTTCCGCCGTGCGCATGCAAGTGGTGTCGGGAACTCATGCTCTGGCCCTGTGTCTTTTTGGTTGCTTGAAGCCCGGTGATCGATTGGTCAGCCTCACGGGCGCCCCCTATGACACGCTGCAACAAGTGATTGGCATTGCCGGTGACGGCAGGGGCTCGCTTAAGGAACTGGGAATTGCATACGATCAAGTCGACATCGATCCGGCAGCCATTGATGTTCCAGCTTTAGAACGGGTTCTAAAACCGCCCACCAAGCTGGTAACTATTCAAAAATCCTGCGGCTATTCTTTTGAAAGACGTACGTTTTCCAACAAAGAAATCGCCGACATGATAGAGGCGGTCAAGAAAATCAATCCGCTCTGTCTGGTCATGGTCGACAATTGCTACGGCGAGTTTGTCGAGACGACCGAACCCACCAGCCATGGAGCCGATATCATCGCCGGTTCGCTAATCAAGAATCCGGGCGGCGGGCTGGCCGTGTCCGGTGGCTATATTGCCGGGCGCGAGGATTTGATCGAACAGGCGCTCTTTCGGCTTACGGCGCCAGGCATAGGCGGGCACCAGGGCGTCAGTTTCAATCAAAACCGCCTGCTTTTCCAGGGACTCTTTCTTGCTCCATCAGTTGTGGCCTCAGCGGTAAAAGGCGCCATGCTTTCGGCGGTCGTATTCCGCGACCTCGGGCTGGAAGTGAAGCCGGCGCCCACGGACAGGCGCTTCGATATTATTCAGGCGATTAAATTCTCGGACAGGCAGAAGCTGCTCAATTTCTGTCGGGCTATTCAATATTTCTCGCCGGTCAACGCGCACGTTGCCCCGGAGCCCGCCGAAATGCCGGGCTATGAGGATCAAGTCGTGATGGCCGGCGGCACTTTTGTAGAAGGATCGACTATCGAGCTGTCTGCCGACGGTCCTTTGAGAGAGCCCTATGCCGCCTTTTTGCAGGGCGGCCTTACATATCTCCATATTAAGTGCATGCTAGAAGGGGCTCTAAGCCGCAGCAGGAGCGGCGAATTGCCGTTTGTTTAGGGGGCGGTGTCAGCTCTAAAGATTTCTTATCGCCTTTCCTTATCCCCTTTTCTTCTTTAGAATTAGGGAGGCTGAGTTGGAGGGGATACACTTGGTTGCTCAAATAAGAAACAGAGCCAGTCTTTCGTTGGGTATTAGCAAAGCCCAGGAGACCAGCGGACACTTTGACCTGAAGATTCTGTCAGGCACCGCCAACCCCGAACTGGCAAGAGAAGTTGCAGAGTACCTGGAATTGGGTGTCTCTCCTGTCAAGATTCAACCGTTCTCAGACGGCGAGATTTACGTGCAGCTGCAAGAGAGCGTTCGGGGCGTCGATTGCTTCGTAGTTCAATCGACCTGCTCGCCCGTGAACGAAAACTTGATGGAATTGCTGATCATGCTCGATGCCCTGAAGCGCGCATCGGCAGGCAGAATTACCGTCGTCATGCCTTATTTCGGCTATGCACGCCAGGACAGAAAAGCAGCCGGTCGCGAAGCGATTACCGCCAAGCTGGTAGCCGACCTTCTCACTACCGCCGGTGCCGATCGCGTCGTGGCTCTCGATCTCCATGCGCCTCAAATAATGGGTTTCTTCAATATTCTGGTCGATCACCTTTATGGCAGCCCGGTCTTGATCGATTACATGAATTCCCTCGATCTCAGCGATATCGTTCTGGTCAGCCCTGACGTAGGCGGTGTGGCAAGAGCGCGCGCTTTCGCCAAGAAATTGAACGACTCCCCCCTGGCCATTATCGACAAACGCCGCACCAAACATAACGAAGCCGAGTCACTGAGCCTCGTAGGTGACGTCAAAGGCAAAACGGCAATCATGGTAGACGATATGGTGGACACGGCCGGCACTCTGGTGAAGGGCGCCGAGCTGCTCAAAAGAGAAGGCGCCAAGTCGATTATCGCTTGCTCCACTCACGCAGTATTGTCCGGACCGGCCAACAAACGTTTGGAAGAGTCCTGCATCGAGAAGCTGATTGTCACCAATTCAATACCGCACGATCCCACTAAGATCTCGAAGAAAATCGTTCAGGTCAGCGTTGCGAAATTGCTCGGCGAGGCAATTGCGCGTATTCACGACGATTCGTCGGTCAGCGAACTGTTCGAATAGCAAGAATATTACACAAGTAAATCTCAAATGATTATTGAAACGTTTCCAGCCGGCCCGCTGCAGTGCAACTGCTCCATAATCGCCTGTCCGGAAACTAAAGAAGCAATCGTCGTCGATCCAGGCGGCGACGTGGAAAAGATCATTGAGCGTCTCAAGAAGCAGGGTTTGACGGTCAAGTATTTGCTGCATACGCATGCGCATTTCGACCACATAATGGGCTCTCGCGAATTGAAGGAAAAAACCGGCGCCAAGATTTGCTTGCATGAGGGCGATCAATGGCTTTACGACAACCTGCATAAACAGTGCGGTTTATTCGGCTTCAAAGCAACCGATCCCTTGCCCATCGATCATTATTTGCAAGACGAAGAAGAAGTTAAGGTCGGCAACATCACGGCTTCGGTCATTCACACACCGGGACACACACCAGGCAGTCTGTGTTTCAGCGTGCAGGAAAAAGACAGCACATTGCTTTCCGGCGACACATTATTTCAAAGATCGATCGGCAGAACCGACCTCTGGGGAGGCTCTTTCGATGAGATCATCAAATCAATTTCGCAGCGGCTCTTTACCTTGGACGATTCAACCAAAGTCATTCCGGGGCACGGGCCGAATACCGACATCTGGTCGGAAAAGCGCGAGAATCCCTTCGTTCAATAGTTTTTGAAACTGTCGCTTAGTGCCGAGCGGCGCCCAAAATTTGATCTGCTCTTGCTTGCAGATCTTCGGCCTCTTTCATGCGCCCCTGTGTTTTGCAGATATTGGCCAGGTTGCGCAGGCTCATGCCGACATTGACGTGGTCGCTGCCGAAATTTTTCTCGTAAATACCCAGAGCCTGTCGGGAAAGCGACTCGGCTTTTTCCATGCGCCCTTTCGATTCGTAAAAAAGTGACATCGATACCAGAGTTGTTGCCACCTCTGGGTGATCTGTACCGAGCACTGATGAGAACAGTTGCAGAGCGCGAATGAAAAGCGGCTCGGCTTGGGAGAATTTGTTGGTGCGGTGATAAAGAACGGCGAGATTGTGCAGCCCTGTAGCCACTTCCGGGTGATCGGAGCCGAGATTGCGCTCGAAGATTTCCAAAGAACGTCGGTGCAGCGGCTCGGCGCGGTCATAATCGCCCATGTACGAATAGTTGTTGGCCAGGCTGCGCAGACCTTCTGCAACGTCCAGGTGATCTGAGCCAAGCACCTTCTCTTTGATGTTGAGCGCTCTTTCGTAATACTGTGTCGCTTCTTCGTACTCACCCAGCTTTCTCAAAACGCGTGCAAAAGTCTTCAAGCTGTCCGCAACTTCAAGGTTGTCAGGCGCCAGGGGGCTTTCTTTGAGTGTGAGCGACTGGCGCAGTATCGGCTCTGCTTCGGGAAAGCGGCCCACCAATGAATAATAATTGCCCAGAGCGCGGCGGCTTTCGCCGGCTTTAGGATGGTCGGGACCGAGCGCTTTCTCGCGAATAACCAGAGTTCGCCTGAGAAGGTCTTCAGCGTTGTCCACTTTGCCCTGTGCTAAATGAGTTCTGGCCAGAAAGGACAAGCACTCGGCAACATGCAAATGATCCGGACCTTGCTGAGCTTCTCGAATCTTGAGGGCTCTGTTGAGCAAGGATTCGGCTTCTTCGTGGCGGTTGGTATGAATATAAAGCTGGGCAAGGTCGACACAGCTGGTGCCGATTCTGAGGTTTTCGGGACCTGACTTCATCGCTTCTTCCAGCGCCGAGGTCCAGCATTTCAAGCACTCGTCATAGTCCTGTGCCTTGAAAGCCTTCTGGCCCTGCCGTTTCAGATTCTCCCAAGTCTCGTTGACCATAAACGCGAAATTCCAAGAGCTAAGATTTCCCTGCCTCAGATCTTACAACCATTCTTCCTTAGATATGGCGAAAAACTGCTGGGCATCAAATATAGTGGCAAATTTCAAGAGATAGCATCAGTGGACCGCCGCGCTGGTCGACTTAACGAGATTGCTGTCTTTCAGCTCAGCGCGCACGGATTTCGAGAGCTCGATTTTTGCTGTCTTGCGGCGGGCGTTGAGCCAGCGCTCGAGGGAGGCTTTGGCATTGGGTTCCTGCAACTTTTGCTTGAGGAAATCCTTGATTTCCGCAAAGGCAAAAGTGCCGGGTGGCTGACGTTCCGATACTTTGACAATCACGTAGCCGATCTCAATAGGAATCAACTGGGGCGCGACCTGACCGGCTTGCAGCTTTTCAACGACACCTTTGACTTGCGGATTAAGCATTGAGGTTTCAACAAAACCGGCGTCTCCTCCGCTTTTTGCAGCACGCGCCTGCACGTCGTCGGTGTTTTCATTGGCAAGCAGAGCGAAATCCTCGCCTTTCTGCGCACGCTTGAGTATGTCCTGCGCTTTGTGCTCGATTTCCACCTTTTTGGCCTTGATCGCTTCATCAAGTTCGCTCGGGCTGATATTCGGCTTTAAGCGAACAATCTGGCTCTTGATGCCTTCCAGCGAGCCGATGTTTTCTTCCGGCGCGGCAATGATGATCTGGCTTAATCGTACGCGCTCGCCATGTTTCAACTTCTCTTTATTGGCTTCGTAAAACTTTTTGGCCACTTCGTCCGTGACTGGTGATTCGCTGACGATTTTGTCTTGAACCATGAGCACCATGAAATTATTGACGATATCGTCACGGTAAAGCTCGGGCGACAAGCCTGATTGCTTGAGGGCTTTGGGATAGACTTCGGAATTTTTCAATTCCATGTAATTGTTGAATGCTTTGGTGGCAAACCCTCTGGCGCGCCCTTCAGCCAGGAACAATTCATGGTCGACCAGCGAATCGAGAAGCCCTTCTTCTTGCAATGTGATGAACATTTTCCTGGCCAGCGCTTGTTCGAAAATCAGATTATTGAAGCTAGTTTCGGTCAAGTTGCTGCTTTTGAGAAAGTCTTTGAATGAGGCGTCTGAACTGCCGTGCGCTATTTTTGCCGTTTCGAGAAGCTTTGTCTTTTCTTCTTGTGTGAGGGTCAATCCGCGCCGGCGAGCCTCCTCAACATAGGGCTTGGAGATGCCGGGATCCATTGCCAGGGTGTCCTGAAACTTTTGCAGATTGGTTTTTAGTTGGCGACGGTAATTGCCCATCGTCACCGGCTGCCCTTCGACATAGCAGATGACGACCTCATCGCCGAGCTGCTTGGCTTTGATTACTTTCATGGCATCGGCCACTTGGGGCAGGTCCATGACCGGCTTTTTCTGAGCATCTGTGGCCGGCTTGCTGCTGTCGCCTGTCTTCTCGTCTTGTGTGGCCGTCTTTGTGGTGTCGCCCGTAGTGGCGGTGTCCGGGTCCGGCTTTTTGCATGCCTGCAAGGAAACGAGAGAGACTATGGCCAGGGTCAGTGCTAATTGCCTATTCATTTATTTCCCTTTATTTTGCAGCGGAGGTGAGAACCATGGCGCCGAGCAACTCTTCCAGTAAATCCAATTGCTCCACCGGTGAGAGTCCCTGCGAGCGCACCAGAATGCAAGGAGAAGGACCGATGCCTCCTGCTTGTCCGGGTTTGTAAGTAGTTCTTGTGGCCAGGTGTTTGGGCAGGCGGCTCTGAATCGGCATCCATTCGTTCAGTCTGAAGGCGACGGAAAGCTTGAGACTTTGACCGTCCGGCTTGATGCCGGAAACCTGCGCTTTTGCACAGAGCAGGCGCAGTCCGACCACCTTGGAAAGATTTTCCACTTCCTCGGTCGGCTTGCCGAAACGGTCTTTCCATTCTTCCTTGAGGACGGAAAGATCGCGATGATTTTTCACATCGGCCAGGCGTTTGTATTCAATCAAGCGTTGATCGGCATCCGGCATGTAGGTTTCCGGTATGAAGGCCGTAACGTTGATATCAATCTGCGCATCCGCATCGGAAGCCACGCTCTGTCCTTTGAGCTCGGCCACGGATTCTTCCAGCAGTTTGCAATAAAGCTCGAAACCGACTGAGATCATGTGCCCGTGTTGCTCGGATCCCAGGATGTTTCCTACTCCTCTGATTTCCATATCGCGCAAAGCGATTTGATAGCCCGAGCCCAGAGATGTAAATTCGCGAATCGCTTTGAGACGGCTTTGAGCTGTTTCGGTCAGCACCTTCTGCGGGCGGCACAGGCAATATGCATATGCTTGCAAGTCAGAGCGACCAACCCGCCCGCGCAGCTGATAGAGCTGTGCAAGACCGAATTTGTCGGCCTCATTGACGATGATCGTATTGACGTTTGGAATATCCAGTCCGGATTCGATGATGGTCGTGCAGACAAGCACGTCGAATTGATGCGCAGCGAAATCCAGCATGACATTTTCCAGATCGCGCTCGGACATCTGCCCGTGACCGATGATTATGCGCGCCTCCGGCACCAGCTGTTTAACTTCGAAAGCAATCTGCTCGATTGACTCGACTCTGTTGTGGACAAAATAAATTTGCCCGCCTCTTTCCATCTCGTGCAGAATTGCCGTGCGCACAAGAGGCATTTTGTACTCTCCGACAAACGTTTTGATGGGCAAACGATTGACCGGAGGAGTGTGGATCAATGACATGTCGCGTGCACCTGAAAGGGCCATGTGCAAGGTTCTTGGAATGGGGGTGGCGGACATGGTGAGAACATCCACCATCACTCTCAATTGTTTCAATTTCTCTTTGTGACCGACGCCGAATCTTTGTTCTTCGTCGATGATGAGCAAGCCCAGATCTTTAAATGCAATATCTTTCTGCAGCATTCTATGAGTGCCGACAACGACATCGCACTCACCCACTGAAAGTTTTTGCACCACTTCTCTTTGTTCTTTTGCCGTCCTAAAACGGCTCAATAAGCCGACTCTTATCGGGTAGGCGCTAAAGCGTTCGCACAGATTGTTGAAGTGCTGCTGGGCAAGAATTGTTGTCGGCACGAGAACCGCAACCTGTTTTCCGGACATGACTGTTTTGAAAACGCCGCGAATCGCCACTTCCGTTTTGCCGAATCCGACGTCGCCGCAAATCAGCCTGTCCATTGGTTTATTGGCTTCCAGGTCCTTTTTTACATCAAGGATAGCTTGCCACTGATCGGGTGTTTCTTCATAAGGAAATGCTTCTTCCATTTCATACTGCCAGGGCGTGTCCGGTATGCACTGGAAACCCTCTTGCTTGGCGCGAATGGCATACAGATTGACGAGGTCTTCGGCGACCGCTTTGACTGATTTCTTGACTCGTTTTTTTGTCGATTCCCATTCGGCTCCGCCCAGTCTCGAAAGACGTGGAGCGCTGTCACCGGCGCCGCGATAACGGCTCAGCAGATTGATCTGGTCGACCGGCACATAGAGCCTGTCTTCGCCTGTATATTGAACGGTCAGATACTCTCTTTGCTGGGCGTCTACGGCAATTCTTTGCACGCCGACGAATTGTCCGATGCCGTGCTTCATGTGCACCACATAGTCGCCAACTTTCAAATCGGAAACCGACGTGAATCGCTCGTATGTTTTTTCAGCAACCTGGCGGCGATAGACTGTCGGCCTGCGTTTCAGCCCGAACATCTCGGCGTCGGTAATAGAGACGAGCATGGTGTCGTCCATGCGAAAACCTGAAACGAAGCCGTGCCGTGTCACCCAGACTTCGCTGCCTTGTCCCGGCGTTTTTCCGCGTGCGACAAGTTCTGTAAATGAAATTCCGCCTGATTCGGGGGCTGTGATATTCCCAGCTGCTGCTGCCGCTTCCGGCGAGCTCGGCTCATGGTGCCGGATATCGCTTTCCGCACCCAGATATCGCGCCGGAGTGTCCCACTCGCGCAAAAGGCCCAGCATGCGCTGTGGCTGCTCTGTTGAGATGACCACCTGATAATCGTTGCGCCTGAAAGAACGCACTTTGTCGATCACCGCCTGCATTTGATTGCCGAAGCGTTCGATTGGATGGCAGTCGAATTGCACAACTGCATGCTCTGCTTCATCAGGAAATGCAGGCAAGCTGGAGAGATAGACGCGCTGCAAACTATTGATTTTGGTTTTCAATTCTTCGAAGGAAGAATGCAATGGGCGCGGCAGAGCCAAGAGTCGGCCCGTCGAAACGCCTTCATTGAGCGCTTCATTGAGCTTTTCTTCATAGCCGAGCAGGGACGATGTGAGCAAATCCCACTCATCGAAAAACACCAGCGACTTGTCCGGCAGGTAATCGGCTAAGGTCGCAAATTTGTCGCTGACAAAAGGATAATAGTATTCGCAGGACTCTGGATATTGCCCGGATGCAAATCCGGTCAAGTCATTCTCGATGATAGACAGAAGAGTTTCTCTGGCGCCGTCATCAAGTTTTTCAGCCGATGTTTCTGCAGCCTG
Source organism: Cyanobacteria bacterium PR.3.49 (assembly GCA_013997645.1). Classification (GTDB taxonomy): domain Bacteria; phylum Cyanobacteriota; class Vampirovibrionia; order Obscuribacterales; family Obscuribacteraceae; genus QKMZ01. Next base: position 13,034 of record PNKB01000042.1, read on the forward strand.
CCTGAGTTTGTTGATGAGATCGTCTTTGAATTCTTTGCTGTCATCCAGAACAATCCAGAAACGCGGTGGAATCAGCGCTTCGTTTAATTCGTCCACGGAGCGCTGGTTGTCGATGTTGAACTGGCGAATAGACTCGACTTCATCATCGAAAAGCTCGATGCGCATCGGATATCCGCTTGAGGGATAGATATCGATAATATCGCCCCTGATACTGAATTCGCCCCGCAAAGTGACAAGACTCTCGCGTGAATAGCCAAGCCCGGCCAGGCGGCGCGCCAGTTCATCGCGATCGACGCTTTCTCCACGCTTGAGATAGAAACTTTTTTCTTTCAAAGTTTCAGCATCGAGAACTCTTTGCACCAAAGCCCGGATCGGCACAATTACCAGATAGGGCTGGTCGCCGCCGGCAGAAATTCTGTTCAAAACTTCCAATTGCGGAGCGATATTGTCAGGGCTGCTGAGCACTTGCTCGTAGGGGGAAACTTCTGAGGACGGATAGAAATAGACCGGATAGCGGCTGAGATTAGTGAGCTCGTGCTTGAGTCTGGACGCTACCTGGTTGTCCTGCACGACGATGAAGAAGGGACGCTTCACTTCGTGGTTCAAAACGGACAAGACCAGAGACTTCGCCGAGTCGGAAAGTCCCGCTAAATTGAGCTCTGCTTGCGAATGGCGGGCGGTGCGGGCCAGCAATTTTGCATATTGCGGCGAGTTGAGAAAGCTCTGGTGAAGGGCGCCGGCCAGTATGTTCTCGCGCACTTCACGTTTGGGTTCGCCGGTATTCGAGGACTGAGTTGCCATATTTCCTGATGATGTCGCCTGATTCAAACTTCAAGCTCCGTGAGTAAGCCAATTTTGGCGAATTTTTTATCCTAGCATGTAGCACCTCAGGGTCGCCCTCTTTGTGTCTGATTTATGACGGCGTTGCAAATTTTGCCCTGGAAGGGGACTGTGGCTGCTTCTTTCATCATCTTGAGCGACTTTACAGAAAGCTCAAAGACCTTCAGGTATTATGTCCTTGGTATTGTTTAAGGATAAGGAAATGTCACCAGCCCTACAAAAAATAGAGATAACGGTCTCTAGAGCTGGCCGGACATATTTCGGACGTTTTTTGACCTCGGTATATTGTTTGTGCGCCGCTGCCTTCCTCGTCACAGCGCTCTTTCAGCCTGCCGTTGCGCAAAAATACAGGTATGCTCCGGAAGTCGAGCAGCGCATCGATATCGCCGGTCGCATGGGTCGCGAAGGCAAATTTGATGACGCCAGAAAGGTGCTTCAAGAAGCTCTCGGCTTCGACCAGAACTGTTGTGTTTGCTACAACAGCATCGGCATTACCTATTTCAAAGAAGGGCATTTGAAAGAGGCGGAATCCAATTTCCGGCGCGCTTTGACGATCGACCCGCTTTATTTGGAAGCGCTTTGCAATCTGGGCTTGAATCTTTATCAGCAAGGCGAGTCACATTATGACGAAGCGACCCTCTGTTTCCGCCAGGCTCTGCAATTGACTCACGGCAACGATGCGCAACTGCACAAGAATCTAGCCGATGTGCTGCGCGACAAGGGCGAATACAAAGATGCGGCGCGGCATTATGGAGAGGCAGTGCGTTTGCAAAACGACTACGCACCCGCATACAACGGGCTTTCCATGCTCTATTACCGGCTGAAGCAATACGACAAAGCTTACGAAGAAGCGCAGAAAGCGGTGAGATACAAGCCTGACTATGCGCTGGGATATTTTTATCTGGGCATGATTGAAACCGCCCGCAAGCATGTTCCTGAGGCTATTCAGTATTATGAAACATCGATCAAGCATGAGCCGAATCCCAGGTACGCTGCCGATACGCGCCAGAAGATCTCTGATTTGAGAGCCGGATTTATGCCGCCTGGCGAGAATGCCGGTACTGCTCCAGTGTCGTCGAGCGCGTCGGCGAACTCATCGGTAGGTCCCTCGCCGTTTCAAATTGCCGATATGGTCAAGGCGCAAGAGTGGGGCAAGGCTGAAAGCGACTTGTCCAGGCTGATTGGGTCGACTCAAGGAAAGACGGCAAATAATTACAACAACTATGGATATGTGCTCATCCGCCAGGGAAAATTCGATGAAGCCGCTCGTGCTTACAGGAAAGCCATCGAGCTGAAAAAAGGCAGTTTCCCTCAAGCCCACTACAATCTGGGACAGGCTTTGCGTCTCAAAAATGAGACCAAAGAGGCGGAAAAAGAGTTCAAAATCGCCGTACAAGAAACGCAACAGTTGAAGAAGCCATTTCCTGCTGCTTTCAATGCTCTGGCAATGTTGCAGAAGTCGCGAGGAGAGCTGGTTCAGGCCAGCCGCAACTATCACATGGCCCTGGCCCAGGCGGGCAAATCAATGCCTGTCATTCATTACAATCTTGCCATTCTTCTTGAGAAAACCGAGAAAAGCCGGGATGCAGTGCGCGAATACAACAAATATTTGGAGCTGGCTCCCAATGGAAAGAACGCAAAGCAGGCACGCCAGCGGCTCAAGCGTCTTACCGGCGACAGTAAATAGCGGCCCAGAAAAACCAATTTGAATCTTTTAAAGGCACAGCTGTAAAGCTTATGCAGGCTGTCAAGACAATCATTGGGGTCTGTTGTACAATCAACATCCTGGCCGGCTTGCCTCTCTGGAAGACGAGCCCCATTCTGCCGAGCAAAGAAGAAGGACAATGAGCGTCACCGAAAACGAGATCAAAAGCGCCAGCCAGGCAAATTCTCACACGGAGGAAATGCTGGAAGCTGTTTGTGCAGTCGCGCGTGCTCGTGAGGTCACAGCCGTGCCTGCCGGCAAAACGCGTGTTGCTGTTTTGATGAGTGGTGGAGTGGACAGCTCTGCAACGGCATATCTTCTTAAAGAGCAAGGTTACGATGTAGTCGGTGTAACCGGCTGGCTGATCAAGTCCGGCAGCCGCTGCTGTGATACGGGCATGATCGACGCAGCCCGCGTTTGCGAACAGCTCGGTGTCGACCATCATGCGGTCGATTTGCGCGAGTTGTTCAAAACGCAGATTATCGATGATTTCCATCAGTCTTATGCGCGCGCCCGAACGCCGTTGCCTTGCAGCCTCTGCAATACGGTGATTAAGTGGGGCGCATTGATGAATTATGGACGCAAGATTTTAGGCGCCGAGTACATCGCCACGGGACATTATGGACGCATCCAGGAAATTGACGGACAGATAAGACTGGCTCGGGCACTCGATCCCAAGAAAGACCAGTCGTATGTACTTTGGGGTTTGACCCTGGATCAATTGAAACATACCCTTCTTCCTTTAGGTGACTACACTAAAGACCAGATTCGCGCGATTGCCGGCGATGCCCAATTGACGACCGCCAATCGACCGGACAGCCAGGATCTGTGCTTCATTCCCATGAACAAAACACCGCAAGAGTATCTGGCAGGATTTTTGCCGGAATTGCCCGGTCCGATTTTGCACGCGCTGACCGGCGATCTGATGGGCGAGCATAAGGGCACCCACAATTTCACCATCGGCCAGCGGCGCGGCATCAATATTTCGCACAAAGAGCCGCTCTACGTGACGTCTATCGATCCCGATATGCGCATTGTTTATGTTGGTCCTAAAGCGGCATTGTTGCGCCGCGAGTTGACTGCTTCATTCATGAACTGGATGCTTGAGGCACCACCTGTAGAGCCATTCCGGGCGCAGGTGAAAATCAGATATAACAGTCCGACGGCACCAGCCCTGGTTACACCATTGCCTGATTTGAAAGTTTCGGTTGTATTCGATGATCCTCAGCCGGCCATAACACCTGGACAGGTGCTGGGCATTTACGATCTGTCCGATGCATATATTATCGGTGGCGGCTGGATAGATTGAATTGATCGCGAACGCAATTTAATCACGCGTGTTTGAAATGGTGAAACGCGTGTTGTCATGCTGTTTCCTGCGTAATGAAATTGGGAACCGCTGCCCTCGAGCGCGCGTCCAGTCAAATTGCTGAGGTTGCTAATGAAAAGCTCAGAACCTATAATACGAACTCGGCAGCCCATGGATTTTGTTGTAAATGCTTTTGAAAAACCGCGTCTTTACCAGGTTTCGCCCAATTCCGCTTTTGCTTGCCGCATTGATGGTGGCATCATCTATATGCCTTAGCGATCAAGCCGCCGAAGCCCGCAGCAAATCTGCGCGATCAAAAAGTCATGCAGCGCCCTCGAGTCGTAGCACGGGACGCACGCGCGGTTCTGCAAGATCCTCGCGCACTGGCTCATCTAGAGTTGTGCAGTACTCGGGCTCGAAAAGAAAGACTGTAGCGGTAAAAAGCAGCAGGTCTTCCAGAGGGCGCAAAATTCGCATAGTCAGGCAGCCACGTCCGAAGTATGCTTATCCGCTCAGTATTTTTCTAATGCATGCGCCGTCCTTTGATAAGAGCCCGCTCGATCAATCGACCAGCGAGCGCATTGCTCGTGCCTGGGACCGTGGTATCGCCGATAGTTTCCCGGCGCGCTCGCTTGTAAGAGCCGGGATCGTTCAATACCATCCCTTGCGGGGCGGCATCTATTACAGACGCGAGCCTGTAAAATACATCATTTTGCATTCGACCGAAACAGGAATTCCGGTCAGCGCAGTCAATGTCATTGAAGGCTGGAGTTCGATGGGGCGCCGCCATCCCGGTGCTCAATACGTGGTAGACAGAGACGGCACTATTTATCAAGCTGTCGATCCTGACCTGGCCACCGTACACGTCAACATCTTCAAAACTTTGCCGGGCATCAATAACGACAACAGCATCGGCATCGAGATGAATCACACCGGGCGGCAAAATTACCCCCAAGCTCAGCGTGAAGCAGTCAACAAATTGCTTGCTTATCTGCAGCAGCGATATCAGGTAGAAAATGCCAACGTCATCACTCACCGTTATGCCCAACAAGGCGATCACACGGATCCGGTCAATTTCGATTTGGACGGATTTCTTGCTTATAACCGCAATTTCCAGCGCCGTGCACTGGCCTATAAGGTAAAAGGTCTCGAGCAAGAGGTGAAGACCTGGAAGGCTCCTGAGCCAACGGCCTCTACAATTTTGCAACCGCATCCGGTGCAAGTTGACGCGAAGGAAACTGTCGAGAAAAAGCTCGACAATGTAGAGAAAGTAAAAGTGACTCCGCTTCGTCCTTTGGAGGAAGTCGTTCGCCCTGTGCCGTCCGGAAGCGGGCTTGAACTGAAAGGACCTATAGAAGTAGACCCTTCTTCCGCAACTGATCTCAATCAGAAAGAAATTTTCGAAGTTGATGGACCTGGTGCCACTGCCGGTGGTGAAGCGTCCGAAGCTGCAAAAACCAAGGCAGCGCCGGAATCGAGCACCGAGCCTGATACCAGGACCGAATCAAAGCCGGAATCGAAGTTGACCACCCCATCGGCTCCGCATCATACTCCTGCACATTCTGCGCCGCCTGTGAAAACGGCACCGGCGCAATTGATCAATCAAAACACGCATAAAGAGCCGGTAAAGGCGGTGAGCAATCCGGCACCCAAACAGGTTTCCGAGATTCCGGTCAAGGTGAGCAAACCGCCCGCGAAAAAATCGATGTTCCAGCGTATGCGCGCTTATCTCAAAGAAAACTTTCAGTAGTCTATAAACTGCGTTTTCTAAAGATGCAGTGAAATATCCAGAATGCTCGAATAGCCATTCGGGCCTGACTTGAGATCGCTTTCAATCAGCGAGACTGTGTCTATTCTGTGCGGCAGTGGAAATAGATTTTCCGCCGTTTGAACATCGTCTAGATTGCGCCTGGTTTTTGTCTTCATCCGCGAATCGGGAGAAAATCGGCATATGGTGAGGTGCGGGCGAAATCGATCGAAGCGCTCCATTTTGTCGCTCTTGTCCAGATAATTGCCTAATCCTATATTTATCGCCTGGTTCAAGCTGGTGGCAGGCGGGCAAGCGCCGGTGCTTTCTAAAACCAGAACGCGTGGAGACTTAAGCGATGACCAGACGACAAGGCTGTCGTAGCTGATTTCGAACGCGCTGCCATTTTCCGACTCCTTCCAGACCCTGATTGTTTCTTCCAGATCTGTCTTTACGTTTTCGAGCAGGTCTTGCTCTACATCACCAAGGAAAAGCCAGGTCAGATGCAGCTTTGGCAGTGGCACAAAGCGAGCCTTCAATTGCCATTTCTGAGACAAATCCGGATTGAGGCTTTTGAAATTAGCAACCGCTGAGGCCGATTGGGCATCCAGAAATGTCCCGACAAAGAGTCTCTTCTTTGTGTTAGTCACTGCTCTCTTTGCCGCTGCTGTAAAAGCTTCTGCCTGTCTCGTTCATTTGTTTGAGATAATTGCTAACAGAACGTTTTGGTCCCGGCTGGCTGTAAATTTCTTCCAGCTTTTCGATTATGTATGGAATACCGAGCGAATCGGCATAACGCAAAAGACCGCCGCGGAAAGGCGGGAAACCCATTCCCATCACGGTCGCTACATCGATTTCTCGAGGGCGACGCACAACTCTTTCTTCAAGGCACCGTGCGGCTTCATCAATCATCGGCAGGATAATATGCTCTGCTAATTTCTTGCATTCTTCCGCTGGCACTTTTTCAGTGCTGACATTTAGTTTTAAAACATTGGAAAGATCGGGATCGAATCCCAGGTTTTTTCCTGATTCGTCCCAATTGTAGAGTCCCTTGCCATGGCGTTTTCCGATAATGCCGATATCTTCCACTCCTTTAAGGACGGCCGGCTTGGTAAAACGCTCGCCGATTTGTGTCTGCAGCGAGTCGGCAACCAGAAGCGCCACATCCATACCCACTTCGTCGGTAACGCCCCAGGGTCCCAGCGGCATTCCGAAATCGAGTGCAGCATCTTCGATCCAGGTCATGGCCACACCTTGCTCCACCAGTCTGGCTGCCTCGAGGATGTAGCAGCAAAGCAGTCTGTTAACCACAAAGCATGTGCTGTCCTTGACCGGCAAAGGCAACTTGTCCAATGCCGATAGAAATGCCAGCACTTTCGATTGATTCTCCTTGCTGGTGTTTTTTGCCGATATCACTTCCACAAGCGGCATCCGATCGACCGGATGAAAGAAGTGAATGCCGAAACATTCATGTTTCATCGAGAGCTTTTCGACAAGCTCGTTGACTGAGAGTGAAGATGTATTGGTAGCGACTACTGCGCTCGGCTTCAAAGTCGGCAGAACTTGTGTGAGGATCTCAACTTTCTTGTCGAGGTCTTCTGCACAAGCTTCAACAAGAAGATCAACGTCGGACAAGTCTTCGAATGTGTTTGCAGATTTTATCGAACCGGTTGCAACGGTTTCTTTGCCATTCTCCGCCCCTTTTTCTGCACGGCTGACATTATTGACCACCGTCTCATACATCATTTCCTGACGGGCGTCGCTGGCTGCTTTTACAATTACGTCAAAGCCTCTGATCGCGGCCCAGCTGGCAATGTTGGTGCCCATTATGCCACCGCCGATGATGCCGACAGTTTTAATCGGCTCTGCTCCCTGCTTTGCCGCTTTAGCGGAAGCAGACATTTTGTAGAACTCTGTTGTGAAAAACAGAAAGATCATATTGCGGGCGGTTTCACTGAATGAAAGATCGCCGAATGCGCGAGATTCAAATTCGTGACCCTTCTCCATCCCCTGCGACAGCCCGGTGCGCACTGCTTCTAGAGCTTTGACCGGCGCCGGGTAATTTCCCTTTGTTTTGATGCGCAGGGTGCGCTCCATCATTTTGAAATACTTTTCTTGCTTTTCTGGTGTTTCCGGAGTGGCACCATGTGGTTGCGCTTTCCAATCAGGATCCTTTGCCAGTTCCAATCCGTAGCTTTCCACTCGTGGCAAGAGATTTTCTTTGCTGACCAGCTCGTCGACGATGCCTAGCTCATGAGCTTTTCTGGCATCTACAGTCTGCGCAAAGAGGATGAATTCGCAAGCCGCTCTCAGCTCGATCAATCGAGGCAGACGCTGCGTGCCGCCCAGACCGGGAATTAATCCAAGCTTCACTTCAGGCAAGCCGATTTTGGTTTCTGGACAATCAGTGGCGATTCTTCTGGACGCGCTTAGCGCCAGCTCTAATCCGCCGCCCAAACAAGTGGCATGGATGCCGCACACAACGGGAATTGGCAGATTGGCAATGCGTGTCAACAAGGCCTGTCCACGACGCGACATGGCATGATTTTGGTCCGCGTCCATGCTGAGAATTTCGTGCAGGTCCGCACCGGCGATAAAATTGTGGTCCTTGGCTGAGACGATGCCGACAGCCTTGATGCCAGGGTCTTGCTCAATTTCGCCAACAACGCCTTCCAGTTGAATCAGCACAGGTGTTGAAAGAAAGTTTTCCTTCTGCGGCGAGTCGAACGTGATTATTGCCACTCCGCTCGGGCGTTTTTCGAGCTGAACCAGCTTTCTGTCCGTTTCCAATTGTGCTTGAGTCATTGTGTGTTTCCGGGTGCAGCCTTATTATCGAACGCCCTAGTCTACTAGCGGGCGTTGAAAAGATGCATAAATCCCAGGAATGACTTAACTTTCCTTTTCTTTCTTGATTTGCTTGATCTCGCCTTTTAGCGCTTCTTCGACGCCTTTCGGTCCGCCCATACCTTTTAGAAGGAGGGCGCCGCCGATAGCGAAGGGCAAAAGCATGATGATGGTGCTGAGCAAGCTCATGTTTGCGAAAGTCATGCGCAATGACGAAAGAACTGCAAAAAAGATAAGGGCGCACGACCCCGCCGTAATCATCCAGCCGGCGCGGCTCTTAGAATCATAAAACATCCAGCCGATGCCGACCATCAATGGAATCAGCAACAGCCCGAAGCCGCCGCCGCCCAAACCCAGCATGGCAAACAAGCCGCCGCTTCCAACACTGACGTGCTGGAAAAACATCAGAAGCCCGACACCAATAAGCCCCAACCCGCCGAAATAACAGAGGTCCGATTTCACCGTGGTCGATGGTGTCTCTGAGCTGCCAGTCTTGAGAGTAGTACCTTTATGCTCGGCGGCAAGCTGGCCGGGTGATTCTTTTAGAACCGTGGTCTCCAGCTCGAGGAGCTTCTTTTTAATCTCTTCTTCCTTGCGGTTCATGCGGACCTCCAGGCAGTCCAGAAAAAGCGTAGGCTCAGTCTACTTATTCAATTATTTGCAGCCGAAGTCGCGGCGAACGAAATGCGACAAATTAAATAACAATCAAAACCATGTCTAATTGTTCGCTACCAGCATAGCACTGATTTTAGGGCGATCCGCTCAAGGCTTTCCTGTCGCTGGAACAGACGCCTTTTCCTGGAATCGCTGGGCGATGGGCATGCGCCAGCCCATGCCGAAAGCGCGGGAGGAGACCTTAAGTCCGGGCGCCGCTTGCTTTCGTTTGTATTCATTGCGGTCGATGCGGTTGATCACATCTTGCACGACCTCGGGGCGATATCCAAGGCGGATAATTTCATCAGGTTTGCGGCGCTGTTCTACATAAGCATGCAAAATGCCGTCCAGTATCACATATGGTGGCAGGCTGTCCTGATCCAGTTGATTGGGTCGCAACTCTGCAGACGGAGGTTTATCAATCGTGCTTACCGGTATAATCGCCTTTCCAGCCTCTTCGTTAATATAGCGAGCTACGTCATAAACCATCATCTTGGGCAGATCGGATATTACCGCAAGCCCCCCGCACATGTCACCATATAAGGTGCAATAGCCGACGGCCAACTCCGATTTGTTGCCGGTAGCCAGAACGAGATGACCCATCTTGTTGGAGGCGGCCATCAAGATTGCGCCTCTAATGCGCGCTTGGATATTCTCTTCGGTAACGTCTCTTTCTCGCCCCTGAAAAAGGTCGGCAAGCATTGTGTCGTAGGCTTTCATTGCCGGCTCGATAGGAATAATATGAAACTCGATGCCCAGGCTTTCGGCAAGCTCCCGAGCATCGTCGATTGAATGTTGGGAAGAAAATGGTGAAGGCATGGCAATGCCCATCACGTTCTCCTTTCCCACGGACTTGACGGCAATGGCAGCCGTTACGGCAGAGTCGATTCCGCCGGACAGTCCGATTACGGCTTTTTGAAAACCGCATTTTCGCATGTAATCGCGCGTGCCTAAAACCAGAGCAGCAAGTGTGTTTACGGTTCTGTCAGCGGAAAATTCTTCGATCGTCCCTGTCAGTTTTACAGCCGTTTCTTTGCGAACTTTTCCCGGTGCGATTTTGGCTTCAGCCTCATTTGCACTTTTGAAACTTTCTTCGTGGGCCGCCAGCTCAACATCCACGAAGATCAGATCCTCTTCGAAAGCTTTGCCCATGGCTATAAGTTCGCCTCTTTCATTCATCACAAAAGAGCGACCGTCAAAAATCAACTGGTCGTTTCCACCAACGCTGTTGACGTAAATCATCGGCAGTTTATGACGTCTGGTCTGCTCTTTGACCAGCTCCTGTCGGATATGCTCCTTGCCGACCGCAAAAGGCGACGCCGAAATATTGATCAAAAGTTGCGGTTTCTTTTCGCTTAAAAGTTGCAGCGGATCTATCTGATAAGAGAGTTTTTCCAGGATGTCACCGCGCGTCCAAATGTCTTCGCAAATGGACAAACCGATGTTTACGTCCTTAAAAAGAATAGGCGTGTGCTGGGAAGCCGGTTGGAAATAGCGGTCTTCATCAAATACGTCGTAGGTGGGCAGCAGCGTTTTGTGCTGCACCGCCTTGATGGCGCCGTCTTCTATAAAAGCGCAGGCGTTATATAAATGTTTGCCTTTACCGGGATTGATGTCGACAAATCCGACTATCGCCGGGATTGCCAGGCGCTCTTTTAGTCTGTGCACCCCTTCTAAATTGGCTTGGATGAAGCTGTCTTTCAGCAACAAGTCCAAAGGAGGGTACCCGGCCACCGCCAGCTCCGGAAAAACAATCAAGTCCGCCTTTGCCGTTTTCGCACGATTGGCGAAGTCCAGCATCTTCTCGACGTTTGCTGTGATGTCACCGACTGTGGTGTTGATCTGTCCGAGGGCGATTTTCATTGGCAACCTTTTTTACAGAGCGTTTAACACTCGCTTATCCATGGGACATATTTATCAGGACACTCGCCTGGAAAAATTGAATTATCGCAGTTTCTTCTCCTCAAGGCTCAAAACTGCCCAGGCTGCGCGATCTAGCGCAAATGTGCCGGTTCTGCTTGAATAATAAAAGGCCATTCACTTTTAGTAGTAAGTAGCTATAATTGTTAAATCCCGTTTACTAGAAAGTAAGGTGTCCATGAGCGGCTTAGTAGCTAATCCCTTAGCTAGCAAGGTGAAAGCACTTGCTATCACCGCCGTGTTTTCTGGTCTTTCCGTTGCTTCAACAGTAGCACCGGCGCTTTCCCAGGACAGCGTTTCGCTGGGCAATGTTCCTGCTCACTCTTCGCGTCACTTGTCTCGACATTTGACAGGACCAGCCGATGGAGCCGGTCTATGGGTCAATATGTGGAATTATCCGCTGGTCGAGAATGCTGACGCCTATTGCAAGAAGATGCACAATCACGGGATTCGCAACCTCTTTGTCCAGACATCTCGCAGCAATACTCCTGCCATCTGTGAGCCTGCGCGCTTGAGCGCTCTGATTGATGCAGCGCACCGCTACAAAATTCGTGTCATTTGCTGGGGCTATCATGAATTGGCTAATCCCGCCGTTGACGCAGGCAAGATGATTGCGGCCGCCAAATTCACCAGCGAGCGTGGCGACCATATCGATGCAGTCGCACCAAACTTGGAGAAAAATCTTGACGCCAAGGCTGTAGAAGCTTATCTCAAGGACATTCGCGATGCCGTCGGTCCGAGTATGCCAATTATGGCGGTCGTTTACAGCCCTTTGAACCGTGCTCCTCAAGTGGCGAAGACTCCCTGGAAGCTGCTGGCAAAATACTGCGACATCATCGCGCCGATGGCTTACTGGAATTCCAAATGGCAGAAATACTCAGCTTATGAATACACGTGGTCGACCGTCAAAATGGTTCGCCAGTTAAGCGGCAAGCCGGATGTTGAAGTCCATGTTATCGGCGACGGCATGGGTACAAAAGCCGATTCCATCAACGATTTTATGCGTGCTTGCAAAGCCGCCGAGGCGACTTCCGCCAGCCTTTACCCCAATCACCAACCGACCGATGAGCAGCTGGTATGCCTTTCGAAGTACTTTGAATACTTCCCGGTCAATTCCCGCTATCGCTTGTTCGCTCTTCGTGAATTGGCAGCTTCCGGCGTTATCGAGCCACTGGCGATGGGCGATCCTTCCGCTTCCATAACGCGCGGCGACTTCTACGTCCTTATTTTGCGCCAGTTGGACAGGCACAATGTGCTGGCTAAGCGTTCGCCACTGGAGCGCACTTCCATGCCCCTTGACGTGACCAAGGTGGGAGCTTACAAGCTGCTTTCACGCGTCAAGGCTGTTGATTCCAAAGGTCTGGATCTGGCCTCGGAGGAGGCTTTAAGTGAATATCTGCGCCGTCCTATGTGGCCTCGCGAAGCACTTGAAGTAGTGGCCAGGCTGGTTGAGGTGCAAGGCAATATTAAACGCCTGCCGCCAAATACCATCGAGCACTACGCACGTGCATATAGAGGAACAGCCACCGCCCGTAAAGATGGCGAGGTCAATGGCTGGCTGGGGCAACCGGCTTTTGCCGAGAGACCGGCAAGCTCTAATGCTCCCGGCTCCCGCCCGCTCAGCTATCTAGACGCGGCACAGATTGCTCTCGATACTGTCAGCGGACTGAAGTAAATTGCCGAAATCGCGATGGTTTCAACTGTCTTACGACGGCAAGATTAAGCCGAGCGCTCGAGGGATTGTCTTTAGCCTTTCAAGCGATCAAAATGATTTTAAAGGTTGGCGTTAAGGTGATTATTCGCCGGACGCGGGTACAAAACTGGTAAGAAATTCGACCGAACAGACTTTGGCCAATCCAAGGTTCATAGCTGGTTAGCAATTGACGATCTCAACTTTTCCGAAATCACCGGCATGATGAGCGAGCGCGGAGGCACTCGGCTCTCCTGGCCGGTTTTCCATTTATAGTCCCCTCTGAAAGGAGGTTTGATCATGCAAGTGACCGTAACCGGGCGCAATATCGAGCTCACCCCAGCCCTCAAAGATTATTTGGTGGACAAGTTAGCGCGAGCGCAAAAACACTTCGATCATGCACTCAGTATTACAGCCCTTCTCAGCGTAGCCAAGAATCCATCGATAGCCCATAACCAGACGGCCGAAATTACGATCAGTCTTAATGGTTCAGTGATTCGCGGAGAAGAGTCGACCGAAAATATGTACGCCTCCATTGATTTGGTTGCCGACAAGATAGAAAGACAACTGCGCAAGTACAAGACAAGGTATTGGCATAAGGGCGGGAAGAGCAAGGAACGTGGGGAACACGCTCCACCTGTTGACGTCAGTCCTTCTGAGGATGACGATTTCGCCGTCCAGAAAGAAATTGCCCTGGAGGATATCAAACCGAAAATTGTTCGCTCGAAGCGCTTCCCTTTGAAGCCGATGCTGCCTGAAGAAGCTTGCAAGCACATGGATTTGCTTGGACATGACTTCTTTATGTTCATCAACTCAGAGACACAACAGGTCAACACTGTTTATCACCGGCGCGACGGCAACTACGGATTGATCGAGCCCGAGGCATAAGACCGGGTCTGCTTGAGAACTGAAAAATTACAGGAAGCGGAGGCAATCTCTGCGGGCTGCCGCTCAGCTTGCTTGCCGCTTGCAAAGAACGCCGGTTTTTAAGTGGCGCAGTTGCCAGTATTTCAGTAAAAATCCTATGTCCATATAAATAGAATCAATTAAAATCCATTCTTGGTATGCTGAAACAGCCGCGGGGGTCAACCCACCGGCTGGCGGTTTACAGCGTATTCGAAAAGTTTGAATCGCGATTTTTCAAGAGGCGTAGCGTGGTGTCATCTAGTTCAGATTGTGGTGTTGCAAAAAGAATTTTTCTCTCTCTGTTCATCGCAGCAACGGTATTCATAGGACCTTCTGCTCCGATCGCATTCGCCGATCAGAATGCTGTGATTGGCTTGAACAACGAAGGCGTGAAAGCGCTTAACTCGGGCAATTTCGCACTGGCAATCCAAAAGTTCGAAGCTGCTTTGCAGATGGATAAGTCTTATGCACTGGCAAGAGAAAATCTGGCCATCGCGCATAACAACTATGGACTGCAGCTGGCTAAAAGCAATCCCAATGAAGCTCTCAAGCAGTTTCACCAGGCTTATTATTTGAACAAAACGAATGCCACCACTGCGCAAAACGTGGAAGGCATAATTCGCATGCTTGGCAAAGATCCGCGTGATTTCAAAACCCGCGTGCAAATGGCTGACCAGGCGCGGGCATCCGGTGATTTTGTCGGCGCCATTGTTGAGTATGCAGAAGCACTGAAGATAAAAGATGATGCGCGCACTCACATCAAACTCGGCGATGTTTATCGCGTGCGCGACAACACCGACGATGCCATCAGAGAGTTTCAGGCTGCAGCTCGTGCTGGAGATAGCGCAGAGGTTGAAGTAAAACTCGGTCAAGCGTTGCAAGCCAAAGGCGATCTGCCTGGTGCCGTAGCTGCGTTTGGCAGAGCGCTTGCTTTCAATCCTTCTGACAGTGATACGCTCGATGCGCTGCAAGCCGCCTGGGAAGATGCTTTGAAGAAAGATCCTCTGGCGCCGGATAACCACATTGGTTTGGGACAAGCGCTGCAATTCCGCGGAGATTTCGGTGGTGCAACTGCCGAATACAAGCAAGCAATTCAATTGTCTAAGGGCAACAACCCGACTGCAATGAAGCTGCTTAATGCTCTGCCCGATGTAATCAAAAAAGCCACCACCGATAAACACATCAACAATGCTGCTGATTTGATTACTAAGAAGTTATATGCACCCGCTCTTGAAGAACTCAAATTGGCGCTTCAATCTGCTCCGAATAACCCGGATATCTGGGTAAACATGGGCATTTGCTATCAACAGACAGAGAAGTATCAAGAAGCAATTGATGCGTATCAAAAAGCCCTGCAATTAGATCCGAAAAATTCTGATGCGGCAGAAGGATACAAGAGCTGCACCGCAGCACTGCAAGAAAAACAAGTTGCACAAGCAGAAGGTGCTGCCGGAGATGCTTACAAACAGGGCAAGTATGAAGAGGCTCTGAAACTGTACGGCAATCTGATTCAGAAGGATCCGAAAAATGCTGCCTACTACTACAACCGTGGTGCTGCGCAGCAAATGTTGAAGCAGTACGATGCAGCGATGGCTGACTACAACACAGCCATGGGTCTAGATCCGAAGAACAAGACTTACAGCGATGCGATGGACTCGGCTAAGAAAGCAAAAGTCGATCCGATCATTGCTGATGCTGTGGCAAAACACAAAGCCGAAGATTACACCGGTGCAATTGCCGGATATCAGCAAGCACTCGCGATTCAGCCCGGCAATGCGCCGCTCTGGTTTAACATAGCCAGCGCATATTATGCGATGGAGGATTATTCCAGAGCGCGTGATGCTTATCAGAAAGCAATCGAAGTCGATCCTAAAGGGCAAGTCGATGACCTTTATTTGATAGCAGTAATCGACGAGCACTTTGGCAAAGGACCGCAAGCGCAGGGCGAATACTTGCGTTATATGGCTCAGGCTCCGAGCGGCAAGTATGTTACTCAAGCAAAAGAACGCGTGACTGCTTTAAACAAGGGCGAGCCGCCGCAGAAGATCAAAGGCAAGGCAGAAATTGCTGCAGAAAAAACTGCTGACGATGCGTATCAAGCCGCTATGAATTTGAGCAATGCAGGCAAGATGGATGATGCGATAGCGCAGATTCAAAAGGCAATTGCTGCACAACCTAAGTATGCCGACTACTATGCCGTCTACGGTTCTTTCCTGCAAAAGCAAGGCAAACTCGATGAAGCGATGGCACAGTACAAACAAGCCGCGTCTATCGATCCGAAGAATCCGAAGAATCAAGAATACTTGAACGCTGTTGCTGATGCGCAAGGCGACAAGGTTGCACCGATTGCCGAAGCTGCTGTGAAGCTGCAGCAAGACGGACAGCTTCCACAAGCCATTGCGAAGTATCAAGAAGCTCTGGCCATTCTCCCCAATAACGGGCCGCTGTGGAGAAACTTGGGCAGTGCTTATCAGGCAAGTGATGATTTTAACAATGCATTCAATAGCTATAAGAAGGCTTATTCCGTAGATCCGAAGGGTGAAGTGAACAGCCTTTATTTCATGGCAGTTATTGATGAAAATTTCAAACGCGGTCAAGCTGCGTTTGATAAATACAATCAATACAAGCGTGAAGCACCGGCAGGCCAGTTCATCAAAGAAGCAAATGCAAGGATTGCGGCTTTAAGTAAGAACGTTAACGACACTGTAGCGATGCAAACGCAAGCGGAAGCTAAAGCGAATGCAGAAACAGAGAAGTTAAGTGCACAGGCTGTGGCCGCTTATGAGAAAAAGGACTACGACACTGCGCTTGGACTTTACCAGCAAATCGCCCAGTTGAAACCGAAAGAACCATCTGTGCCCTATGCACTTGGCGCTATCTACCAGCAAAAGGAAGATTGGGCAAATGCTGTGAAGTATTTCCAACAAGCGTCAAGCATGGATCCAAAGAATAAGGCTTACGCGGAAGCCGCTGCTGCTGCTCAAGCAAGTGCTGTTGGACCAGTCATGAACGAGGGCTATAAGAAACAAACCGCCGGCGATAATGCAGGAGCAATTCCGCTCTACGAGCAAGGTTTGAAACAGTTTCCTAATAACGCGGCTGGTTGGACAAGTTTGGCAGCAGCTTACCAGGCTACAGACGCTTTCCAAAAAGCATATGACGCGTATAAAAAGGGCTATGATCTCGATCCCAAAGGACAGGTTGGCAACCTTTATTTCATGGGTATCTTGGACGAGAACTTCGGCAAGGGTAATCAGGCTTGGAACGAGTATCGCGATTACGTTGCCAAAGATCCGCGCGGTGCTTATGTTTCAGATGCGCAATCCCGAATCGCTCGTCTCGGTAAAAACGTGAATGACGTTGTGAAATTGCAAACGAGCGGTCAGGTCAAGGCGCAAGGCGATGCAGCAGCTGCTTACGATGCAGCTGTAAAACTGCAGACAGACCAGAAATACGACGAGTCGATTGCTAAATACAAGGAAGCGATTGCTCTTCTGCCCAATAGCGATTCCTTCTACTACGGTATGGGGACTTGCTATCAAGCGAAGAACGATATCGATTTAGCAATTGAGGCTTACAAGAAAGCGATCAGCCTGGCGCCCAACAATCCAACGTACAAACAGACGCTGACTGGTGCGCAGCAGGTCAAGGCTGCTCCTTTGATCGACTCTGCGATCAAGAAGCAGACTGACGCTGCCAAGCCGGATCTCCCTGGTGCGATTGCCGACTACGAAGCGGCGCTCAAATTGTGGAACGATCCGTCCACTCACATGAATTTGGGAACCGCGTATCAAGCGGCGAACAACTTGAACCGTGCGATGACGGAATACAACAGCGCTCTGCAGATGGATCCGAAGACTTGCGTCGAGTGCTACTACTATCGCGGCACCCTCTGGGAAGCCTTGAAGAACGTTCCCAACGCGGTCAAGGACTATCAGGCATACTTGCGAGCTGCGCCCGGTGGACAAAGTGCCGCTGCAGTTAGAGAGCGGATTAAACTGATTGCCCCTGCCGGTAAGCGATAAGCAGATCTCGAAGTGAGCCCTGTTTCCAAATCCTCGCCCAAAACTGAGAGCAAGCAATTGCTGTTAGGCGGGCACGTTAATGGCGGCATCAAAGGCTCGGTGGCAAAAGCCGAAGAGATTGGTGCGCAGGTCATGCAGATCTTTCTCGGCTCTCCGCAATCGTGGCAAGATGCTGCTCCGCTCGATAAGGATGTCGACCTCTTTGTGGCTCAGGTAGCCGAAAAGAAACTTGGCCCTGTTTTCGTGCACGGAAACTATCTGGTCAATTTGGCATCGAACGACCCGGCGAATTTGGAGAAGTCGATCAATAAACTTCGGCACACTCTCTTTTTGTCCGATCGTATAGGCGCTCAGGCTGTCATTTTTCATCCTGGTGCCGCTGGTCAAACAGCAAAGCCGGAGGCACTGAAAAAGGTCGTCGCTTCCTTGAGACAAATTCTAAAAGGATACAAAGGCAAAACAAAACTGGCGCTTGAAGTTTGTGCCGGAGCCGGAACGACAATCGGAGACAGGTTTTCAGACCTCAGCTCTATCATCAATGCGATGAATGGAGACGAGCGCCTTGCTGTTTGCCTTGACACCTGCCACCTTTATGCCGCCGGATATGATGTCAGCTCCGCTCAAGGACTGCAAGCGACGATCGCCGAATTCGAGAAGGAGGTTGGCTTTTCGAGGTTGGTGGCAATACACGCCAACGATTCAAAAACTCCTTTGGGCGCAAGAAAAGATCGCCATGAGAATATCGGCAAGGGTTGCATTGGCGAGGAGGCATTCCGGAGAATGTTGCAGCACAAGGCTTTGCGGCATCAGCCCTGGATTCTCGAAGTGCCTGGTTTTTCTGAAAAGGGACCGGATCGCGAGAACCTCGATATACTCAGGCGTCTAGCCAATTAGCAAACTTCGTGTATGCTATTGACATGGGCTTTTGAGGCATGTCTAGGCACATGAGGAATTCCAACTTACTAATCGCTTTGGCTATAGGGCTGATTTTTCCTTGCAGTGCACAAGCATCGGAAGAAGATTGGATTCGCTACTCGCTGGGAGCAAAGCGCGCCATGTCGGCAGCCAACTACACGGCTGCTGAAGAGCTTTTGAAGAAAGCCGACAAAGAAGCCGATGGTATCACCAACAATTCTTCCCATAAAGCAATCACGCTGGGCAACCTCTCCTTGGTCTATAAAGCCAAAGGCGATTATCCCAGTGCTGAGATTTGCGCCAGGCAATCAGTAGATTTGATGCGCAAATTGGAGAAGCGTGACGACTTCTCTTTTGCAGTGGCACTCAGCAATCTGGCAGGAATTTTGAAAGATCAGGCTAAATTCAATGACGCCGAGCCG
>PNKB01000043.1 GCA_013997645.1 Cyanobacteria bacterium PR.3.49
TCGGTACGCCCGTATATATAACTGATGATAATAAACTCAGGGTCGATGTAAAGAGAAAGTCATCCGCCGATGACAACTAAAAGCTGGTCAGTATGCGGAATTAAGCTACACAAAAGGAAATACGAAAACGTTTTAACGGTTATCAAGAGAATTGTTGTTATCGAATCATGGTAATTTGTCACCCGCCCTCAGAGAGCTAATCTCAATTTGTCGGGCCAAGGAGAGGTTATGAGAAAAGTCGCTGCACAAAGTGTCATGGTAGCCGTGTTGACAATATCTATCGGCAGCCAGAGCTTGGCTCAACACTGGTCGAAGAAGCCTTACGACGCCAGCTATGAAGTTCAATCTTCGGCAGGTAAAAACTCCTTGCGCATGGTCACCGACGGACAAGGACGTGTTCGCAATGAAATGAGCACTGCTGCAGGAAAAATGACCACGATCATCGATGCACCGGCAAAGGTGATGTATTCCGTCATGGAATCGCAGCGCATGGTCACGAAAATGCCGTACAAAGAGCAGCCCGCCGTCACCGACGAACAGTCAGCTAAGGCGGCAAATGCAAAGTCTTTAGGCGCCAAGGTCATAGATGGACATCCCTGCCACGGCTGGCAAACGGTCAACAAAGATTCGACAACCGAAAGCTGGACCGGCGACGACATCGGTTGTGTTGTGCTCTCGACCACCAATGGTCCTGGCTACAGCAGCACCATGCGCCTTTTGAAATATTCGGCTGCCAAACCGAGCGCTTCGGACTTTGCTGTGCCCGCCGGATACAAAGTAATGGAAATGCCTGCCGCTCCGGCAATCAGATAGTTTTGAAAGAGGCAAGATGAATTCACGATTTGCAGTACGAGCCACAGTCTCCCTGCTGCTGGTTTCGCTTTGGTCTTTCTTCCTGTCTGCCGCATTCGCCGACGATCCACCCTCGGCTGACACTCAGGTTGTGGTGGTGCCGAAATTCGATCTTGAAAAAGGCAGCACTCCCACTGAGAGCAGCCTGGAAGAAAAGAAGATTGAAAAACGACTGGCACCGGTCAATGCCGTGGCCGGAATTTCTGAAGTAGTCGGGCGGACATTAAAGCGCAAAAAAATGAAAGGTGCGATCATTATGCTCGATGACCTGGCCAGACCAGGCGACAAGCTAGATTGATTTTTACTCGCTGACAGAATTCGACCGATGCGCCCAGAAGAAATAGTCAATCGCATGCTGGAAAAGTATGCCACCTGCAAATCTTACGAGGACAGCGGATATCTCGAGAATTTTGCCGAGGGTGATGAGCGCTCGAAGGCGATTCTGGTCAAATTTCGCACGCTTTATAAAACTCCGTTTTTCTTCCGGTTCGAGTGGTTGGAAAGACCTTATCCGGCATCACAATGGAACGAAGGCGTTTTAGGATGCGATGGCGAGGTGGCATTCACCAAATGGCATAAAGACGGCTACAAAGTTCGCCCTACACTCAAGCATGCTATCGCCGAGATGAACATGATCTCGTACAACTCGGTTGCTCAAATTTCGCAGCACTTTCCCGATCTCGATCTTCTGCCGGTTGCATTTTTCGATCGGCATAAAGAGCTTATGATGATTGGAAAGGAAGACGCCAACGGCACCGAGTGTTATTGCATCGGCAGCACGCTGAAGCATCCGCATGACAAATTCATGTGGATCTCATGCGAAGATTTTTCAATAAGGCGCGTGAAGACCTATCAGTTTGCCGACCGAACATTTATTGCCGATTTGATTGCAGAGATTAGAAAAACCACGGGGCCGGATGCTGACGTCTCGCATCTGGAAGGCGATTTGGCTGAGCCCAAGCGCGTTTACACAGAAAAGCATTATGAGGAAGTTGCTTTCGGCAAAGAAATTCCCGACGAATCATTTGCTCCTCCTCAAGCATAGTCGCAGAGATGTTTCGCCAATGCACGGAATCTGATCTGCCTCACGTTCAAAAACTGGCCGATCAGCTTTATGCCGAAGATCCTAAAACACCGGATGTGCGCACTGATGTGTCGCGCACCTTGCAAGAATTTCAATCAAAGCCGGACAAAGGTCAATTGATAGTTTTCGATGACGGCGAAAGCATCATCGGTTATTGCATTATCATTTTTTTCTGGAGCAATGAATACGGTGGCAACGTGATTGATATCGACGAGATCTGCGTCACACAAGAGCGCCGGCGTTCGTCAATCGCAACCGATCTGATTACCTGGTTGGAGAAAAGATTTGCCCAGGATGCGGTCGGCTATACTCTGGAGGTGTCCAGTGACAATACGGCTGCCTGCAATTTGGTTTCAAAACTTGGATTTACGCCAGTGCGAAACCAGCATATGATCAAGATTTTGAAGCGACCTTGATTTTCACGCGCCTATTGTTGGACGCTTACCAGCGGACGGTAGTGTTGATAAATCATGAACAATGTCGCTCTGTCACGCTTGGATAGCACGGGCCAGTTGGTGTTCGACATCGAGAAGAACATAATGTCGTGATTGTTGGTCGAATGCCCCTGAAGCCCCATGGCATGCCCTAATTCGTGCAGGCAAGTCTTTTTCATCTCTTCATCTGAAAGGGGCTGTTGATTGTTTCTGTCAATTGTCAAAATGCGAATATCAGCGCGGCCAATCTCGATAAAATTATGCCCGCGGTCTAGTGTCTTGAGCATGCAAACACCTTGTTCGACATTGTGACCGGTCGGTTTTACATCATACGGGCTGCCTGTCCATTCAGCAGTGAGATCCGCTTGCTCTTTGGATTCTACAAGAACATATTGCAGCCTGCCTTGGCCGGCTTTCATCCAGGAGTTAAGCGCGTCAAAAAAGCTGTTGCGAAATTCCGGTTTAAATCCCGGCACACCTTCTCCTTGAGCCACCCATACCTTTATGGGCAGTCGATTGGCCGGCCAGCGGTAGAAGCGTCCTGCTTCGGTAATGCAACCTACATAGTCGAGCGCCTGCGGATCGGACTTTTGCTCCGAACTTTTTTCAGAAAGAGCAACAATCAGATTTTGAATTTGCCCTAGGTCCGCTGCGTTAGGATTGTTAGCGGCGTATTTCTTCAGCCAGGAAATCGCTTGTTGCAATTGTCCGCTGGTTTGATAGCACTCTGCCATGTTGAGCAAAGCGGCAGAATGCTTCGGATTGATCTGCAAAATTTCTTCGTATGCACGAATGGCGCCTTGTGTGTCGCCTAATTCCGTGCGCACTCGCGCCAGTGAAAAAAGTACGAGGTCTGATTTGGGCGAAATTTGCAGCGCTCTTTCCAGTGTTTGCTTGGCATCGAAATTGCGCTTTTCCTTCATTTGCGATTTTGCATGGGCGACAAGAAGTTCTGCTTCCACTTCTTTAGCGCGCTCGGAGTGTGGATTTTCCCGCAAGTATTTGTGAAACCATGGTATCGCCTGCAGTTCCATTCCGGCATCCATGCAGGCATATGCCGCATTCAAGCAGGCTTCAGGAAATGGGTTGCGCAGGCGCACGGCCTGCTGATATCGCTCGATGGCGCTGGTAAAATCCCGTGAGCGCAAATAAGCGTTGCCCATCTCAAATTGCAGAACAGCCGAGCGCGGATTTTGAGCTATTTCATCGCGCAGATATTCAATCGCCTCTTGTAACCGGCCTGAGTGCATGAGACTTTCGCTTTTTTTGACTGCGCGCTGCTCTGCTTCGTATTCTTCTTTGCTGCGGTAGCCTTGCGCACAGGCCGATTGCTGAATAAGTGGAGAGTTTTTTGCAGGGAAAGCAAATGCCGGCGACGGCAAAAATAAACCGGCGGCGACAAGCGCGCAAGTGCCAATTCGAATAAACTTCTCGAAGCTGTAAGACATATGATGGTCGCACTCCGCTTTCAATATTTACCACTGCCGCAGTGCTTATAACCGACAGGAGCGGTCCGGCCTGGGTAGAATCAGATAAGCATGGAGGTGCCGGATGCTTAGCTGGCTTCTAGCTTTAACAATCACTGCCGGCTGGCAGGAATCTGATGCCAATGCTCGCGCTTGCATGAAAGAAGAGCGTCTTGCCGAAGCCGAAGCGCAGTGGAAAGAAGGCATTAGCAGAGCTGAGACTGATAAGCAAATGGATCCCGGTCTTGTCGATTGTTTGATCGGGCTTGCCGGTTTGTACGACAAACGAGGCGATGTGGCCGAATCAGAAAGACTTTACGAGCTGGCGATGCGCACTGTGGAGGGTGTCAAAGGCGGTGACAGCGCCGCTTATGCCGATCGCCTGCCCGGGCTTGCGGCGCTCTACAGGCGTCACGCAAAGAGCTGGCATGCGGATCTTCTCTTTCAGCGCTTGATTAAAATTCGTGAAAACACAAAGGGGAAAACTTCGGCAGAGGTGGCCACCGCATGCGATCTGTATGGGCGTTTTCTGTCAGCCGAAGGGAGGCAAGCAGAAGCCGACAAAATGAGTGAAAAGGCGCATACAATTAGGGATTCTTTGAGACAGTCCTCTTTGGAGTCCGCACGAGATTCCGCAAGGGAAGAAACGTCTGCACGGTGAGGTTGAGAGCATTGAAGGTTGAAGAAGTAGCTGATTACTGGCAGAAGAACGCGACTGCCTGGACGACTATGGCCAGAGGTGGATATGACGTCTGTCGTAATCATCTCAATACGCCGGCTTTCCTTGGTATGTTGCCCGATGTCAGTGGTTTGACAGGGTTGGACGTCGGCTGCGGTGAAGGCTTCAACACCCGTCTTGTCGCTGAGCGTGGTGCGCATATGACGGGCATAGACATCTGCCGGAATTTTATCGCTTTCGCTGAAGAAACTGAAGCCGCTCATCCTCAAGGAATTACTTACCAGCTGGCGCCAGCCGGTGCGCTGCCTTTTAGTGACGGGCATTTCGATTTCGCCATGGCCACTATGTCGATGATGGATATGCCTGACATTCCACGTTCGGTTTCTGAAGTTTTTCGCGTCCTTAAACCGGGCGGTTTTTTTCAATTTTCCATATGTCATCCTTGTTTTCAAACGCCGATGTTCAATTGGGTGCGCGATGAAAACGAAGAGCCGATTGCACTTGTGTGCGGGGACTATTTTCATGATGAGTTGGAGAAGGTCCTGGAATGGACTTTTACAAGCGCACCGCAAGAGATGAAAAATGAATTCGGTAATTTTGTCATTCCTACTTATTTCAAAACTTTGAGTGGTTGGATGAATATGCTCATTGACAGCGGTTTTGTCTTGGAGCGATTTGAAGAGCCCTGTCCCGATGCGGAAACAGTTGAGAAACATCCGTCCCTTAAGGGCACGGCCAAGGTTGCTCTATTTCTCCACATTCGCTGCCGCAAGCCGCTTTGACATGTTGAATCTGGTATCTTTCTTCTACTCAGACTTATATCTTGTCAGTAGAATGAAATCACCGAATTGTTCTATCGACTCTGACCTGGGGGCAAGGTGTCAAAGCGTCCGATTCCGGTATTAATTGGAGATTTGCTGGTTAAGTCCGAGCTGATCAGTTTGGGTCAGCTGGCCGACGCTTTGCCTATATCGCAGAAGACCGGCTTGCCGGTTGGCAGAGTGCTTGTTTCGTCCGGATTTATTTCCGAAGATCGGCTGCATTCGGCGCTGATGGCGCAAAGCTTGATTCGTGACAAGTTGCTCAATGTCGAGTATGCCGTCCTGGCGCTGAAAAAAACAGGCGAGAAAGACATCAGTCTGGACGATGCCTTGCGTGAGGTCGGCTGGCGCTCTGAGTATTTTGAATTTACCAACAAGCTGGGACAGCTTCTAGTCGAAGCCGAGCTTGTCAACAATGAGCAGTTGGAAGACGCTCTGCAGACTTGTTTTAACACGGGACTGCCCCTGGGCAGAATTCTTGTGCTCAAGGGCGTCATGAAAGACATGGCTGCCTATGCGGCGCTGACCGCACAACAGTTGATTCGGCAAGGAAAGATTACTCGCCAGCAAGCTATGGATGCGCTGGCTATTTCAGCAGAAAAACACACATCGCTTGAAGAGTCTCTAGCCATGCACGGACATTATCAAGTCCAGCAGAACAACGCCGTGCGTCTCGGTGAGCTGCTTGTTCTGGCAGAGCTTGTCAGCGAAATTGATTTGCTTACGGCCGTCGAGCGGGGAATTGTTGATGAACTGCCGATCGGGCAAGTTTTGACACAAGCAAAGCTGATCAGTTATTCCACTCTTGTCGATGCACTCAAAGTCCAGGAGCTGGTGTGTGCTCGCGTGTTGAATCCTCTGGAGGCTGCCGAGGTATTGAAGCTCACAAAAGCGCGCGGCATTGCCATTCCGCAGGCTGTCACCGAAGTGACCAAGCGCACGCAGACCGAAAAGACACGCGGTCTGACAATGCTCGAGCTTTTGAAAATGGTGCGCTTGATCCCGGATAGCGATATGGAAATGGTGCTGCAGCAAAGCAGTCGCACCGGTACACCGGTAGAGAATATTCTTTTGACGACTGGTCTTATCGATTCGGCCACACTGCAAGTGGCTCTGCGCTGCCACCAGCTGATGAGTGACGGCTATCTCACTCATGAACAGGCTATCTTCGCCCTGCACCACTATGTATGGAGCAAAGAAGACTTCCAGTTGATCATGGAAAAACTAGGCTGGGTGACACCACAGCGCCCGACAGGACCCTGAGATACTTTTGTTCCTTCGTTCGCCCAAATCGCTTAAGGCGTGACGTAAACCGAGTCGCCGCCCTGCATTCTGGCATTGGCACAGGCCTGCATGGCTTTCTGAATCAATTCGTCCGGAGACGGTGAGTGATCGGGGAATGAGGCAATGCCGATGCTGACGGTGACATTCCAGTTTTGACCCATTTCCGAAAGTCGCTCGTAGCTGACTCTGGACCTGATTCGCTCAGCCAGAACCAAAGTTCCTTTGAGGTCGGTTGCCGGCAAAACGACAGCGAAATGCTGACCATCGTAGCGAGCCGGAATATCCACGTCACGGATCAGTTTCATCAGAAAATTGGAAAGACCCTTCAAAATAGAATCGCCAACCAGCTTTCCATGCGATTGGACGATTTCATCGAATTGGTCGACCCGAATAATGACCAGCGATTCGTTTTGCTTATAGCGGCGGGCGCGTTTCAACTCTTCTTTGAAGATGCGCACGATGGCATCGTGATTGTAGAGCTCGGTCAAACTGTCCAGCATGGTCAGTTTGTAGTGGTCATTCGGTGTCTGGCCGGAGATGACGCCGTGGGCTCCAGCAAGAAGCGAACTTGATTCGAGTTCTTTCACTCGAGCCATAGGATCGATTTGTTGCTTTCTTTTGATCTCACCTGTGGTGCGCAGCTGATCGAGTTTTTGCCTGAACAAGCTCTCTCTGCCGAAAAGTGCGTCTTCTTTGCCGCCTCGTGTCATCCGAATACTCCAAAAACACTGAGTAGTTCTAAATATTGCTGAATTATACTGCAACCGCCCTGCCGGCGAGACCATTTGATACGGCGATGATGCAGGTTTGCAACGACAATCGGAAAAAAAGACCGGAAATGGCTAATTGCCAAGAGATTTGGTTGTCATTAATTTGCTGAAATCTTTTTTTGCACTTTCGGATGTCGAATAAATATCTTCTGAGACATTACAGAAAATTTTTTTTCGAGCTTGGATTTCCCGACTGGACGCGGAACAAAACGCTCACTCGTGATGTCAATAATAGGGTCGCCCGCCTGAAGCCGGTTGTCTCAAATGAAAGCTCTTGATAAACTGTTTTGACCCGCCATCATCGGGTGAAATCGGCTGCTGTCAAGAAAAGTCGGCCGCTGGCAAAAAAATCGAAAGTAGCGTTTGGCAACGCTAAATGGCATCCCAGAAGTCGTACTTGATAAGCCGATTCCAAAACTATTCTCAAGGTTCTATAACTAGATGATTTCAAAAGCCAAGCGGACGTCTCCGCTTCATAAGTGTTTGTCACTTCTGGCAGTTTTGCTGGCATTCTCTTTTGTTCTTCCTCTCAGCGCCAACAGCATAGGACCGGTACAGACCGATGCCGAGAAGTTAGCCAAAGGTGAAGTGGTTGTCGGGCTAAAAACTGTCGGCAGCACTAAATATGTGACCGGCACCATTCTTTTGGACCATTCTCCCGAACAAGTTTGGCCCGTCATGGTCAACCCTTTCGAGTTTCAAGGCAAGATTTCCCCGCGCATGAAGACCGTTGAAGTCATGCTCGACAAACAAGACGAGTCTATTCTTAAGGTGACACTGGACATGGGACTTTTCATGCCCAACTTTTCTTACACTGTCGACTCCAGATATCAGCGCAATGAAGGCCGCATTGAGTTCAAACGTCTGGGCGGAACTCTTAAAGACTTCAGTGGTTCTTGGGAAATGAAGCCGGCCGATCATGGCAACAAGACCGAACTCACTTACAGCATGTTTGTCGATCCAGGATTTTTTGTTCCACAATGGATCATGCGCGAAGGCGTGAAAGTAGAATTGCCGACCACCTTGACTCTTTTGCGCAAGCGCCTCGGCAACGTCTACGACAAACAAGACGCTTTGGAGCCTCGAACAATTCTCGCTGCTCGCGGGCCGATTTCGGCTTCCAAACCTGCCACTTCCTCTGGTGGCGTTTCGGTCTGGCAGTAAAAAACTGTCCGTTTTTCTCGCTCAGCGCGCTTAAGGCGCGGCTTGTTGTTTTGCTTGCGACTTTGTTTCTTCCGGCGCTTGCATTTGTGTTCCTGCAAGAGTACTGACCAGCGCACCAATAGATGTTCGCACGTCACCAACGCCTGGCGCATGACCATTCACCATGATCGTGACAAGCAAAGACTGCCCGCCTGAGTTTTTCAAAACCCCGGTAATGCACCGCACACTGTCCATCGCTCCGGTTTTGAATTTCCACGAGCCGCTCTTTTGTCCGTGTTTGACCTCGCCGCCTTTGAGAAGGCTGACATAACCGCCTTCTCCATACTTGCTGAGCATGTGACGTAAAACCATATTCAACGAATGGGGCGTGACGCAGTCCTTTCGTGACAAGCCGCAGCCATCTTTGAGCACCACTTCGTACAAAGTAACGCCAAAAGAGGCCAGCCATCCTTTCATGCGGGCCAGACCTTTTTCTTCCAGGGTAGGATGATCGTTGCCTTTGCTTTCTGCCGACACTGCAACGCTTCTCAGCAGTTGTTGCGCGTACAAATTATCGCTTTGATGCAGGCATCGCTGAATAATTTTTGAAAGTGGTTCTGACTTGTGTTCGACAAGTATGTTCATGCTCACGCCGGTTTCATATTTTTTGTTGCCGAATTTGATGCCGGCGTTCTTGGCTGCCGACCGGGCCAGCGCCAGGTTGAACACAGTCGGATTGCCAACCACCAGGGGGCCTTTTCCTGATGCCACCGGATATCCACGATAGGCGCGTGCTGTGTTGGTTCTGTCGTCATAAACCATCCAGCCGGGATAGAGGTCTTGCCGCATGATGCTTTTCGAATGAGAATTCAATTCCTGGCTGGCATCGATTTCCAGAAGTTTGGCGCTGTTCGGTAAATTGCCGCCGCCGAAAATATTGCTGTCTACTACAAGGTCCGACGAGACAGGCATCCATTCCTGACCCCAGTCCTCATTCAGAAAGCTGGGCACGAAATGATCGCCGCCATTGGCAATCGGACTGAGTTTTAAATTGCCTTCGACATTCTTTACGCCCTTACCGGCGAGTTCGCCGAACAGTCGCATTAGATCGCCATAGGTAAGCGTCGGATCCTGGGACGGCATCAGATAGATATCGCCTTTTACTTTTCCGTCTTTGATATCAGCACTGCCGGCGATGGCAGTGCTGTAACGATAATTCCCGCCCAAAGTTTCAAAAGCGCAGGCAGTGGAAAACACCTTGGCCGTGGAGGCAGGCGTGAAGCGCTTTTCTCCCTGTACGGAGCAGACCACATTACCGGTGGAAAAATCCATCACTTCTACTGCCACTTGTGAATTGCGTAATTCGTGGCGTTTCAACCAGGAATTGACGGCATTGCTGATTGGCTTATCAATGTGAATTTGACTTGGTTTTATCGGCGTCTGCGAGTTGGCTGCACGCCGGTGTGATCGTCCCGAGCCCGCTCGTGCCAAAACGGGCTCTAAGAACAATAAGTCATTGAAAAAAATGAGGCAAACTAACAGTATGGATGTTGTTTTCATTCAGGTGTCCGAGTTCAGAGCATCAGCTTTTAGGGGCGAATTAAGAATTACACAGTTGAATAATCTTGGCCGGAATTTTCGTTGGCTTCATTGTTTCTTTGGCTACGAATATCCCTTCATGCGTTGCTCGCGTAGCTACTTCGTCTCCTACTCGCACTTCTCCTTTGAAAATCAATCGAGCCTTCGAAATCGAATCAATCCACATATATCCTCTGGGATTGTCAAACAATTTCACTGCCCGCTTGTATTCGACAAAGTGCGAAGTGATTATCGGCAAATAGCCTTCGTTCATCACTTCTTCCAGAGGATAGTATTGCTCGAAAATCTTTAGACGAAGCGCTTCGAACCAGCGCAGATAGACAATGTTTGAGACATGAGCGGCAAAGTCGATGTCATATGTGCCGACGAAGATGTCCATCTCGACAGCCAGCATCTTCTTGCCTTCGGATGTTTCCATAGCCTTTCCCGGCGCGTGGGCTGTCATCTTTTCTTGGTCTCCTGGCATCGTTTATCAAAACCAGTATTCTAGCCAATACTTGTTGTCTTTGCCTGAAGCAAAACGGGTTTCTCGAAAGAAACCCGTCTTTGTCTTTTTGTATGCGGATGACTATGAAACAGCCATTGGCCCTGTGGCGACAATCAGTCTGCGCGCTGCGTCAGCCAATTCGACTATGCGTCTTTGCAAATCAGTGTCGGAAATTCGGTCTGCCTGAAATGATGCACCGTCAGCATAGACGAAACGCGGGATGATCAAGCAGCGAAAATCGAGCATAAGACTGTTGGCGACATTCATCACGGACATATAACTGGACTTGCCACCGGCTGCGCAGAGGAAGCCGACCAATTTGTCCGTCCAGGCGCGACCGGTAAGCTCGATCAAATTCTTGGCGGCTGCAGACAAATAAAAGTTATAGACCGGAGCAGCCATGAGCACACAGCGCGCGTTGCTGATCAGCTCTGTCAATTCCTTCACATTCGAGTCTGCATAGCAGGCGTTGCCGTCGCACACAGGCAGAGGGTAATCCATCAAATCGATGAATTTCACTCTTTCTCTTTTTGCCAGTTCGTCAAACACTACCTTTGCCATGAGTCGACTCTTGCTGTCGGCATTTAAACTCGTGCTGATCACCAGATAGTCATATGTCATAAATTCTTCTCCGCACTAATTGTCTTGATGATTCGCCAAACAGATCTTACCGCAGATTGTAGGTGACCCGCTCAGGCAGCGCTTTCCGAGCCTGATTGATTGTCCCTATTTCCGGCATCATTGCTCTGTAATTTTGGTTCGATGCCGGCTGTTTTATTCTGCACTTTATCAAGGGCCTTGATGTATCGATTGGCATGAAACCGCTCAACGAGCCCCAGAGCTTTAAATCTTTTAGCAGCCTGAATGAAAATGTCGGCATGCTCTTGAGACTCTCGAGCTTGTTCTTGAAATTCGCTGACTGCCGCTTGATCGCCTTCTTCAACTGCGATGCGTTCGAATTCAGGATACATCTGATTGGTTTCATATAGTTCGCCCTCGATTGCCAATTCCAGAATTCGCTCTACAGTCATCTCTTTGGAAGGATAAAGCAGCTCCAGGTGAGCGAATGCGTGTCCTGTTTCTTGATGCGCGGTTTCTTCAAAAAGGTCGGCAACCTGATTTTCTCCCAGATTGCGTGCGATTTTTGCGAAATACAGGTATTTGCGGTTAGCCATTGATTCACCGGCAAAAGCTGATTCCAGGTTCTTTTCGGTTTGTGTTGTGTGGTTATGCATATGAGCCTCCTAGATTAATTCTACAGTTAGACTAATTCTAAATAATGAGCAAAAAAAAGCGCTATTTCTTATTCTTTGGATTTTCCTGAGACGACCTCGCCGAAGATAGTGACGTGAAAGCTGCGAACCTTGTATTGATCGCCGAGTTCGAGCTTGATTTGATTGAGCGTTTCGGCAGGGATGTCGATGACAGTGCCTGTTTCGATGTCGACGAAATGATGATGGTCGGACATATTGGCGTCATAGCGCACTCTGCCTGCTTCTGTGGTCACTTCCTGAATCACTCCTTTTGCCACCAGCGCATTTAAGGTGTTGTAGACAGTGGCTCTGGAAAGGCTGACAGGCAATTTGTCTTTGACAGCCTGAAAAACATCGTCTGCAGTCGGATGGCTGTGAGTGTCCAAGAGGAACTCAGCTATGACCATCCTTTGAGGGGTCGGTTTGACCCCATGGGTTTTGAGCAGCTCTTCGACGTCGTGTTTCATAGATATGTACCGATACCGTGCAGACTTTTTGCTGCTTTTGAATCCATCTGTATTTAGAATAGTTCTAAACGTGGACTTTGTCAACCAAATTAAGCAAAATTTCCGATACCCTATCTATAAGAGGTCAATTCAACCAGTGGAGGCTAGATGGCGCTCAACGTTATAAAGAAAGCCATTGAGGAAGGCAAAATGCGTTGTCCTGAGTGCAAAGGCTCGGTGAAGCAATTCGACAAATATGTCGAAACATGCGATTCCGTTTGGGACGGCGCTGGTGACTCCGGGCTCGAAACCAAAGGCGCCAAAGTAACGCTCATCTGCGGCAATGACAAATGCGAATGGCGTGAACGAACCGAATACTGGTCGGAATATATAGAAGATTAGCCTTCGTCTGCTTTTGTTGAAGCTTCGGCTTCCTTCTCCGTTGCCGGAGCAGCGCTACTTTCGTGCAGATTGCTCTCTGCGCCGACTTGGGCCGGTTGCCCGCCTTTTCCTTCAATAGATTCTGCTCGCTTGATGCATGCCTCGCTGGCTGCGCGATTGCCGCGCGCAACATGGAGAGCTGCCAGTTTGCGCCAGATGGCGGCCGCTTCTGTGCTGTTGGCGCCATGTTTTTTCTCTGTCAGCATCAAGGCTCGTTTCAAAAGCTGTTCGGCAAGCGGATAATCGCCGGCAGTTTTGTAGGAAACGGACATGCCGACCAAATTTACGGGCGTATCCGCATCAGAGACGTTGATTACCTCACCGGAATTCAATTCTTGCTTGGCTTGCTTGTACTCATTTTCGATGTCGTCCAGCCGCTCTTCGCGAGCGTGCAAGTTATCCATCGTTCGTTTGAGCGCTTGCTCTGCGATTACCCGCTCATTGCCGGTGCCGTTTTTGGAGATAGACTGCAATGCCGAAACAGTGCCCTGGCTTGCATACAGCGAGGCTATTTTGCCGGCCAATTTTGCATCGGCGAGCGAATTTATCGCCAGAATTGCTGCTTTTTTGCTTTGCTCACTGCCGGTCAAGTGCGGAATGAACTTTTCGATAGTCTGAATTTCCTGCACCTTCAGTTGCTGTTGGTTATATGTATAACTGAAAACGCCACCGGCAAGAAAAATGAATATGCCTGAGATTATGGGCGCAACGGCAGCGATCTTATCCCAATTATCTTTTACCGGTTTGGTCGCGCTTGTTACAGTCAACGATGCAGAACCGTCATTGGTTGTTGTTCGAGTAATAAAGTCAGGCGTGCGCTTCGCTTCTTTTTCGCTCGACGCATTTTTTTCTTCAGTCAACAATTCGCTCATCGTAAGTCTTTCCATTGCTCAGTGCGATTCGTTTATGCAAGTGCGCACTGTTAGCCAGTCTGCGTGTGTTTGAATGTCAGTGAATAATGGCAAACACTTAAAAAGTATAGTCCTGCCGCCAATGATGATCAAACCGCATTTTGGAAGATTTCTTCTCCCGGTAAGGAAAGCTGCGATGGGCACCTGCTTACAGCCTTTGTAAATAAAGCTGGAGTTCAACTTAATTTTGCTGATATCTCATTCTTATACATTGTAGTTTGTGTATTTCGTGTAAATGCGCAATTAGACAATTGGAGAGAAGCCGTGGCGGTTAAAACTGGTGAAAAAATGCGCGCTGTAGTGATCAGCGAATTTGGAGCACCCGAGGTTCTTCAAATCAAGCAAGTTGATGCGCCACAGCCGGGGCGCGGCGAGGTTCGAGTGAGAGTGAAAGCAACATCGGTGAATCGTGCCGACGTGATGCAGCGACTCGGGCATTATCCTGCTCCTGCTGACTGTCCCCAGGATATTCCCGGCTTGGAATTTGCCGGAGTTGTTGATGCCATCGGGGATGGTGCCGGTGACTGGAAATTGAGCGACCGCGTCTTTGGATTGTGCGGCGGCGGATCTTATGCTGATTACGTAGTGGTGCATGGACGCACTCTGGCACCAATTCCCAATGCGCTTTCATTTGAGCAAGCAGCGGCTATACCGGAAGTTTTTCTCACCGCCTATGATGCATTGGTTTCGCAAATGCATCTTGTCTCAGGTGACAATGTTTTGATAAGCGCTGTGGGCAGCGGGGTTGGAACTGCCGCAGTGCAAATCGTCAAAGCTTTGGGCGCTCGCTCGATCGGAACCAGTCGTACTGAAGAAAAATTAGAAGAAGCCAAAAGACTCGGGCTTGATGACGGCATAGTCGTGAAGGACGCCAAATTCGCAGAACAGGTTTTGCAACTTACGGATGGCAAAGGCGTCGATTTGGTGCTGGAATTGACCGGCGGTCCATATGTGGAAGAGGACCTTGCTTGCATGGCACCACAGGGTCGCCTGATTGTCGTCGGTCTGGTGGCAGGCTCGAAAGCGACGGTCAATCTCGGGAAAATTTTGAGCAGCAGGTTGGAGATAAAAGGCACCACGATGCGCAGGCGGCCATTGGAGGAAAAAATCCAGGTTACAAATGTGTTTGTCAAACAAGTGCTGCCGCTTTTCGAAAAAGGGCTGCTCAAGCCTATTATCGCCAAGACGTTCAAACTGGAAGAGTCTGCTGAAGCACATCATTTTATGCAAGCCGATAAGAATTTCGGCAAAGTCGTTTTGACCCTTTAGCTGAAATATAATCAAATGGCAGATGCGCCTGACACCGACGAAATACATATCACAGAAGACGGCTCACTTACTCTAAAGGACGATGTTACAGGCGAGCTTTATCACAATCGTGCCGGTGCCT
The DNA here is from genome assembly GCA_013997645.1 of Cyanobacteria bacterium PR.3.49. Classification (GTDB taxonomy): domain Bacteria; phylum Cyanobacteriota; class Vampirovibrionia; order Obscuribacterales; family Obscuribacteraceae; genus QKMZ01. The sequence goes on from PNKB01000043.1 coordinate 15,061, forward strand.
TGACTGAGGCTCTGGCCAATTTTGTCGAGCCTCTCAATTTGCGCAGTCTTCAAAATGAAACGCGCCAATTAGCGTTTCTTGATGTTTGTTTTGGTCTGGGCTACAACACTTTTGTTTTATTGAATGAACTGACTAAGTTGGATTTGCATTCTGATTCGATCAAAATTGTTGCCATAGAGAAATTTTCCAAGCCGCTTCTATATATAAGTAGAGTTCTCAACGACCGCCGTCTTGGCGAATTGCGCTCGAGTATCGAAGAACAGGCAAAAGAGTTGATGTCCGGAACATTCGGTCAATGGTCCTTTTCACTGGACGGTAAAGGCGGCAGACTGGCGGTTCAGTTCGAACTCTTGCAGGGTGATCTCAGAGAAGTGGTGCCCAATTTAGTGGCGCACTCGGCAGGAGAATTTGACGGTATTTTGCATGACCCGTTCTCGCCGCGCCGTGCGCCTGAATTGTGGACTATAGACCTCTTTGAATGTTATAGAAAATTGTTGGTGCCCGCCAGTGGCAAGGTTGTTACTTACAGCTCTGCCAGTGCGGTCAGAGGCGGTTTTAGCAAATGCGGAATGATTGTGCGCCGCACTCCCGCGGTAGGCGGTAAATCCGGAGGCACACTGGCCATGCTGCCGCGCCCTGACGGCACTGTATCTGATGGCTTGCCGCTTTTGGAAGAGGAAGCGGCAAAACTGGCTGGCAGAGCCGGTGTTCCGTACCGGGACGCAACTTTTTGCAAAACTTCCGCGGAAATTATGCGGCAAAGAGAGCAAGCACAGAAGCTTCAATTCCCGACCCTGTCTTGATTTGCCGAACTATTAACAGTGTTTAATCGTATGCCGAAACATTTTTGATCGTGGTGCGTCTTCCAATCTGTGAAAGCAAGGAGGCTATGTCCCATGAGAAAACCAATCACACTCGGACTGATCGCAGGTGCGTTAGCACTTACGACTGCTGCCTTCGCGCCTACAGAAGCTCAAGCCAATAACAATCAAAAAGCTTTGAATCAATTGGCAATGCAAATGTATATGAATAATATGGCGGCGCAACAACAGCAGCAGTTCTACAATTACAACAACCCGTATTACGGTAATCCGTACAACAACGGCTATTACGGTAATCAGTTTGTTAACGGAAATGGCTGCTACAACGGAAGCCGCTGGAACAACAGTTGGAATAACGGTTACAACTGGAGAGGTTCCACCGTAGGAAGAATTCTCAACAGAATATTCTAGTCACGATTGTAGGCACGGGCGGCAAGCCCTTTTACTTGCCGCCCAAATTTTTCGGCACGAAGCAGCACCATCCCCGGTGCTGCTTCAATTTTTAGACTTATTTGCGCTTAGATAATTCCCGCACGCAGCAAATCTTTCAAGTGAATGAGGCCTGCTGGTTTGGAGTTTTCGTCCAGAATAATCAGATCCGATATTGCGTACTTTTCCATCATTTTCAGCGCTTCGACTGCAAGCGCATCCGAATTGATGGTTTTTGGATTGGCAGTGGAGATTTCCGATGCAGTTTTGCTGAAGGCATCGTGTCCCCATCTGACCAAAGATCTCCTCAAGTCGCCGTCGGTGATTATGCCTTTGAGCTTTTCCGCTTCATCGACGACTACAGCAAAACCAAGGCGTTTTGCATCGATTTCCGCAAGCACTTCGTTGTATTCCGCCGTCAAGCTGACTTGCGGCATTTGCAAGCCGAATCGCATCACATCTTTGACGGAGACCAGCTGTTGACCCAGCGAACCGCCGGGGTGGCGACGTGCAAAATCCTCAGCCTTGAAGCCTTTGCGAGTCATGAGCACAATTGCAATTGCATCGGCTACAGCCAAAGTGGCTGTTGTCGACGTTGTCGGGGCTAAATTAAACGGACAGGCTTCTCTTTCCACTGCTACATCTATAACGACTTCGCTGTGTTTGGCGAGCGTTGATTCAGTGGCTCCGGTCAGAGAAATAACTTTCAATCCCATGCGTTTTATAGGATCGAGAACCTGCTTTATCTCAGCTGTTTCGCCTGAATAAGATAAGGCGATGATTAAGTCGCGTTCTTCCAGCATACCGAAGTCGCCGTGGCGCAATTCGGCAGGGTGAACGAAAAATGCAGGGGTGCCTGTGGAGGCCAGTGTGGCAGCTATCTTATTGCCGATGTGGCCAGACTTGCCGATGCCCGTGACTACAACTTTGCCCTGACAGGCAAGCAGCAATTCGATAGCCGTCTCGAACGATGAGTCCAGCCGGTCTGCAATCGAGCGCAGCGCCTCGGCTTCCTGGATGAGCACCTTTTTGGCTTGCTCGACCAGTGTTTCGCGCGCCGTACTGGGCGGGCACTCTGCTAAATAGGTTTCAGGAGCAAAAGTGCTCTGACTGATGTTCGGGTCTTTTGGGTTTACCATTCGTGAAAAATCCAGCCTGGCTGACAGTAATTGCTGTAGATCACGTGATTCTACCTGGTGTTGCCAGTGGCTACTTTGGAAGGAATTCAAGCTGCCGGGATTTTTATGATGTCAAGTGTGGATTTTTCGCCCCAGTGACCTTTTGACTAATATTACTTTTCCTGGCAAAGTTTCGCTCTGGCCCAAGGCAGTCTAAGTTAAATCTCACTTTTTTCCAGGCGCGACAGGGGTTTCCTCCATTTCTGGGCACTTGATAGATAGTGGGAGCGAGTGGAATTTATGCCGGCAATTTTCTCCAGGGGAGAGAAATTAGAAAACGGACACTACACCGTCGTCAAAGAAATTGGCGTCGGCGGTATGGGTGTTGTGTATCACTGCCGCGACGAGCTGCTCACTCGCGATGTCGCAATTAAGATGCTCTTGCCCGAGCTGATGTCGGACAAGAAAAATCTCGAGGTTTTTCGGCAGGAAGCGCGTCTTGCTGCTCAGTTGGAACATCCCAATCTGGTTACCGTGTACGACATTGGTGTCGAGGAGCGGCAAGGCAAGCAGCATCATTTTTTGGCAATGGAGTATTTGACGGGCGGCAATCTGGCCATTCGCCTGCAAGACGCGCCGCTTTCTTTGGAACATGCCCTCAACTGGATGAAGCAGCTTGCTTCCGGCATTTCTTTTGCCCACAAAAGAGGAGTTGTTCACCAGGACATCAAAGCAGACAATATCTTCATCACCAATGAAGGCGATCTGAAAATCGGCGATTTCGGATTGGCACGACTTTTGGTCGGCCGCGTCGGCAACGCTAATACCAAAATCATGGGCACACCTGCGTATATGTCGCCGGAACTGGCGCGTGGTGAGCCGCAAGACCATCGCTCCGACATCTATTCGCTGGGAGTGCTTTTTTTCGAGATGGCCACAGGTAGCCTGCCATATCGTGCCAAAGGCATGATCGAGATGGCTATGAAGCATGCTACAGCTGCAGTTCCTTCCATTCGCCGGCAGAACCCCGATGCACCCGAGGTGCTTGATAAAGTGATCCGGCGCATGATGGCAAAAATGGCGGAAGACCGCTACCAAAATGCGGCAGATATTCTCAGCATTATCGACGAGCTCATTTTTGAATTGCGTGTTCAGCGCCTGGGCATCAGCACTAATCGTCCCCTGCTCACGTCCGGCGAGATATTGCAAGATGCGCTTGATGAGCGCGATGCGCGCAGCTCCGTGCAAGCACGAGCAGTCAATCCGCCTGATGTTTTGCCCGGGAAAACAAAAGAGCAAATTCCTAAGTTGGAAGCGCCGGGTGAAAATCTTCAATCGACGCTCGAACTGGAAGGACGCAAGGGCACTAGCGAAACGACTCAAGAAAAAGAAGACAAAGCACGCGCAGCCAAGTGGGACTCATTCGAAGGCCAGTCGAAGCAGCCTGATTCACCGGCTGCTGCCAAACAGAGCCAATCTGGAGCGCCGATTAGCCAGAGCGGTAGAGAGCCTTTATCCATGCCGTCGGCCTCATATGCTTCACCTCTGAAAGAAAACGTTCCACCGGCTCAGCGAAGGACACCAAACCAGTCGCTTGAGAAATTGCGAGTGTCGCTCGAGAGCGAATGGGTCTTCAAGACTAAAGGTCCGATCGGCTGGTCAGCTCAACCGCACATCGATAGAAGTGAAAAAACAATTTTTCTTTCTTCCTGCGACGGCAATCTTTATGCCATCGATCTGCGTGCCGGTAACAAGATCTGGAATCAAGAACTGAGCGATCCCATTGTTTGCGCTCCAGTCAGCATCGGCAGCTATGTTTTTGCCAGTTCGGCGGCTGGTCAAACAATTTGCCTTGAGGCTGAGACGGGAAAAAAGGTCTGGAGCAAGAATTTGGGCGGCAAGACTTTCGCGTCGCCGGTGATGTTCAAAGAGTCTGCGCTTCTAGTTGCAGCGGGCAGCGACCTGCATGCCCTCGATGTTCGCACGGGAGAGGCGCTCTGGCGCTATTCGACTAACTATCCTGTAGCTGCCTCTCCACTGGTTCAGGGCGATCTTGTTTTTGTGGCCAATAAGGCCGGAGAACTACATGCGGTGGCGGCTGCAAAAGGCAAACAAGAATGGGTATTTAGCGGTGACGGTGGAATAATCGCCTCTCCTTTTGCTTCAGTCGATTCAATTTATATAGGAACACAATCCGGCAATTTTTATGCAGTGGAAGGTCGAGAAGGGGCAATGGTCTGGGAGTATCCTGCCAAAGGAAGAATAGTCAGCAAGGGCGCGATTGTCTTTACTTCGGTTGTTTTTGCCAGCCAGGAGCGCTGGCTATACTGCTGTGAAAAGTATGACGGCAGATTGAAATGGAAAGCAGCCGTAAAAGGAAAAATATCAGCTGATCTGTGCACATACAAAGGCCAGATTATTTGCGCAAGTGAAGATGGATGGCTGCAGGCTTTTGCCGCAGCCAATGGGCAATTGAAGTGGCAAACCGATCTCAGTAAAAAAATTCAGTCACCGGCGATGGTGGCGAATAATTCGCTGTATGTCGGCACTATCGAAGGCGAGCTTCATGCCTATTCGCTCGCTTCTGCCGAGCAGTCCGAGAAAACCGCTTAGATTTCTATTTTGCTGTTTGCAAGATGCGATCTGTGAGGATGGCCAGAAATGCCAAAATGCTGACCACGCCGTTTACATTGAAGAATGCTGCATTTACTCTGCTCAGGTCATTTGCTTTAACCAGGCTGTGCTCATAAATGAGCATGCCGGTGATCAGTGCCAACCCTGCATAAAATGCTATCCCGGCGTTGACCTGCCAGCCCAGCAGCGCCATTGCCAAAACCGTCACCACATGCAGTGCCGAAGAAATGTGCAACGACGAGGCGATGCCGAAGCGAGAAGGAATGCTGTGCAGCTTTTCCTTCTTATCAATTTCAAAATCCTGGCATGCATAGATTATGTCGAAACCGGCGACCCATGTACTCACAGACAGGGCTAGCAACCAGGGCGCCGGAAGATCGAGTTGTCCACCCGCTGCTACCCATCCACCCAGAGCCGCCCCACCTAATGCGATTCCCAGAACGATGTGGCACAGCCAGGTGATTCGTTTGGTAAAGGAGTAAAAACTCAGCCAGAAGAGCGCTATAGGCGACAAATAGAGGCAAAGAGGCGGCAAATGCGAGGCGGCAAACAGCATCACTGCGAACGAGATGACTGCGAATATACCGGCATGAAGAGGTTTGATGCGACCTCTGGGAATAGCCCTCATCTCAGTGCGAGGATTGCGCGAGTCAATTTTCGCATCGATCAATCTATTGAGCGTCATAGCTCCGGCGCGCGCACCAGTGAAAGCAAGGATTGTCCAAAACACCACACTCCATGCGGGAAGTTTTGATGATGCCAGAACCAGACCCGATAAGGCGAACGGCAGAGCAAACACCGTGTGCTCTAGCTTGATCATCTCGGTCCACTCTTTAGTGGAGCCGACGAGATCGAGTGATTTGGCTGTATCGTTGCTCGCTGTCATTTGACTTAGATTGCCGGCCGCGTTGTGCTCAATGAAACTGGACGCGGTCTATTTTACGGCCGCACGGGCAAATTGCCGGTTGTCATGGTGGGCGTGTGACAGTGCTGATTGGTGAATTCCAGCACATACAGCCCGCCTGACCAATTGTCAGTATGTGTTATGGCTTACAAAATCGGCTAGGTGAGCCGATTATCAAGTAGGTTTACTTGAATAATTGACATGTAGCTGGCATTATGAGCGTGCGGGTAAAAGCGCAGTATTTCTGCCGCATACCGCATGCATAAGCAAAAGTGTTATCGGAGAGGATGTCATTGAATATGAGCTCCCAGGATGTTCCAGCAGCAGCAGCTCCGGCCGCAGCCGCCACCCCTAAAAATGCACAGGGCACGACAATCGACCTACAAGGTGTAGCGGCATTTGCCAGACTTGTAGAATTGCTCGCACAAGAGCTAGGCACCAACCCGGGCAAAATGCAGGGCAATTTGCCGAGCGGTCCTGCAGCCTTCAATCAATTGATTGGCGAATTCGAATTGAATAATCAAGGTTTTCAACGCAAGCTGACCCTTCTTTCTCAGCCGGGTTCACCACTGACCCTGCGCTTCCAAAGTTCACACAGTGAAAACCGCATGCAGGAGAAAGGCGCGAATCCGTTGCAGATCGTTTCCGATTTCTACATTGCAGCGGCTGTTGAAGATATCGTTCCGCAAGGTCGTGCACTGGCGCGTTATTGCGAAGACATCTTCACGATTCTCGATCGCATGGTGACACTCGGTCATTCCAGCAAACTGCAAGGAATGAATGTGTCGGCCGCAGAGATTGAAGCTTTCGAATACAGCGAATCAGGAAATCTGGTTCGTCAACAAGCTTCCCGCGCTTCGACATAGTTTGAACTAAAACCTAAACTCACGGCGCATCTTTGTAGAAGATCTTCATTCTTCGCTTGTATTCATTTCTTGTTCTGACATCTTCAGTTTGCGCTGCGATATTGTTTACGTCTTCGTCCAGTTTGTCTATTCCTGGACCACTGATGCCGTAGCATCCGTGCAAATTCACTTGTCCGATATCGGTTTTTACCAGAACCGATAATCCTTCGTCCGTGATTTTTGTATCTCCAACATCAAGAGTCTTCAAATGTGGGGCTTTCACAATTGCTGCCAGCCCGGCGTTGCCAATCGGCGTTGCCCGTAAGTTTAGATTGGCTAGATGAGGTAGACGAGCCAGATCGACACATCCTTTATCTGTAATCGGCGTGACACTGTAATCCAAAACAACAATCGGCAAGTTCAGAATATGAGGAATAGAACTGTCGTCGATTTTTAGCCTTGAGGCGTTGAGTTTTCGAAGACTCTTCAAACCTGACAAATGTTTGAAGCCTTCGGATGTAACAGCTGTTCCATTGATATACAGTGCTTGCAGATAAATCATGTCCTTCAGTTGATCTATTGTTTGGTCGGAAAGACTACTTTGACCTAGATCGAGCTGTTTCAATGTTTGTATTCGGGAAATGGTTTTAAGGCAATCTCCGAGTCTGTATCCAGGAATATTAAGTCTTTCGAGATTGAGCGCTACAAGTTTTTTCACTCCTTCAGGTGTAACGTCAGGAATGTACCCAAGGTCTAAAACTTGGAGTTGACGCAACTTGAGAATGTGAGCAAGCCCTTTGTCAGTAATTCTGGTTTTTTCCAGAGACAGATGTCTCAATGTGTTGAAACTCTCCAGATTAGCCAAACCGTCATCGGTTACCGCCGTACCGCCCAAATCGAGCCATTCCAATTGACGCAATTCAGTTATAGCCTTTAGCGTGTCGTCGCCGATCTTTGTCTGTCCGAAGTTCAAAGCCTTAAGCGACTTCTGTTTGGCAATGTATTTAGCGCTGGCATCAGTAACCGTTGAGCCATTCAAATTTAAATTGTCGATGCCTATATCGGTTTGAAAAAGCTGTTTTAGAGTTTCATCCGTACGTTCATTGTGCGGAATTTGTCCGAAGGTCTTTCTTCTGGTTTTTACTGAAGCCTTCAATTCAGCTTCCTTTTTCTTCTCCACATAGTCGTTCCAATAGTGCTTGCCGGCAAACATCAATCCAACGAAACAAACAACAGTGAGAAGAAGAGAAATCGGAACGCTGTAGTTTTTCTTTAGCTCTTTGACAGGACTTGTGCCGGTAACAGTCAGACTCTTAAGACCATATTGTGTTCCTGATTCCATCAAGGCGAGCATAAGCTCGTGCATCGTTTGAAATCGATCGGCAGGATCTTTTGCCAGGGCTTTTGCAACGATGGCTTCCAGAGCAGGTGAAAATTCTTTGTCTGGACAAACCTCTTTCATCGAAGGTGCCACTTCATTGACCTGCTTCATGATCGTCTCAAGAATGCTTTCGCCTCTGAGCGGAGCTTTGCCGGTCAGAGATTCGAAAATTACGCAACCCATGGAGTAAATGTCGGTGCGCGCATCAAGAGCAAATCCGCGACACTGCTCAGGGCTCATATAAGGTGGACTGCCGAAAAGCTGTCCGGTCATAGTCAGCTTTTCTGCTTCTTCGCCTTCTTTTGCCATCAACTTCGCAATACCGAAGTCGACAAGTCTTGCATCGGCAAAACTTCCATCTTTATCGGACAACATGACGTTGCCTGGTTTTAAATCTCGGTGCAGAACTCCTGCCGCGTGGGCGTGTTGCAGAGCGTCGCATAGTTGAATAAAACGGTGCATGCTCTCTTCAATCGTCAGAGTGCCTTTTGATTTGATCAAGTCACCGAGATTCGAGCCTTCGATATATTCCATCACCATATATGGTTCGCCGTCATCGGCAACGCCAAACTCGTAGACAGAAATAATATTCGGATGCCGCAAACTGGTAATCGCTTTGGCTTCTTGCTGGAAACGCAGCATTGCTGTTTCCGTCAATGTTGCAGCCAGCAATTTCTTGATAGCAACAATCTCGCCTGTCTTGAGGTTTTTTGCTTTATAGACAACGGCCATGCCACCACGGCCAAGCTCGGTCATGAACTCGTAATGTTTGCTGAGACTGGAAAGTGGAGAGCCTGTATCTGCGGAAAAGTCTTTAAGAACAGTGCCGTCTGCAGGACAGATAGTGGTGGTTGGAAGTCTTTCCATTCCACACTTCGGGCAAATTTTCATTTTCGGCTCGGCTACCTGATCTGCTTCTGTATTTAAGGTAGCGTCCGGATCCTCGTACGGTTGCATAGCCCACTCCTGCTCACATGAAATGATATCGGATTTGTGGTGCTCCCATCGCAACTAAGTTTCACAATATTGTAATATTGACAACCTTTATCGATTCGGCATCAAACGCCGCACTGCTGCTTGTTTTCGGCGATATTGGGCTGTTTCTCAATTGTCACAGAAAAACGGAATCAATTTTGGAACAGCGACGTCTATTAGTTCAGTTGGAGGATGAAATCGACATGGAATTGCGGATTGATGAACCCTACCTGAAACGCCACAGTCGCGCAGGCGATGGCGAAGCTCTTGAGTCCTGGGCGCATCTTATGCACATGGCGAGAGTCTTCGATGAAGTCGGTGATACCAAAATGGCGGAAGAATTTTTTAGAACCGCACTTTGGATCTCGGATGAATTTTTGAGCGCAGAGACTTCGATGCGCGGTTTGTTGATGCTGGCATCGACCCTTTCCAAGGAAGGGCGCAGTGGAGAAGCTGCTATTGCATTTATGCGAGCGCTGAGAATGTTCGACGAAAATTCGAATAACTGACGAGAAAGGTTTTGCAGAGGGGGTGGGGCTGTCCGGTCGAAAGACTGGGCAGCTCCCGTTTTTAGGCATATGCGAAAGTTACGCCGGATGATGAATCACCTGACCCCAAGTCCAGGGGAATTTGTGATTCAATCTATATAAGACTTGCGAATATTGGATTTTGGAGTTGTGGCGCATATCTACGGGGATGGCGCGCACCACGCGTATTTCATCGAATTGCAGCCAGCCGAAGGCAGCGCTAATAGTATCTAAAAAAGCCTTGCGCGCCTTTGGTCCTGCGCTGGCTATTTCATGAAAAAAGCTTTGATGTTTTCTTTCGACTAAAAGAATTCGTCTGCCGTTTGATTGCAGACAAGTGACGCGCTTGATGGAAATTACTTCAGAGCCTGCTGCCTCGACTTGAAACGGGTAAATCTCGCCGCGCTCGTCGGAAATCTTTGAAGAGCATCTGCCCATCAGCCACAAGCGTCCTTCACTATCGAGATATCCTGCATCGCCTGTTCGATGCCAGACCTTCTTTTGCTTGCCCGAACCGATTTCAATTTTCGTTTCGGCGTTTCCTATTCCGTTGAGATAGGTTTTTACCACATGTTTTCCACTGACAAGAATTTCACCGATTTTGTATGGCGGCAGTTCAGCATCGCCAATTCGCAGTTCAATTTCCGCAATTGGTTTTCCGGCGAGCAAGCCACCACCAGAAAATGTTCTTGCCAGATCCTTTTTGTTTATTGATCTGAAGTCAATGTGTGCGATTGGCTCTGCTTCAGTGGAGCCGTATATTGCAGTCAGTTCGGCATTGGGAAAAACAGTCTGCATCTGTTTCAAAAGTGCGGGGAAAACCGGACCGCCGCCTGTATAAATCCGACGTAAAGCCGGCATCGTTATTTTCTTGTCGATAAGAAAGTCCGACAATGTTTGCAAGAATGCAGGCGCTGCAATTATTCGATTGATCCGACACCTGTCTATCTGCGCAGCAATTCGCGCTGCTTTGATTGATGCTGGTTTTTGCATATTGCAATCAGGTAAGACTGCGGTAATTCCCTGCGACAGAGCCGAGAGTACAAAAACTGGAAGTGTTGTTAGCTCGATGTCGTGCGGTTGAGGCGGCAATGATTTTGCAATCACCTTTTGTTGTTGTTGCAGAAAACCATGTGTTCTGACAATGGCTTTCGGCGCTCCTGTCGATCCACTGGTGAATGTAATCAGTGCCGGATGCTCACTGCCGACATCCTCAATAGTGCATTTCGGCACTGTATCTGTTTTTCGTCCAACTTGAGAGACAATTCTATCGCTAAAGATTTTCAGGCGAATGTTTTTAACAGCCGCCGAGAGCATGCATAGAAATCGAGTTCGATTATCAAAAACTACAGCGTCTGGTTTTACCATTGTCACTGATTTTTCAAGAGTGCAAAAACCGAGCGATGCGTCTGCAATTACGGCAACTGCACCAATTCGAAAAAGGGCAAGGAGAATCACATAGGTTTCAATACTCAAAGAGACAGCAATAAGTACTCGGCTGTTCTTCTTTACTCCGGCAACCACGAGTCTTTTCGATGCAAGTTTAACGCGCTCTTCTAAATGTCGAAAAGTAATTGAGCGATCTTTTCCTGAGCGGCAGTCTTTCAGTGCTATTTGCTCGGCTCTGAAATTTGCATGCTCGCTAAGTATCTCAATCAGGTTCATTGCTGTTATTACGCCTAAACGGCTTTGCCGTAAAGTGCATAGGAGCGTATCTGCTCACCATAAAAGTGACAGATTTCGCTTGCCGTATTGCCTGTGGTGTAGAGTGCGTGAATCGCTTCGCGAAAACCTTTTTCGTATGCTCTTGCATGAGTCTCTTGGAAAAGAAGGCGTCCCAATCCCTTCAATTTTTCGTCCGGATCGCGGGCAATCGTTTTCATGATTAAGCGTTGCGGAACTTCAAGACAGGGACGATCAGGGTATGAGAAAAGATAGCCGACAATTTTACCTGCTTTCTCTGCCACCACCACCAATTCCGGATCGGCGAGCGCCGTCAATTTCATTTGTTCTTTGAGAAACGTCGCTTTATCAACCGGCGAGAAGAGAAAATTGTCGCGCATCGCGTCCATGGTTACTCTGTGAATACCTTCCAGATCGTGCTGCAAATTCTCGGTGTCCAATGATCGGAGTCTTACGCCCTGTTTTGACATCCGTGACTTGATCGTTTTTAATTCCGGATCTTTACTCTTCAAGTCTTTGTTGAGCGAAGAGCCGTAGGTCTTGATGCTGCCGAACCCGCAGAGTTGAAAGTGATTGTTCCAGCTCATTGGATTGACAGGTTCGAGTGCAAAAAGAGGTTCTCCGCAGCTTTCTGTGATCAAGCGATAACGCTTCCACGTGCTTCCGTCAATTGGACCGATCACATAATTGCAGCCTTTGCGTTTCAACTCAGCCAGGGCAAGCTCCAAAAGTTCCACACCTGCTCTTAAGGAAGTTGCTGCGTAGTGACCGATGAAACCAAGCCGAACATCGATATTACCGGCCAACTCCAATTGCGCCGCTGTGGGAGGCTGCAGAAGCTTTGTTTCTGTCCAAATCGAACAGCGCGCCGTCAATTTACCCTCATACATGGCGAACAAATACTGCGAGGCAGTGCCGGAGGTCTGCGATGCTTCAACACAGCCGGCAGGGAACGAGGCTGCAAATTTAGCGGACATTTCCGCCAGTTCAGAGGACAAACTTTCCGGCTTTACAGCAAAAGTGTAATTTAGACAGCCGAAACTAGGCGCCGACAGAGCTTCTGCCATTGCGTATCTCCTTTATTCGAGACCCACCAAATTAATAGTAGGTTTTTCGCGAGTGATTGTTCCCCGTATTCACACACTTCGGCGAGTGTTTACTTGCTCTTAAACTTGGTCTCAAAACGCCTTTCTAGTGCATGAAAGCCACCGGTACCGCCCCCGCAAGGGATCCCATTATGGCAAAGGCGGCCTGCTTGAACCACCGGGTTTTCCCTGTGATGGACCTCGTCGGATCTTGCTGCGAAAAGTAGAAGGCTAAAACCGGTACGGCTATCAGGACGGGTGCGAGGATTGTCAGCAGCACTGATTGGCGAGAAAAGCCGGCAAAGATTAGAAAAGGTGCGAAAAGGAGAAGCCAGCTGCGTAGAGTGCCATTAAATAGAATGCGCAGCCGGTTGGTATTGAGACCGCGAGAATGTACGTGGGCGACCATGATGATGGCGGCATGTACTGCAAATGCGAGCGTATATGGATAGATGAATTCCGGCTTTTGAGCATAATGTGACGAGAAGAGCCAGATTAAACCGGTGCTTGCCACACTGAAAACTGCATATAGAGAATGTTTATTTTCAGTTGTTTGAAAGCGCGCCGGCATAAAGCATCGATAGCAAGTGAAGACAATCAGCGGTAAAACCATCCAGGCTATACCACCAACGACGAAGCTTGCGTATGAGAATAGCGTCACTCCCAAAACGGCGCTTCCTGTAAGTGTCGTTTTTCGGCGCCAGGCGATAGAAAAGGCAAGAATGATCGCAAGCATGAAAAGTCTTAATGCAAGCTCGCCGGCTGGCAGGTCTATATGCGTTTTCAGAACTAAATGGGCGCCTAAGGGGATGGCGATATTATCAAAACCACGCCAGGCAATTCCTTCGAATAGCATTCCCAGAATGCCCATGATCAGCGAGATAAAGAGTGTTGCAGCTGCGGGCAGTGTGGTGAATAAATCCAGCGGAATGAGAGTGCCGAGCAGCGCGAAAGTGAAAAACGCAAGCGAGCCCTCAGTGCTTTTTGCTCCGTCGACCGTGAAATATTTGTGTGCACCGTATTTGATGCCTACCAATGCTGAGACTGCATCGGCCAATGTGAGTATGAGCACCGGGATGCAAAAGAAAAGGACGTCGCCTTTAGTCGAAGTATAGAGAATTCCTATTCCCAAAGGAAAGCACAGGTGCCCGTACGAGCGGCGACCGTCAGCTTTGAGCACACACCCCCAGGAGTCGAGCATTTTCAGTCTGCCGACAAAGGAAAGTGTTACAGCGGTCACAATGGAGAGCACTGCGACCGGCCAGGTTTCTTTGAAAATGAATGGGAAACTCAGCGTGACCAGTCCCATCAGCACGTGTAGCGCCTTTCTAATCAATTCCGGTTCGCAGCCGGACTTTTTCTTGATGAAAGACAGGACGCTCATCGTCACGCCGAGTATTCCCACCACCAGGCTCATCCCGATAAGGGGATTGTTAAAAGCATCAGCGGTGACTGCTTCTAACAAGTAATCTCCTCGACAATCAACCTGCTGTAGAAGAATGCTTTATCTTCTTTGTGCAGTCGATCTGCCAGCTCGGAATGAGATTTCAGAACCGGTGCCATTTTCTCCGGACGGCTGCGCGGTGCCAGCATGTTCCAGTAGACGAGGCGACCTCCAGTTCTGCCTGCAAGTACAAGCGCGTTGAGCAACTTGTGAAAGTTGTCCATCGACATGTACTCAAATATGTCGCTCAGGTTGAATTTATCGATCGAGCCCGGCGGCAAATCTTGCAATACAGATTCGATAGAGCCGACGTGCCACTCAAGGCGATCGATATTCGTTTTAATCGCCTCGTAATTTTCCTCACGCAAATAATACGGCAGGGCAGAAACGTAATTACCTTTCAAAATCCATTGCAAATATGGGTTGTCTGATGGATCAAGATTGGTCAGTGCGTGCTCTGTTCTGGACAAAATCGCTTCCGCCACATCGGTTTGCACATATTGGAAAAACGAAGGATCGCGGCCGAGCAGCCCCATCACTTTGCGTGAAAAGAACATGCGAAACAACGTGCGCCACTTCGGAGTGTTCCATACTTCACTGAAGAAACGTCGTCGCTCGTCTTCGTTGCGTGCGATAAGAAGATCATCGCAGGTATTTGTCGTATGCACGAAAGGCAGTGCGGCGTTCCTGAAGATTTCAAAGTACTTTTCGAATTTTCCTGCGTGACCGATGCCACGGGAAATGTCCAATTTTTGAACATCGAAAAAAGTCCTCGTCGCATCCGATAAATGCGGGCGCAGTTTTGCGTATAGTTTAATTCTGTCACCGGGACGCACGCCGATCAGGCAAAGAAGCTCATCATAAGTGAGGAATTTAAAAGCACGTGCTTTCAATTCGAGCAAAGCAATTTGTTGCCGATTGAAATCAACTGCGATTACTTTCGCTGGACTTTTGGCGAGCAGCGAAAGACTATTGTCTCCTGCAGAAGCAACCGATAGGCAGACATCACCCGGCTTGACGTCTAATGCCTTGAGAAGAATGTCGGTATCTTCCCAGCATTGGGCGTAGCGGATGCGTGAAAAATCAGCATGATTCTCGATTTCGGAAAACCGGAGTTGTGGTCTGTTTTTCAAAGTAAGAGTGGAGTTGAATCTTCTCATTTGGACACCTCCCCCTAACTCGCCTCCTGACGGAGACCTGTGGATTCAATGAGTTTCACGACGTTGTCGCTCAGATCATGTTCCATCATTCGTTTTTCTTCAAGTTTTCTGATCACTCCGGTCTTGCCGTTGAACTCAATCAAGTCACCGTCTGCCAGCCAGTTCATGACACCGCTGCAAGAAACAATTGCCGGAATTCCCAGCTCGCGCGACACGATTGCCGTGTGAGACAGAAGACTGCCGTATTCGACGATGATGCCCTTTGCCTGAGTGAAAAGAACAATCCAACCGGGATCGGTTCTCTCGGCTATCAAGATTTCATCTTCGAGCGGCTTGGCTGCCGAAGGGTTGCGGACGACTCTGACTTTGCCGCGCACAAAGCCCGGAGAGCAGCCCAATCCCTGGAGCGTTTGTTGGTCGGCTGATGAGACAGCCAGATTGTTGCTTGGGCTCTTTGTTTGGTTCTCTCCAAAATCTTCGAAGGTGAGAACAGATTCGCGCGAGACGATCCGGTTGGGCGGAGCGGCTGTCGATTTGAATTCGTTCGTTTCCGCTCTTCTCAATTCAACAAGTGCTGCCAAGTTTCTGGTGGTGCCCTTGCCTTCCACGAAATTAAGCACTTCCTCGACTTCTAGATAGAAGATGTCTTCTCTTTCGGTTAAGACGCCTGACTGAGTGAATTTCGAGCCTAGCTCCAGGAATATTCTTCTAACAAGACCGAACAAACGAGTTCGCTCAAAACGCAAATTCTCGCGCCAGCGAATTCTCTCGATTGCTTGCGAAGCGACGAAATTGAACACAAGACGTTTCAGCAATGGAAGCTTGGCGATTTGCTTTTGGCTAGTGGAGGCTTCCAGAATTTGCTCAGACTGGCGAAGCGTCCTTGCACTCGTCATAAACCCAACGTTTCGCAGAAGGGGAAGTGGATTGTCGTTTAATGACTGACTTTCAAGTTTTAATTCGTTGAAGCACCTGTCTGCAAACTTTTTCAGATATTTCTCGAACGCAATCTTGAACTCTACGTTGCCATCGATCAGTTTTTCAATCTCGTCGAGACTATCCGTTTTCAATGCTTCACTGAGAGCAAGATCTTTTGCGGCAATGTCCGCCATTCTGCCAATCAATAGCGCTGGTTCTGCACTGACGATTCCGCCTGAGCGCACAAGAAGTTCGTGGTGAGAGAACGAATTTGTTGGAAACCATTTCGCGCTCAGTGAACCTAATAGACCGAAAAAGACCATAGCGAAAAAGTCGTTGACGAGAGGTGCATCCCATGAAGTTAAGAGTTTCCCTTCCAGATTGCGATACAGTCTCAAAAGTTCATCGGTTGAGAGTTGTTGCAGATCTTTCGGCACTTCAGAGATTGTCGAATTGAAGTGGTTTTGAAATTTATTGATTTCTGTTTTCAAATTCGCAAATCGGACTGCTATAGCGCTGAGAGAAACCAGGAAGTTCCAGTGTGCTTTCATCGCGCCAACATGGTTTTCCTTTTGTACCTGTTTGATAATTTCGGCGGGCAATTCTTCCTTCACGCCCATCATTTGTTCCATAAACGGTCTATTTACCTGAAATCCAGGCAGCATCGCAAGCAAACGGTACCAGTTGACCAGGTTG
>PNKB01000044.1 GCA_013997645.1 Cyanobacteria bacterium PR.3.49
TCTGTCAATATGCAGTTCGACGTGCATCGTATCTGATACCACTATCAAATCGAAACTAGATTACATAACCTTAGTCGCTCAAAAATCAAACATATTGCCTCTCGAAATTTTTTGATATCTGCATTGATTAAGCTTCGTTCAGTTTGACGTCAAAAGGGCCGCCATTAGGCCTCCGTTGCAAACTTCGAAACCCGAAAAGCTTGGACGACAGGGAGTTGAACTCCCGACCTACTCTTTGCGAAGCTGCATTCTGGTTGTAAGGCAAACTCTTGCTATCCGAGGTGAAATTCTCGAGGGTGAATTTTCTCCAGCCGAATCATCAAGCTGATTGAATCCCATATTGCAATAAGAGGCGTGCCCGGCTCAAGCAAAACCTCATGTCGGTTTCCATTCAAATCTAAGAGGAACAGCCACGGCGACGAGTGTTTGGTCATTTTCATTCCGTCGTCTGTCTCAATCCATTGATCAATTGTTGCAGCACTTTCTCGCTTGGTCTCTCCGTCTGGACCGCTTGACCATCCCAGCCCTTTGATTTCTATGTATTTCAGCTGATGTTTGTAGCCTGGTCTAGACCAAATAACTCGCTGGGATGTCGCCAACAGCCAAGTTTCTTGATCTTGAAAGAAACCCAGAACCGGAATCTCTCCTAATCTCAGAGAACCTTGTTCTTTTAGAAACTGACAAATACTGGAAGTAAACGAGTTGAAAAGCCTTATGCGCTGGGTGTCGCCACCCTGCTTTTTAAACGCAGCCTCGCAACGGGCAGCCCGGTATGCGTCAGAACCAGTTGGCGGCATTGATCTCGGCATCCTCAGGCAGGGAACTAAGAATAGCGGACAATTTTATATCAGGAGTGTGCCCGAGATGTGAATTTGAAATCCTTTCGTTGTCGCACTGCATTTGGTGCTATTTGATCTCCGACAGCGGTTATCAGAGTTTTTATCAACAGCGAAAATAATTACACAAAAAGAGCGTTCTGCAAAAGCCTTTGCGAACCTTTATATAAGTATTCCCTCTGTTCACCGACAAAGTTGGGAAATTGTTGGACGAACTTTTTGCGATCCCGAAAGTATTGGGCTGTAAGACACTCGAACGCCTAAC
Source organism: Cyanobacteria bacterium PR.3.49 (assembly GCA_013997645.1). GTDB lineage: Bacteria > Cyanobacteriota > Vampirovibrionia > Obscuribacterales > Obscuribacteraceae > QKMZ01. The sequence goes on from PNKB01000044.1 coordinate 1,102, forward strand.
CCCCTCGGTGTAAACGGGTAAGCGAGGTGGCGAAACTTGATCAACATAAAATCTACCTGCGCGCAAAAATTTCATCTTCACCCTTATTGAGACCTTTTGGTGCTTCCTGGGTGCTTCCTAAAAATATATACGATCCTGCAAAGGCATCGGGACGACAGGATTTGAACCTGCGACCTACTGCTCCCAAAGCAGCCGCGCTACCAAGCTGCGCCACGTCCCGGTCAGTCATCAAATATATCATGAAGGCGTCGTCAAGGGCACGAACAGTTGAGTTAAGGCACAAACTGCGTCGGTTCTTCGGCGTGGGGGGCTGTGCGTCCTGATGAGGCAGGCAGTGAGGATTTGCGCTCGCGAGCGGCGGCCATGCGGGCTTCGCGCTCAAGGCGGCGTTCTTCGCGGCGGCGCTCGGCGCGGGAGCTATAGCTGTAATCACGCGAAGCTGACTCACGGCGCGGTGCGGCGGCTTCCTGCCTACGTGGCGGGGTGCTTTCCGCTGCGGGTTCGCCGATTGGTTTTGAAGAGCTTACGAGACCCTCTTGAATAAAGCCTTCGCGCCCACTGTTCGTGCGCACTTTGTACCAGCCGTCGCGTCTGCCGATGATTTGTATCTGTTCGCCTCTCGACAAGCGCATAACAGTGCGATAGACACCGCTCGGTCCGCGGCGAACTTGTACTTCAGGATCATTCGATGTTTTGACGAAGCCGGCAGTTGGAGTAACAGCAGGCGCGTCCTTGATAGATGGGTCGCGCGACACAGCTACGCCACCGGTCGAGCGAGGCGATGCTTTCGGCGCTTCAGCAATCTGAGTCGCCGCGCTTCTCTCTTCTGCTTTCTTCGCTTCCGAAGCCTTTTGTGTTTCAGCCGCTTTCTGCGGCTCGGATGGTCTGGACGACTCGGAAGTTCGTGCGTCCAGTTTCGGCTCGCTTGCCGTCTTTTCTATGATTCTGACTGGCTCCGATCTGCCATCATTCGCCACTGGAATTTGTTTCTCACCGCGGCGTTCGACAATTAGCGCCGGACCTTTACTTGTCGGCTCATCCTTATCTTCTTCCGCCGCAGTAGGCAAATTCTGCCGCACTACAGACGGTACCATTGCGCTGGGCATGAGTTTTGGCTGCCCAGGGACTTGCAATTTCACAATTTGCTCGCCGCTGGTTTGTTCTACTGAATTAGCAATCCAGTTGCCACCACCCTTGCTGCCGCCTTGTGTAAGCTCAACGATGTAGCAACCATTCTGCGAGAATAGCCCGAATTTAGGCGCTGACTGTCCGCGGCGCTTCTTAGTCACAGACTTCAGCTTTGACAAAGTAAATGGCAAGCGCTGCGTTGTCTTCGCGTTAGCAATTTGTGACTGGGCGTTTGATGACAAATAAGGTTTGCTCTCCGGCGGAATTGTTGATGACTTCAAACTATGCGCCACCGCATGCAGTGCCGCCAGCTGACCTCGACCGCCTGGCAGTTGCCCAACGAACTTTCCGTGGTCCCATACCAGAGTCGTCTTCAAAAGCTCATCATCAGCCGTTGCAGCCACCGATGACGTGTTGACGAAGGACCCTTCCGTCACACCAATCGAATACAACGACACTTCCAGGTTGACGTCTTTATTGTTTTTCGCAAAGGCAACATTGCCTTCGCCTTTAATCGGCGCGACAGATTTGTCCGACTGATCGCGAATGGCATCCGGCATCAATGAATAGACTTTGATAATCGGGCGGCGCGGTCCCTGCCCTGCGGTGTGCCCGACTGCAATCAGCACCGGACCCGTCGGATCGTTGACCACCTGCGCACCGTCGCACACTTCCATGCCCGGCATGTTTACTACTTTGATGTCGGTCTCGTTTTTCATCACGAGATACGCGCTGGCTTGCAACATCGTGTCGATTTCGACAATTTTCAATCCGCGCGGCAATTCAAATATATGCACCTCGAACGTCTGCGACGGCAGCGCCGCCTGCATCGCGCTCGCCAATTCGGCTGCGCTCATGCCACCAGACTTCTTCAAATATTCTTTGACCGCTTTGTCCAGATCCTGTTTCAGCTTTTCCGCATCGGCAGGTGACTTCGGTCCGCCCGCAACGCGTTTTGCCACTGAGGTCAATTCACTTTGCGGATCGCGCTTTACCGTCACAGCCGCGCCAATGCCCATCAATCCCGCACCCGCCAAACCAATGACGGCGATGCCACCAACTATGTATGGGAGCGGCGCGCGTTTGCGCGGCAGTGCCTTTCCGCACTCAACACATTTGCGGGCGGCTACGGAATTTCGAACTTCGCATTCAGGACAGCGCATAGACTACCTATTGGTTCCCTTCTGGACGTTGTAGCATTTGCTTGGTGAGCCGCGCTCGCCGGCAAATAAATAGACCAGCTATCTAATAGGTTGAGAGTAGTAGTCTACTCGATATAATAGCCTGCCATAAACTTTTGTTCAGATTGTTGTCATGTTGAGGGGTGCCAAAAAGTGAGCAAATCGCCCGAGGAATTGGCTGCGCGGCAGGCGCTGGCGGAGGTTTCCAGACTTTGCTACCAGCGCGGGTACATCACGGGCACTGAGGGAAATTTTAGTATTCGGCTTGATAAAAACCGCATTTTGACGACACCCAGAGGGGTCTGCAAGGGGCGGATAAATGAAGCGGACTTAGTCATTACCGACGCCGATGGCACTCCCGCCGACCCGCACGTGGCTTTGCCATCTACCGAACTGAAGATGCATCTTGCCGCCTACCGGCTGCGCGACGACATCTCCGCTGTTGTCCATGCGCACCCGACCGTCGCCGTTGGCTTCACTGTGGCTGGCGTAAGTCTCTCCACGCCTGCCTTACCCGAGGTCGTCTGCACCATCGGCACCATTCCCGTGTCACCGTATGCGACACCTAGCACCGATGAAGTCGTCCAAAGCATCGAGCCCTATGTGAAGAAGTGTGACGCCTTGATGCTCGATCATCACGGCGCGCTTTGTCTCGGAAAGGACATCTGGGACGCGTTTTACAAGCTCGAGACCGTCGAGCACCAGGCGCAAACTCTGCTGGTCGCGCACATGCTTGGCGGTCCAAAGCCGCTCACCAAGGAGCAAGTCGCGTCCTTGTTGAATGTCCGCAGCGTTTACGGACTGACCAACGAAGTTGATGTAGATTATTTGACGGCAGCCGCTTCCGGTAATTCTGATTGAGCACCGACAGCAAAGACAAGAAAGAAGTTCTACATCCGGAGGAGAGCATCACAACTCTTCTTTTGATTCGTCATGGTCACACGCGCGCAACTGAGGAAGGGCGTCTCTACTCAGACCCCGAAGCCGCGTTGACCGATGAGGGCTTGAAACAGTCGAAGGCGCTCGCCGAGTGGCTGATGTCGCGCCCTCCGGATGTGATTTTGTCCAGCACTGCCAAACGCGTGGTGGCAACTGCGGAGTCTATTTCCGGTCAGACCAATTTAGAAATTATTCGCGTTGAAGATTTGAACGAATGGCACGTCGGCGATTGGGAAGGCCGTACTTATCTAGACTTGAAGAAAAACGATCCCGAAGACTACAAACGCTGGACCGCCGATCCCATCCGCATGCGCCCTCCAGGCGGTGAGTCGATTGAAGATATGTACGAGCGCACGAAGAAACGCATTGCTGAATTGATCGATCAATACGATGGAAAACGCGTCGCATTAGTTACGCATGCTGGTATCGTCCGTAGTGTCTTAGTGCACGCGCTCGGAATGCCGCTCGATAATTTCTGGCGCATCTCAATTCCCGTTGGAACCGTCAGTAAAGTTGATTTCAGCAAGAGCTTTGCCACAGTGCATTTCATGGCAATGCGTCCGGGCGCTGATGAAGTTTAAGTCTGCTCAAATCTTGGCTGAAGGTTGACGTGACGATGTCTAATAGCAAGCCATCTAAATCAAGCTTTCTGACACTGCAAGAATTGGAGCGCCAGGGCAAGTATGTTTTTCATGGCTCCGGCAAACGTCTCGAGCAGCTCGAACCGCGGCAGGCGTTTACCACTGTTGACGATCAGTCAGTTGAGGACGGCGTGCCTGCAATTCACGCCAGTGAATTGGTTGACTATGCCATTTTCATGGCTCTAATCGACGTCAATTTCAAGTCGGGATGTAGAGCGTCGTGCAGCTATGACAATGAGAAGCTCCTCTTTGGTGCAAACGCACTCTGCCTCAGCCTTATCACCGAGTCGACGGTTGGCTTTGTCCATGTTTTTCACAAGTCCAAGTTTGAACACAGGATCGGAATTGAATGGCGTTGTTATTCAGTAATTGAACCCATTGCAATTGTTGAAGTCGTTTTGGACGATTTTAAGCATCAGATAACGATTATGCCGGAATCCTCGTCCTAGGTGCCTTTTTGCGGACTTTTACGTAGTTCTCACGTGTTTGGGCGCATTATGTCTAAACCCAAGCTCCCGCACACCCAAACCCCCCCCAGGCGGGCACCTCAGCGCCATGAGCCTTTAAGGAGATTACCCTATGGGCACTGATCGCCAATCTGAAAGTTTTGCCCCAGCAGAAAACGCTGTTTATGCCCATATCGCGGCCGGCGTCTATGAGCCAGGCGCATACAGAGCAACGTTTGCCAGCGCCACAACGAGTGACTCAGAAAGTAAATGGTTGGATTGCACAAACTGCATTTACCGTGACTATCTAGAAATAGACAGTAGGAATTTCTTCAGAACTGATGAGCCAAATCCACTGCTCACCAGCTTCAATTCTTTCATTAGAGATCTTCCGCCATATGCAGACGTAGTTGAATCAATGAAAGCCGCTCACCAAATAATTGGCCTGCAGGAGGCAGAGACAACCGCCTTGCAAGCGAGAATGGTTGTAAATCCTGATCTTGGGCAATTGCGAACACATTCCCAACCCGAATACGAGCAAGCAGCCAACAGGCTAGATCCTAAACTCATCAATACATTGCTCAGCGTGTCTGAACTTGTCTACAGTGGACGAAAGGACGATGCGCAGATGGCGAAGAATGAGCTGCTGCAATCTGCTGGTGGCGACGAAAAGCTAACAGCGGCACTGAATGCCTATTTTAAAAAACTTGATGATGTTGGTGCGGGCAAGCCGACTTTAGTCAAAGGTGTCACCGCCGCCTATGATGAAATTAGAACCAGTCACGCAACGTCGGAATACATGTGGGATGCGCTTCACACGTCCGAATTGTACAAGCGTTGGAAGCAGCTCAACGGCAATCAATAGCTAGCGATATTGATTTGAAAGACGGAACGGTTATCCGGAGCAAAGACCTGGCTTGCCACCGTCTTTGCGCAGGGTGACCGTTCCGTCAAAAACTACGTAGCATTTGCTACTGCGCGGGCTGCCCGCTACCATCTTTCATGATGGTGATGAGCTTCTGCTTCTGCTCAGGACTCAATGTCTTGCGAATCGACAGTAACAACTTGATGCGATCGGTTGCCATCTCGCTGGTCATCTGGTTGATCTCGTCTTGTTTGCCGAGAACCGACTTCTCTTCAGGATCAGCCTGAAGCGACAATTCATGCATCTCTTGCAGCAGCCCAGCTACTCTTTTAGCTTTGACGCGTGCTTGATCTTCGAAGTCTTTCGCTAACTGACGAATGCGCATCTCTTGCTCCGGCGAGACACCAGCCGCTCTGTAAATCGACATCGGGTCGCCGCCGCCCGCGGCTTGCTGACCGGCTTGCGCTTGAGCAAGACGACGTTTTTGTAATGTTGGCTGATTCTTTGAATGTTCTATTTGCGCTTTCGATGTTTCCCCCTGCGCTTGGGCGCGCACCGAATACGATGCCAAAAGGGCCAGGCAACAAAGCGCGGATGTTTTCGCAAGAACTTTCAATGACATCGGTCAACCTCGCAGGGCGTTTTCCAACAAGCCTAAATGATAGCAATAAGTTGGAAAGTGTTCCCTGCTTAATCTATCCCCATGTGTATGAAGGGCGCCCAGGCGTGAATCGGGTGCCCGTTGTGCAGCGCCTGAATCTGTGCCTGTCTCAAAGCTTCGTAAATCGGAATTTTGCCGCCCTGCCAGGCGGAGTGGAAGTCTTTCATTAATGTCGCGGTCGAGCGGTCGGCGACTTCCCACAAGCTGAGCACCAAATTGGGCATTCCCGCGTACATGAGAGCGCGGGCAAGACCGAGGATTTCGCCGCCGGCTGTCACTTTGTTGACGCCGGTCTGGCAGGCGGAGAGGACGAGAAGCTTGCCGCAGTGCGTGCGCAGTGCGTTGCCTTGAAGGATGGCGGCGGCGGTGAGAATGCTGCCGTCGGCGAGAACCAGCCCGGAGGCGAGCGGTTCGTCGGGATTGAAAACTGCGTGTCCGGCGAAGTGGACGACCGGATATTTGGAAAATAGCTCAGGTAGAGAGTCTTTGACTTCCTGGTTGGTGAGCATCTTCGACCGCGTCGAAGTCAATTTGCCGAGATCGAAGATGGTCTGCGCTTCTTCCAAGGTGTAGCTGAGGTCGTCGAGACCTGCAGCCGAACGCAAGCGGGAGCTGAACACAACACCTTCTTTGCGAGTTATCGAGTAATCGCTAATCGCGGACACAAGATAAGGAGCGGAGGAATCTTGTGTGTTTTCGGTGTTTTGCTGCACTTCCGCTTGCGCTTTTGCCAGCACTGGTATCAAGCTTGTGGTCGGCAGATACGAGGTTGCAAATCGCTGGCAAACGTATGATGTGCCGTCGTGCAATGCGCTGAACGGCAAGTGGAATAAGCTTCCGTGTGGAACGAGAAGCAGGTGGTTGATGCCCGCGGGCAGGTCGTTGAGAACATCACCGAAAAGTCCTTTGTACAAACGCTTGCACAAACTAACCGGCACTTCCCAACCTTCCGTCGCCGACATCTCTAGGAAATTAGCGAGGTCTTCTTCGAGCACCGTAAGTTTTTCGGTATCGGTGATTAGATTAAGAGCCGGTTGTGATGCGCCGTGCCAGAGAGCTGCGGACAACATATATTGGTCGGTCCAGTAAAATTCGACGATGGCGGTGTCGCGTGAGAGTAAGAAATCAGCACCGCTCGTAGTGCGCACTTCGTTCCATAAACAACTTATTTCAGAAAAGGTAAGAGTGGATGCACAAACCAAGCTCGCATAATTCGGATGCCGCCTGCGGAGCTGATTAACAACGTCACGCCATTCAGCATAGATGCGTTGCGAATCTTCAGTCGGGATAGCTGCACCCCGAGTTCCGCTATCGCTGCCACCACTTCCGCCGGCACCACCCGAACCCTGCCAGAACAGGCGTTCGAAGTGAGCGATTTGGTTGCGCAGATCCGACTCGTGATGAATGAGTTTTTGCAGTGATTCGTCGCCGCTATCGTCTAGCTGCGAAACATCAATCGGCGAATTACTCAAAAGATCGAGCAGCGCGCGCGATTTTGCGCGACCGACGTACTCCAGCGCCTCGACGCGTTTGCCCATGGAAAGACAGACTTTGACCATGTCGCGATACATATCTTGTCCGCGATTTTGAAAGCTTGTTTTCAAATCATCTGCTTTAATTGCCGAACGCTGTTCGTCGAACAGTTCAATCGCCGAACTGAAGAAATCAAACGCCGGCTGAAGCTGACCCATTTGTTGGTAGGTCTTACCTAAATTGGAAAGATAAATTCGCTGACCCTGACGATCCGCGATTTCTTTGCTGATGCCCAGCGCTTCCTGATAGCGCTCCAGCGCGAGACCCAAATCGCCCTGCGCGAAATAGCAGTCACCGAGACTGTCCAAATGCGCCGCCGCCGATTGCTGATCTTCCTGAGCTTTAGCGAGTTCAACCGCGCGCTGGCAGTTTTCTACAGCCTTTGTCAGATCGCCGCGTTTCAACCAGGCATTGCCTATGTTGCCGAGCCAGATGCCGACGCGCCGCTGGTCATCAGCTTTCTCCGAAAGTGTCAGCGCCTCTTCGTAGCATTGCGCCGCTTCTTCATAACGTTTCGCCTCGAAAAGCGAATTGCCCTGGCTGCCGCGACAGATCGCCTGTGTCTTTCTGTCGTTGTTCAGCCCAGCTTCGTTGAAAGCGCGCGTGAAATAATCATTGGCGTCGTCGTAGAGCCCCAGCTCGGTGTACGCCAGCCCAAGACTGCCCAGCCATGCGGCTTTGTTGGGTGTGTCTTCGCGCACTTCAATCGCGTGCCGGAACCATTCTATAGATTGCTCCGCCCAGCCTTTCTCTAAATACAAACGTCCGAGATTGCCGAAAGCAATTTCCATGCCGTTGCGATCGTCGCATGTGTAAGCCGCGTCGAGCGCACGCAAGAAGCAGGCGATGGCATCGTCCGCCAAACCATCGTCGCGATACTGCTCCGCCAGAAGCAAGGACGCGTGCGCCTCGACTTTGGAAAGCCCATATTGATGCGCGGTTTCGATGGCGCGCTGGAATGCGGCGACCGCTTTTTCCTTTTCGCCGATACCCGCAAGCGAGATGCCCTGATAGCTCGAGAAAACAGCAAGCGCGCCGTGGTCGCTCACTTCCTCGGCGAGTTCCAGGGCTTTCTCGTAGAAGCCGATTGCTTTCTCGAAGTCATTGTCCTGAAATGCGCGCCAGCCTTTATCGCCCATGGACTCCATGGCGGCTCGCTGCTTTTCCAGATTGATGGGTTTCTTTCCCACGTGACCTCAGGAGGACTTCCTCCCTCTCCACTCGAAGGATATCTACTTTTCAGCCGGGACGAAAGTCGCGCCACCTGGTTCGGTGGGGCCGTTTCATCCATCAGTTGAGTGTATTTATCCGCCAGGGGGCGATTTTGGACAGTCACGCACCTAGAGGTTTCTAATCTTTCCCAAATCCAGTGGCCGGCTTAGAATGCGCGGCTGGTGTATGCACCGTAGGTAGCGACTTGCGGCGGCAGCGCGGCTTTCACCGTGTAATTGCGCTGGCTGGAGCTGTTGATATTGTTGGCGACCAGGCGTGGTGCTGTGACTTTCGGAGATTTTGCGTAGCGATTTTTCGGGCGCATTTGCACGACGTTGGCTTTGCCGCCGAATCCCTTGCTGTGAATATTGGATTGAAAACCAGCTCTCGGCAGACCATGACTGTTGCCGCCGTGCCACGAACCAAAGTAAGCCTTAGGTGGTGCCTGGCGCATGCCGTGTCCCATGCCATGACCCATGCCTGCGCCCATGCCTGCGCCCATGCCCTGGCTCATTCCGCCGCCCATGGCGCCTGCGCCCATGCCCATCGAGCCTGGTCCCATGCCCATGCCGTGACCCATGCCGCCCATGGCGGGGGCATCTCCGCGTCCACCGCGGATGAAATTTTTGAGTTGCGCTTCCGGAACCAGATTGAGCGGAAACGGCGCAGGGCCGGCGCTCGACTGTTGCGGCTGCATTTGTTCTGGTTGAACCGGCTGAATGTTGCCGACCGGCATGCCATTCATTTGACGTTCGAGATCGGCTTCTCTCAAGCTCATTTGTTGCGGCATTACCGGCATCTGAACCAAAGATGCGCCTGCATGTCCGATCATTTTTTCGCCGGCTTTGGGCTCACCGAGCCAATCGTCCATTCTGTCCTGGAGCGATTCTTTGGCGGCGTGCTTGGCGGATTTGAGTGCTTTGGCGCTGGGAGCGGCGCCCATGTGGTGCGCTCCGGCGATTGCCTGACGGGCCATTGCCATCGCGGAATGTTTGAAACTGCTGGAATCAGCGGAGCCGAGCCCTCTGGGCACCATGTTGGCCAGCGACTGAGGCTGACGATAGGGGCTGGGCGCGGGATAGCCGTATTGAGCTTGCGAAACATTGCCCATCAGCTGCGCATTAGGGTCCACAGCCATTCTCGGAGTCATGGAGACGAGCTGCATGTCGAGATCGTGCTTGGACGGCAGTTTTGTCGCTTTGTTGATCGGCTTGAGTCGAGCTACATACGCGTCGACAGACTTGTCGCCGCTGGAGATGCGCTCCGGAATCGAAACTTTGAGGCGCGAGGTCGGCAGGTCCGCCTTGCCCTTCTTTATAGAAGCAAGATTGTTCTTGAGCCAGTCGCCGGTTTCGGCGACGCCCTCTTCGGCGGCGGGCGCCATCTGACAGAACGCAATTGGGAGAGAAGCCGCAATGTTGACGCTGAGAAGAAGTGCAGATAGTTTCATTTGGGGGTGCCGTTCCGCTTTAGCCAATGGGTGAGGAAGAGTGCGCTATGCACGTCGGTGGGGTGAAGTGCGCCGCCGATGTATTGAGTCTATGTGGCAGGGTATGGAAAGTCACTGGGAAAAGTACGCAAGCGGATGGCTGGCTTGGCTTTTCCGGCGATGAGGGTGGGAATATTCCCCCTTGGAAAGTTGTCAACAAGGAGTCGGGAAAAAATTCGGTTGGCGGAAATTAGACTGGCGGAAATTCGATTGGGGAAATTTGACTGGGGAAATTCGATTGGCGGAAATTTGCTTGGGTTGAATTTTGTTGGGCGAAACTTTTGTAGCCGCGCGGTAATTTCAGAAGCTGGCTGGGAGCTTGAAAAACCATTCGCGCATCCGTTCAGAAAAATTTGAATTTTTCTGACTAAAAGTCCGTAACGCTCGTGCCAGTCCGGGTTTTGTGGATATTGGTGAAAACGCTCACAGAGCTACCATCTTGGGCGTTTTGGACAGAAAAATTTGAAAAAATCTGAACGGATGACGCAAACTTTTCTGATGAACCCTAGCTGAAGGCAAAATCAGCGCAAGACCAAAACTGCGCCTAATCGCCCAAACCCTGATTGTTCTTGAGCTTTTCGAGAGTTTCCCTCAAGTCTTCCTCGAGAGAAGCCTGCGGAGAATAAACAGCTGAGCCATTCTCAGCCAACAACTGTTTCCCTCTATTAGCCCAATACGCCGCCAGCTCTGGGTTTCTCTCAACAAAAATGCCCTTCGCATAAAACTCGGACAATTTTTTCTGCGCCGCCTCCACGCATCCGTCCGCCGCCAAGGAAAATAATTCAAAAGCCCGCGCCATGTCCTGAGGCACTATCACCCCTTCTTCGTAAGCACAGCCTACTTCATACGCAGCAATCGGCGACTCCGGCGAGCTTTCCAGCGCTTTGGAAAACAGCTCAAATGCCTCAGCCGGCTTCCCAGCTTCCCGAGCCGCATACCCCTTATAAATCAAGTGAATAAATTTCTCAGCCATCAGACCGTAACCGCCACAGCCTGACCAGTTTTACCCAACACACAACCCAACACTAATCCCACACCAATCTGTATCCAACTCCACGCACAGTCAGTATGTGCTTGGGTTGCGACGGATTCTCTTCCAATTTTTCACGCAGATAACGAATGTGTACATCCACTGTGCGGCTCTCTCCGAGGAAGTCTGAGCCCCACACTTGCGCAAAAAGCTGATCGCGCGTAAAGACGCGATTGGGGTGTTTTGCCATCGCAGCCAGCAATTCGAACTCTTTGAAAGTCAAATCAATTTGCTGATTAGCCACCGAAACCGTGCGGCTATCCATGTCTATGAAAAGCGCACCGAGGCGCAAACCTTTGGGAGCGGGCGCGGCGCCTGGCGCTTCGCGCAAATGAGCTTTGACGCGGGCGACCAATTCACGCAGCCTGACCGGCTTTGCAATGTAATCATTGGCGCCCAATTCCAGACCAACAACTGTATCAATCTCTGAAGTGCGGGCAGTCAGCATCAAAATCGGCGTTTTTCTGTCCTGGCTGCGGACGCGACGGCACACTTCGTAACCGTCCAGCCCCGGCATCATCAGGTCCAAGATGATGAGATCCGGCTTCTCCGACTCAGCCACCTGAATCGCCTTAATCCCGTCGTGGGCGAGCAAAGTGCCGAAGCCTTCCTGATTCAGTACGTACTGAATCGAATTGGCGATATCCACTTCATCATCGACGATAAGTATCTTTTTCATCTGACCCTTCAGCCGTTTTCACCCTCAACAAGTGGTTCATAGTATCATCGTCCTTGATAGCAGTACTGCTTGATTTGCTTGAATTTTGGCTTTCTACCAAGAGGTCAATTTTTTTAGAGTCTTGAGGATATAGAAAGATATCCAAATAGATGATCAGTCGGTTTTGTTCGGGACGCCTTTTAGAAATGTCGGGTCAGCATACACATCGCTTTGAGCGCATCTTCGCCGTCGTGTTGGCATGCCTGGCTGTGTTCTGGCCGGATTCGGTGGCGCTTTCCGCAACCAAAAAACCTGAAGTCGAGCGGCCGACCTCGTGGCCGTCCTTCGGACCTTATCCGCCTATGGTGCACCCAGTGCGCATCGGCATCGGCACCCGTGCCTCTGCTGCACGTATCGCTGTCTGGGCGCCGGGCTGGGTTTTTGTTGACAATCGCCCGCTCATGCAGCTCAAGCCGCAAGTGATTTACCAGGTCAGCCCCGGACGCATCACTGAATTGGCGACCGGACGCAGTGTTGCTCTGCCATTGGATAAACGCACGCAAATCGCAGCGCGCGATGCGATGGGAACATATGCGGTCTGGGCGAATAACAGATGGTGGCGCGGCAGTCTCGAACTGATTTTGACGCGCGGCGTCACCACGATCAATTTGCTCGACCTGGAAGACTATTTACAAGGCGTGGTGCCTTCCGAGATGCCCGCCAGCTGGCAATTGGAAGCATTGAAAGCGCAGGCGGTGGCGGCGCGAAGCTATGCGGTGGCGCATTTGGGTAAAGGCTCGAAATGGTTAGGCAGCGAAGGGTTTGATCTTGTGCCCGATGTTCGTGACCAGGCGTATAAAGGTCTCGCCGCTGAGGCGCAATCGACGCGCATTGCTGTTTATCAAACGCAAGGAATTATTTTGCGCGACGCCGGCAAGATCAAACCCGGTTTTTATCGTGCCACCGTGGGCGATTACTACGAGAATTTGAACATACGCACCAAAGCTGTTCCCAAAGCCACTCTCGAAAAACTTACCGGCGTGCCCGGCATTGTCGGCGTCACTGTAAAACGCTGGGATTCGAATTTGAACGCGCACACCATGCAGGTGATGGGCAAGAAAGGCGCGAAGGAAGTTTATGGTATTGCCCTGGCGAAGATGCTCGGACTTTCCACTCCCGGAATTTTGGACGTCAAAGAAGACGGCTCCAACTGGGTTTTCACCTGCCGTGGTCCCGGCAACGGTGCGCGCGGTCTGAGCCAACACGGCGCCAATTCTCTGGCGAAAAACGGCTGGCGCTACGAGCAAATTTTGCAGCACTACTATCAAGACAACGATGGTCAGTTGCGTCTTTCATTCATAGATCAATCGAGCTATGCAGCGGCGGCAGCTGCTGCGGCAGCGCGTTATCGTGTGCCGTTTATGCGACATAAGCAAGCGGCACAACCCGAACCCGCTCAAGAGGAAGAAGAGTCGGACAAGGATAAAGATGAGTAGGAAACTGCACAAGCGAAATCGCAGAGGTGAAACTGCACAAGCGAAATCGCAGAAGTGAAACTGCAGAAGCACAGGTGAGAGAACAAAATAGAGTTACTGATAGAGAATCAGGCCCCCGAGGAGAGAAAATGTCCAGCCAAACAGGCGAAACCCGCATCAAAACCAATTTCCTTGAGAATCAAGCCAAGGAAGTGTCGGACAAGAAAATGTCGAAAGGTCCGATGATTGCTTTCAGCATCATCTTTATTGCCGGTTTGGGTTTTGGCGGCTTCAAGGTCGCGGAGTTCTTGATGAACTACCAAACCATCGCCATGATGAAGAACATCGAACTCATCCTGGACAGCCCCACCACCAAAGATGGACAAGCGACGGTCGATGTCGTCGTGCGCAATAACAATCCTTTCCCTGTGAAAGATTTCGCATTCAAGTACACCATCGACGGTACCAATGGCGGTAATGTCGCCGCTGGAACCGCGAAGATCGATAATCTCGTCCCCGCCGCCGACGAGCGCAAGTTTGCCGCTGTTCCGCTGGGCGCAATCAAAGGTGCACCGGCAAAAATGCACGTTGATTTGTCGCAAGCAGTAATCGCTGAAAAATCCACATTGCCTGCTGATGTGCAAATGGCAATCACCGATGCCTTGTTCTTGAAAGAGCAGGACAGTGTCGCAGCTTTTGAAAAGCTCGCCGCCCAGCAACCCGAGTCGCCCGTTGTTCTTAACGCTCTTGGATTAGCTTACGAAGAATGCGGCATAAAAGACAAAGCGAAAGAGCAATTCCAGAAAGCTATCATCGCTGCCGATGCCGCTGTGTTGAAGGGCGGCAGTGACGCCGCGACTGCTGCGACAGCCGCAACCGATAATGCCGCCGAAAATGCGCACTATCACCTCGGCAATCTGCTTTTGGATTCCGACAAAACCAAGGCGAAAGCAGAATTCGAAGCTGCCGCCAAACTGAATCCGACAGACCCAGCAGTCCAAGCCGCGCTTCAGAAGCTATAATCCAATTATTGCTTCGAGGTGGCTGTGGGCACCAAACGCACAGTAGCACTGCTGTATCTAATGAATCTGGGGGTGCTCACTTCAGTTCAGTCGGCGCTCGCTGAAGAAGTACAAGTGCAGAATTGCGAGCAGTCTTTGCGCGAGTTCGTCAAACAGCACGGGACCGCAAATCCTGACTTTCCAAGACAGTTGACTATTCTTGCCGGCATTTATCTCAAGTATGGGATGCGAGAGAAAGCCGACAAAACGTTCGACCAGGCTATTTCTGCACAAAGAACATTCCGCAACCCTGATGTTGTGATTCCGGAAATGATGCAGATTTGGGCTTCTGAATTGGCTTTGCATGATTTGCCGAAAGCGAAGAAAGTTCTGCTCGACGGAATGGCAGTTGCTAATCGATTGTCTTTCGGAGCAAGAGAGCGCCTTGAGTACATGTATGGCATGATTCGGTTTTACGATCAGTTTGGAACGCCTGATGAAGAGCAAAAGCAAATTGCCATGTTGGACGAACAGCTGGCTGCGATCGAGAAAGCAAAGGGCTTACCGGAAGCTGAAATAGGCACTGTCGCCGGTATTTTGACGCAAATGTCGAACTTATTTTGTGCTCCTCCTCCAACTTTTTTCAATGGCGTGACGGGGCAGGAAATAATACAAAATCCGAAGCGAGACTCCGTGCAGAAGTTGGATTTTAAAAAGGCTGAAAGTTATCAACTTCGTGCAATCGCTCAATACGACAAACTTTCGAAGGAAAGACGTGTTGCCGCACATATCTCGCTCAGGCATTGGTATCAGTATTTTGGCGAGAAGGAAAAGGCAGAAAAGGAAACTCGTGTACTTGATCAAATCAGCAATGGAATTGATTGGCGAGAGTTAGCCAAGCCAAAGCCGCGGCTCGAGTGCCATGGTTGTGGTATGGGCTGAGCCATTGAAAGGGTCCGCGACAGAATCACTTTTGAAACAGTTTGATCTCGCCCACATCTCGCGCACCGCGATTGTGATGCTAATCACTTTACCGTTCTAAGGCGACTACCAAACACCAAGGACGGTGCTCGCCATGGGCGGTGTCATTGCGACAAATCCGCTTTGCTGCTGGCGCGCTCTGTCCATGCGCATCTGATCGACCTTGCGGCGCATCAGTTGCACGGTGCCCGAGTTGGCACCATAAGCTTCTTCATAGATGGAAGTGACGCGCAGGTAGAGCGCTTCGGCTTCCGTCTTATTGCCTGCTTGTTCGAAGACTTCAGCCATCTTTGCCAGACAACTGGCGACGCTCAGTCCGTTGGGACCGTGGACGCTCTCTAAAATAATTACTTGCCGTTTCAAAATCTCCGCGGCTTTATCTGTCTTGCCCAGTGCTTGATACACGCGGGCGAGTTCCGTCAAAGTGTTGTTGGTTTCAACCGCAAATGGTCCGTATGCAGCTTCTTCCACTGCCAGCGCGCGTTCGTATAAAGGAAGCGCGGGCAAGAATTCATTCTGGCGCGTGTAGCACTCGGCCAGGCGGTTGAGCGCGAAGACCATGCCCAAATTGTCGGCGCCCATCAACTCTTCCTGCAGAGTGATCAGGAAGCGGTAGAGTGACTCGGCGGCGTCGGGCTTGTCGATTTTCTCGTAGATGCTTGCCAGTTGTTCGACTGTTTTGTTGTACACATCATCAATCGGTGATGTGGTCAAAGACCTGATGCGCAGCAGGGATTCGGCGAATTCCAATGCCAGCTGGTGGCGTCCGAAATTCATGTAGAACGAACATACATCTTCGAGGCACTTCTCAGTCTCGGGATGCTCTTCACCGAGTCGCTCGAGCTTTTCATCTAGCGCCGAAAGGAAGAGCCTTTCCGCATCAGCGTTGCGACCTTGCTCCAAAAATTTCTGCGCCATCGTCGCCGGATCGACGCTGATTTCGACAGTTTCTTTGTTGTAGTAATTGTCTATTTCGGTGCTGGTGATCGCCGGTTCGTGACGCTTGTGTCGCGAGTGTTGGCGTACGGGGGCGTTAGTAATCATCGCCTGGGGGCCTCTTCTGGGGCGTGTGTAGTCCATGTTTCACCTTTCAAATTCGGGAAACCATCGACTGCGCTGGAAGATTTGTAGCGCAGTTCAATAATAGGCAGGTGTCAGGCTAATGACAAGTATGTCCATTGCGTATATAGCGGGGAAAACCGCATGTAAAGCCTGACTCCGTCAGTTGCATGACAACGTAATATTTGAACATTACATCTGGATAATTTCGAAGCTAGTAACGAAAAAAGAGTAGCTTTTAAGTTACACGCCACAACCTGGAAAAGTTTCGAAAATAATCAGCAAACGCTCATAAAATCTGCAAACGCGCGAGCACCGCCAGTGTGCCGCTTACGCAACGCTCGAAGAAGGACGCGCGAATTGTCTCCCGGTTCCCGCGTTACTCATGTAATTAAGCAGACAAGTTCTAAGTTTCCTCTAAGCGGGTGGACAGCCATAGAGCCGCAGGACTATCATTTAGGCTGTCCTGTTGAAAACTCGGCAGGGCGGTACCCAGATGTTCGGAAGAACAAATTAGAGTTCGGAAGAACAAATTAGAGTTCGCAAGAACAAGTACATCGATTGGATACCGACAAAAACCTGGCTAAGCCAGACACTAACAAGAAATCCCGTTTTCCCGGCGGCCGTTTCGGCTTGTCGGTCGTTGGCTTTGCGGCAGTGAATGCGGCGATTATTGCAGCGGTGACCTCCTCCCACTGGGCTTTTCCCGGCGGCTCAATAGAGCAGGACGTGCTTTCACACAATTTGAAGCAGAGCCCGTCTTACGGCACCTGGACATGGTGGGCCGCCCGCGGCTATTTCCAGGAAGCGAAAGCACCGGATATTGCCATGATGGGCAGCTCGCTGGTCAACTCGGCATGCTGGGCTGCTGATGCGGTTTCGACCAAGAATGACGTCGATTGCGCCGTGCACCATCGCGTTTTTACACTCGAGCAATTGATTAAGGACAGGCTGGGCGGCAAGGCACCAACTGTGGTGAATGTTTCCGTGCAGGGCGCCGGCGCTTGCGATTTCTATATGATGACGCGCGGTTTGATGGAAGGGAAGCGCAAACCCAAACTGCTCATCGTGGGCATTGCGCCGCGCGATTTCGTCGACAACAAAATGCACAATCTGGGCGACACCGAGCCCTTTATGTTCTATCAGCGCTATGTTAATTTCGATCCTGAAGTCTCTCGCGCCTATTCGAATTCGTATAACAGAGCGATGGGTCAACTGGAATGGGGGCTCGGGCGCTTGCCTCTGCGCCGTTTTCACTCAGCCGTCGCCAGTCATCTGACCGATGACAGCACCGTGGACAAAACCAGAAAAGAAGCCGGTGATCAGCTGCGTTCGGCACTATCTACCCGCTCACTGAAAGTTTATCCCGGCGATATTGTTGTTTCGCACGAAATGGCCGAGGGCTGTTTCGACAATTCTGCCGAATACGTTAAGCGGTTCCAAAACCCGCATCCCAAACAGTTTAAGACTCAGCTGTTTTTCTTTGAAGAGATGCTGAGGCGCATGAAAGATCAGAACGTCAAAGTTCTTGTGGTCGACATGCCCACGCTCGAAAAACATCGTGCAATGTTGCCGCCTACATTCTGGGCTGAGTACAAACAGAAAATCGATGACATTTGCAAACGCCAGACTGCCACTCACTTTTATTTAGCAGACAGCCCAGAGTTTAGTACCGACGATTTTGTAGATCTGGTGCATGTTAATTGGCGCGGTGGTGGCAAATTGCTCGCCAAAATTGCCGACGAGATCGCCGACGTTCCACAGCTCTCGTCTTTACTCAACGCCGGTGGCAAGCCCGGAGACGGGCATCAAATGCTGAGCTCGAAGAAATCGACTGTAGCTAACTAGCGGCTCATTAGCAGAAAACTAGCAGCTCACCTCTTTCTTCTTCGATTAAAATTGACGGTGTAGGAAGTCTCGCCTTCAGTCAGTCTGAACTCGGTCTCGGAAATACGTGTCACTGTATAGCTGTGCTCTTGTGGCGCCACGCCTCCGGCGACACCAACCGCGCGTGCGAGATTGGATCTGTTGAAGTCGTGGTTGCTGTAATAGACGGCTCCTGATCCTGTTGCGCTTGCTTCAAAATCCCTCAGCTTCGGAGGACACCATTTGCACCCAGGCCTTCCCCAAGCGGTCTCCAACGGTTTGCCTTCATCGGCGGCTTTGGCCAGAATGCTGTATTCCTTGGCGTCAAAGCTTGATACGGCTTCGCCTCTGTGACCCACTAACAGTCTAGGAATTGTGTTGGTGTTGTCGGTGGGAGGTCGTTCGCGCTCTTCGGGCGGACGTTGACGCTCTGGCTGTTCCGGCGGGCGCGTTTCGGGCGGCGTAACTGCCGGACGGAATTCCCCAGGATTGGGGCCATTCGGATTGGGCCGCATGATCGCACGCGGTTGGGAGAATTGCTGCCGATCCGGGGGCAGATTTTGATTTTCCGCTGGGGTTTGACTATTCGGACCGACAGCTGCTTTTCTTTGACGCTCATGATCGCGCGCTTGCATCCGAGCTGCAAAGTCCAGCTCGGCAGCCGTGGAATACCCGGCTTCTTTCATTCGCGCGCTGAAATTCGGGTCTTCATACATGCCCGGATTTCCGTCACCCGCCGCCATCAACCATTTTTCGCCAATACCCTTAAAGGCAGGGTTCCACTTCATCATCTGGAATCCGTATTCCATGCGCGCTTGGGACGCTGCATCTTTGTATTTCTGCAACTCGGCAATTTGCGTATCTAATTGAGTGGCTCTTGCCACATCGCCAGCCGCTTTCGCTGCTTCCAGTTCTTTAGTCGCTGCTTCCAGGCTCGCCTTCACTGCCGGCTGCATGCTGTCTGCTGCCTTGATCGCTTGCTGGAATTCTTTGCTGCCCTGGTGCCAATCACTGGCCTTCTTGCCGGCTTCAATGCCTGCCTGAACCTCTTTAAGAATTTCGGCATTCGATTTTTTCGGTGCCGCTTGATCGGCAGGTGCAGTGCCGGCATCCGATGGTTTGACATTGAACTCGCGCCCTTTCATGGCGTTCAGACCGTACTGGACCTGGTCTTTAAACATCTCTACGTTGCCCTGCGCCCCGCCCCACGTGGACATGATGTTACGCTCGGGAACAGGATTGCCGTTGGCATCAGGCTTTTGTGCAAACATCATGGCGTGCGAGAGATTATGCCCGCGGATGTTTCCGTCTACATAAGCGGCAAGAGCCGGATTGATACTGGGATTTTGTGCCAGGCGATCCATGTCGATGTAGACATACGTGGCATTAACACCCTCTTGCTGAGCGCGTTTGATGTCTTCGATCATACCTTTGCTGTTTGGTACTTTCTCTCCGCCGAAAACAGCGATGACCGGCTGACCTTTCGCCGCCGCGTCTCTGAGCGCCTGCCCATAATTTTGCTCAGTGTATTGGAAAGTCCCGCTGACGGCCGCGTTGTAAGCTTCCGGGCTGGCGTATGGCTCGCATCCCTGGATAATCTGGAAGCCGTCTGAGCCGCTGGCGCAGCCGCCTCGCGATCGGCAGCCCTGAAAGGCTTGCATCTCACTGTTGGATGGGTAGCACTGATTGCTGCCGTTGTCGCAGTATCCGGCTGGCTGGCAATCCTGCTGCGGTTGGCACTCTTGAGTCTGGTAAAAGCGTCCCATTTTGTGGTCCTCGCCCAAGGCCGCCCAAGGCGAGCCTCTGCATAAATCGGGTATGAAACCACACTAATGTTCGGCTGTTGCAATTTTATTGCAATCCTCGCCCGGCAAGGCTCCCGGGCGGATTTAATCTGTCTTTCGTATTTTCACCACTGAAACCCGCCGCCCCTTTCTTTAATATGCGGAATATCCTTCCTCAACCAAATAGGACGTGCTCCATGGGTCCCGCTACTGCGGTCGAAATCGGTGCAGCTGTAACTGCGAAAATCGCTCCGGAAATATTGCCGGCTATGCGTTCTTTCGCCGGGAAGATTCTCTCCCACAATCTTGGTGACGACGTCGCCCAAACGGCGATACGCGAACTGCCCGCAGATATGAGCGCGGTTTTTCGCAGCGAATACATGTCGCAGAAGGCCGCGTTGCTCGCCAATAAGCCAAATATTGGTGCGATGGCAGATGACGCATTCGATCTGACGAGCTTCGAGTTGTTCAATCGCTCACCGGCTCTGGAAGCAGTCAGTCAAACCACCTCCACCGGGCGCGGCATGGGCTTGTACAAAGACATGCTGGGAATGACCGATGGTCACTTCAAGGGCGGCAGAATTCTCGATGTCGGCTCCGGTTCGTGGCAGCAGCTCGCTTACGAAAGCAGAATGGCCGGCTTCCCGTCGCACATCACTTCAGTGGATCCGCGCTTCGGATTGTCGGTTTCACGGGACATTGCCGACTCAGGCAGCAGTGCACTTATGCGCACGATTGGCAGATTGTATCCGGAGAAAAACACAGTCGCCGCCACCGCTGATGCGTTGCCTTTTGCCGACAATACTTTTGATACGACAGTTGCTCTGTTTTCTACTTCGCGTTACAGACAAGGTCCCAGTCAGGTAATGAAAGACCTGAACGAAATGTATCGCGTCACCAAACCCGGTGGCGAAGTTAAGATCTTCCCTGTCTGGGATGTTCACACCCCGATGTACAGAGAATTCACGAGAAATTGGAAAACGACATGGAAAGCCGATGCGCCCTCACTTAGAGCGGATTTCGAGACCGGCAGACCGGCTGGATTTGTTGATTCACGTTTGACTATACATAAGTAGATCATTTGGCTAAAGGCCCGTAATAAGCAGCCCAGGAGCCAAGTGAAACAGCCAGGTGCAGCGCGAGCAGAACGATTGTCGCCCACTTGCCGAACTTGTCTCCCAGCCTGAAGAGTCCTGCAATAATCAGGGCGTCGATTGCAATAATTGACGGGAAAAGGTAGCGTCCATGCGGTCCGGTAACTTTGAGCAGAGTCGCTGTGAGCATCGCTGCCAGATTCAGCAACGGACATAATAAGAAAATGAGCCAGATCATTTTTTCTGCTTTTTGATCTGAGGCGTTTTGATCTAAGGCATTTTCTTGACCCAACGCGTTTTCTTGAGCTGCAGAGATTTCTGATAGCGGCGCAGCGACTTTGGTGCGGAACAAACACCTCGTCCAGCCGGCGACAGCGGCTATGACATAGAGAAAGTAAACTATGTACGCGGGTCGATAAACGTACCTGTTCATGTAACCGAACAGCCCGAAGAAATCGAAGAAAACAAAACGCCACCACCCGAATTGATGCACTTCCGGCCACGGGTGCACGATGACGCCGTCTTTTCGCGGCAAGATTTTCGACCAGGTTTCGTACATGGTGCGGGAGCCGAGGATGTCGCCGGAAAATTCATAGTAATTACGCACAAACCACCAACCGCATGTGGCGGCAAAAACCATACCGGCGGCGGCGATCTTTTTTGCGGCGGATGAAATGGCTTCGCCTCTGCCTAGTGTCGCTGCGAGCACGCCGACTCCCAGTGCTGGAACTATCGAGAGACCGGTGTGTTTTGAAAGCGCCATCCAGCCAAGGAGAAACCCAAGGAGAATCGATGCATTGAGTGATAAGCCATGTTTGATGGCGCGCACAATGATGTAAATTGAAACACTGGCAAGTGAAATAGTGGTGGCATCGGTGTTGGTGTACGACTGCGTGAAAATTAGTTGTGGATGCAGCACCACGAGCAGTGCCATGGCCAGAATTTTGAAATGGCTGAGAGGGAAGATTTCCTTGCCTATGAAATATGCAGCGAACAAAGTCGGCAAACCTGCCACCACGCTTCCCAATCTGGCGAGTAAATGTTTGGCAACATCGCTATTTCCGAAAAGACATAAAAGCGAATTGGGCAGATAACCGAATTGGGGTAGCGAACCGTACTCGGCCGCCCCACCTGCGGAAAGGACTTCTTGTCCGGAAGGCAGCCGCAAGTGTGTTGTGAGGAATTCGCAGACCCAATAGTGATTCGATTCGTCAGGCGCTTCAGTCTCTGGCAGAGTTAAAACCCACGGCAGGCGCAGCACCAAATACAGTATTACAAGTGCGGCGAGTTGAAACCTCGAGTTTTGCCAGAGACCGCTCATGTTATTTCTGAAGCAACGCCTTGGCTGCACGTTTACGGCATTCTTCTATGGTTTTCGCTGAGGTGCGAATATCATGTGCGGTTTTGCCGATTTTGTCGTTGTCGTAGGTGGGACCTTGTGCCAACTGTTTCAACAAATCATTGCTCGTCTGAATCTTGTTATTTGCCTCAGTCATCAAACCGATTTCGACTTTGAAAGAATCTTTTGCCGTGTTCGACAGCGCAACCGGCGGACTCAAGGCACTGACTTCATGCTGCAAAATGCCGACTACTTGCGCTACCTGACTTACATCGATGTCCAGCCACTTCTTGCGAGGTGGCAGCAACGGACCTGTTCGCAGCGATGCATTCAAACCTGGATTGAAAGGGTCGTACATAAATGGGTTGAGAACTTGCTCGGTAACGATGTCCTGCATGTTGACCGGTGCCGGTGAGTGGCGGTTGCATTCTTTTATTGTTTCCGTTGCGGCGTGCTCCAACTTTCTCAAACTGTCGCCAAGGTCGCGCAGCATCTCCATCTCTGTGCGTTCATCCACCACCATATCCGGTGGCGCCGTATCGGATTTGAAAGGCTGCTTGTCCTTCAGGGAAGGGTCGGTGCTCGGCGCTTGAGCAAGTGCCGCCGGAATGTCCATCGATGATAAAGAAGGGGAGAGTTGTGTGAGAATTGGCATAGAAACGAAATACGCAAACAGTGCCGCCGAGAGTGGCAGTGCTCGTTGTGTAATACCATGCGTTTTCATTGCTTGCTCCTTATGTTGCGGCTATTGAACCTTACGCGCAGGGGGTTCCTTTGCTGCTGCTTCCTGGACAACGTCAAAACTTCGCACCCAAACAGGCGGGTGCAAAAGATCATATTGCAACTTTCTTTTTACTTGCTCAGTGTGCATCGGCGAGCCACTCACCTCGTAATAAGTGTAGAGTCCTCCACGCACCAGCATGGCACCCTGCGATGTTTGGCAAAGCATCAAAACTAGACCCGGGCGACCAAGAACTAAATTGGCGCACTTGAGCAAGTTGGACGGAATCTTTCCACCTCCACCCGGCTCCTTAGTCGGAGCATCCATCGGTGCGACAATACTCAGAGAACCTGCCAGCGGTGCAGAAATTTGGTCGAGCACAAAGTCAATGCCTGCCAGCAATTTGAAGTCGACTGGTGTCGTTGCCTGGCCGGCAATTTCTTTATCGGCAATTTGAGCGAGACGATTTGCTAAGCGCATAAAGTCATCAAGGCGCTGCTTATAGCGCGGGGGGAAATAGTTGAGTGCGGTCAACTTATCTTCTAGTGTCTTTGCGTCGTTTTCTATAGCGCGGAAAACGGCAGGCACAGGCTCGAGATAGTGAAAAGTGGCAGGCTTAACAGGGGGGGTGCTTGCGGTTGGAGCTGCCGGCGGTGCTGGAGTTGTTGCTCGGGCGGGAGCCGGAGCCGGTGCCGGAGTTTGAGTTTGAGCGGAAGCCGAAGCTGGAGCTGGAGCCGGAGCCGGTGCCGGAGTTTGAGTTTGAGCGGAAGCCGAAGCTGGAGCTGGAGCCGGAGCCGGAGCTGGAGCTGGAGCCGCAGCCGAAGCCGTTGCTTGAGTTTGAGCCGGAGCCGTTGTCTGGGCCGCCGCTTGAACCGGAGCTGTCGATTGAGCTTGACCTTGAGTTTGAGCTGTAGCTGGCGCCGCTGCCGGCACTTCGCAAAATGCCAGGTGCGAATCCACCCAGCCTGCAAAGGCGCTTTCCAGGTGACGGGAAAGCCACAAGTCTGTTTTTAAGGGCGCTTGCGATTCGAGCGCAGACTGTTTGAAATAGCCGCTTAGAATCTGCCAGGAGCGTTCCCATGCCACTATGGAAGGTTGCGTGCCTTTCGGCTTTGCCACCATGCGTTCCAGTTCGGGAATCAGCCTATTCAAATCCGGTTGCAGAGTTGAAACTCCGTTGTATAAAACGTTGGTGGCAGCCTGTGCTCCACGCGCGTGCAGAATCAACAAGGAGAGAGGGCACCATACTACGCCTGCATCATCATCTGTGTAATTTGCCGCGCGAGCTCGCAGCCACGGCATCTCCGGATCTTCAATAAGCGGCATCAGTCTGTACGAAACCTGCTGCTCTCCGGATCCGCTTGGATCTGCCAATTCAAAGATGGAGGTGGCACCAAGTCCGACAGGTTTCTGTTTTCGAACAGAAAGCAGGAGCTTCGTGCGGAAGAATGGGCTGGCAAGATTGTTGAGTGTAGACTTCAAATCCTGATTACCGCCCGGCACCACGGCTTTAAAATCTGTGTAGAGCAGCGTTTTTTGTCTGTTACGGATAGAACTGGTGGCAAACAGCTCCCAAACTGAAACGAGCCGCTGCCACATTTCAGAGGCAGGTTTTCCTTCGACGACGGCGCGGTCGAGCGCACGATATAAAAGTACCGATCGCCGGAATAAGTTGCCGCTTCCAGTCTCAGTGTCTACCGTCACGTCTGTCAGCGGAAAGTCCATGCGTGAAATCCACTGTGCGCATCTGTAAAAATTACCGAGCTTCTCCTTTTTGGCAAACCAACCAATTGGCTGGAGTGCTTGAAAGTTTTCTTCGCGATCGAAAATAACAGAGCGAGTCTTAAAACCTGACTCGATGTTTTTCATCTCGCTGTTCGATAAATCTGTCGCGCCGCCCATGTCCGGCAGTTTTATCGTAGGCTCGAGCAGGCGCAATGCTACGATTATAAATGCGAGATTACGCTGAATATCGTCTTTGATTTCGTTGTCTTCGCAATTGCGATAATCTTCGACCGAAGTTTTGAGCATGACGGTCATTATCTGTTTTAGCTCGGGCATGGCATGCTCTTCGACGACCGCTGCAATCAGCGCATTGGTCGTCGCGAAATACGGATGGACGATGCTGTCCAGCGTGACGAAATTGGGTTTGCCCTTGAGACGATTATCGCGGTACAACTCGCCCATGGTTTCGAAATTGGTGTTATTGATCACAACGAAGTGATTCATTCCCAGCATGCTGATTGTGCTGGGATTGACACCGGGAATTTTGATACCCGCAAGTGAGATTGGCGACACGGGCGATGTCGTCAATTCTTGAGGTTTTAGGATCGCTTCGAGCGTAGAGTCTTTTTCTATGCTGGTCGGCTTGATGACGTTGGTAGGCAATTTGATTGGTGTCATGGTCGGTTCTGTCAACTGCGCGCAAGCGCCAAGCGGAAACAGTCCCGTTTGAAGAATCAAAAAACCGGCAACGGTCGCTTTTCTCATCGGCGACTCTGAGGAATCAGTGAAACAAATCGAGCCATGTGAATACCGTCAACCTCAATGAGTTTGTTGATCAGATCGTTCTCGACAGGATCGTCGAGCGTCATGACCATGACGGAGTCTTCGCGAATGCCTTTGCGGGCAACCGTCATCGTACTGATGTTGATGTCATTTTGTCCCAGAATGCCGGCGACTTTGGCGACCATACCAGGTTGGTCGCGGTGCATGGTGAAAAGCATGTAGCGAGCCGGTGTGAGATTGATTGGATAATCGTTGATTTTAGTGATGATCGGTTCGTCGTGCGCGAGAATGGTGCCCGACAATGAAGTGATACCGGATTCGGTGGACAGAATGATCGTAATTTCTTCTCCGAATTGGCTTGTTTCCTCGAATTTGCTTTCACGCACTTGAATGCCGTGCTGTCTGGCGATAAGCGAAGCGTTGACGTATGTCACGCCTTCCATCTTGGTGAAAAGCATGCCGCGCAGCGCTGTCACCGTCAGTGGTGAGGTGTCTTTTGCAGCCAAGCCGCCGTAGGCGATGGTTTCTAACTCTTTGACAGTGCCCTGGCTCAGCTCTCCCGCGATGGCACCCATCGCTTCTGAAAGCCAAACATAGCGACCAAGGCTCTTCAAGATTTCCGGGCGCATAAAGGGTAAGTTGACAGGGCTCTTCGCAAGACCGGTCGTGAGGTAGTCACGCATTTGCTCGGCAAGGTCGATTGCTACATTGAACTGTGCTTCGATTGTCGAGGCGCCGAGGTGAGGAGTCAAAACGACTTTGTCGCCGAGCGCATAGAGCGGCGAATCTTTGGGCGGTTCTTCGTCGAAAACATCGATCGCAGCTCCTGCTACTCGTCCGTCTTGAATCGCTTTTGCAAGGGCCTGCTCGTCGATAATTCCTCCGCGAGCCGCATTGATAATGCGCACGCCGGGTTTGACGCGAGAAAGAACAGTCCCGCTGATGAGATTGGTCGTTTCGCGAGTCTTTGGTGTGTGGATAGTGATGAAGTCGGCGCGGCGCCAAATTTCTTCCAGGGATACGCTTTGCATATGCAGTTGGGCGGCGCGATCCTGGCTGATCAGAGGATCGAAAACAATTACCTTCATGCCCAGAGCCTGTGCCGTCTGCGCTACTCTTTGCCCGACTTTTCCAAGTCCGACTACACCGAGAGTCTTGTTGAATAACTCTGTACCGGTGAATTTGCTGCGCTCCCACTTTCCTTCTTTCATAGAGCGATCCGCAGGAGCGACGTTGCGCGCCAGAGCCATCATCAATGCTACGGTGTGTTCTGCGGCAGAGGCGGTGTTGCCTTCCGGTGAATTGACGACCAGCACACCAGCTTCGGTGGCGGCGCCGATATCGATATTGTCGACGCCGACTCCGGCACGACCAATGACTTTCAGATTTTTACCGGCTTTGATTACTTCGGGGGTCACCACCGTACGGCTGCGTACCAGCAGTCCCTCATACTCGGGAATGACTTTCAGCAACTCTTCCGGTGTAATCTTCGGAAGGTAGTCCACAGAAAGCGCCTGCGACATCACATCGATGCCTTCCTGGCTGATTTCATCAGCCACGAGAATTCTGTCGGTTTTGGATTCGGCGCTCACTGCTTTTTTATCCTCTGTCGCGGTTCTGTCTTTGGCGGGCACGGTCTTTTCTCCCCGTATTTTATTGGTTGGTCAATATCAATTTGTGCTGTGCCTGCTTCTCCAGCTGTTTGGCGGAGAATGCCATCGCATGTGGTTCGAGCATTTGCCATGCTTTCAACTGGTCGGCTCTATTGGACGAGATCATTTGACCGGATTGCCCGAGCGCCAGGTTAGCGTAAATCTTGTCGTCATCAGACATGTCGGTGAGGATGCGCAGTGTCGGTCCAATTGTAGAAGCGAAGTTCCAGGCATCTTTAGACGGCTTGATGTTGCAGGCATTGACCGTGTCTTGATCCCCTCCCACTGCTGTGGGCTCGACGTCCAGAAATGGTGCCATCTTCTCGAAGGTGGGGACATATTTCACAATCGGATGGCGGAATGTGGCTTTGTGCAAGGTTCCCCAGGACACAGCTTTGGCGTCTTCTTTCTCGGATGAAACACGGACACCTTTCAATGCCATGCTGAATGTCGAGATCAAAAACGCGTCATAACTGCGCTGACCCGGAGGCAACCATTGATTGGGATGATTGCGCAAGGTGCGCTCGACAAATACAGTCCAACGCGGCCAACGCTCCATGTATTCCGCAGTGGCATCGGCTCCCAACTTCGGCTCGAGCATCTGATGCGCGAGCGTGTTGATAAAGCTTTCGTAAATAGCAGCGGGCACACTGCCGGCGGTGAGCTGCCCGTCCCAATTTTTTAATTGCTCCAGAGCCGTGATTTGCATCTTATCAATCAATTCGGTCTTGTCGACGGCGCGCTTCAGTTCTGATCTGACCAGCTCCACCAGTGGTGCTGTCTGGTCGCTTTGCAAAAGCCCAAGCTCAGGCAAACCGGTTCGCTGGCCGCTGCGCTTATAGTTGGAAAGAATCTGGCGAATGCGCATGGTGGGATACGGGGTGCCGATGCTCGGATGTCCGGGAATGCGTTGTTCGCCGGCAATGACAAATCCTTCTTTGCCGTTCAAATCTTGCGGCAATTCCGCTGGTTTCATCAAAGGTGGATCTTGCCGCACCAACCATCCGGGCACTAGAACACTGCCACCACCAAAACGGCGACGGTCGGGCACCGCACCGGCAACTTTTACAGCTACTCCACCTTTCCTATCGGCGAAAACGAAGGTTTGCGGATTGCCTTGATAGTCATCGAGGGCCATCGAGAAAGAGCTGATGTCTTTCGCTTTGTTCATTTTCCAGAGCGCTTCGATAATTGGTTTTGCGGGTCTGGAGCCTGTCCAATTGAGCGCTACTCCTGTGGTTTCAGTGCGGGACAACACCGGACCGTGCTTGGTCATCAAAACCTTGTGCAACAAGTTTTTCTTCAAGCGCACAGGAATTTCTTCGATTGATTCTGTGACATTCTGCCAGCCTTCGGCTGATCTGTATTTATTGGGGAACTGTGCGGAGAATTCTTCCAATATCAAGTCTTGGGCGTCGGCTCTAACGTTGACCGAACCAAAACAGACAAAATCGTTGCGACCGGTAAGAATTCCGGGCACACCGGGGACGGTGGCGCCGACCAGGTGAATCGATGGCGACTTCAGCCCAATCTGGTAAAAACGATCGGGCACGGTGAATACCGTGTGCTTGTCGCAAGCCAAAAGACAACCTTTTGTATCGGACAAATTCGCCGCAATTGCAAATGCATTACTGCCGATGCGGCTGTCCATCGAAGCGCAGGTTTTCGAGATCGATGCCATGGCGCGGTGATAGGAAGCAAGAGACGGCAGCGTTTTTTGAGCAGGGAGCGCTCCAGTTGTTCCAGTCGGAGCAGGGCGCGACGGTGTCACCCGTGGTGCGGTCCGTATGGTTGGAACAACGCGCGGAGTAGTTTTGGTCACCGGCACGGTTTTTGTTGTTGGAGCGGTTTGGTCGAGGGGTGCCGTCTGTGAATCCGGCAAAACCGCAGGGATTGTTGCAGGCGCGGGCGCTTCTGTGGGCGGCGCTATTGGAGTCGGTGCCTGTTCGATTGCCGAGCGCAGAGGTTCTTCGAAAATCTCGGAGGCGATCTTCGCCCCTTGCTTATCGAGAATTCTTTGACGCAAGTCATCCAGACGCCAGGACTCATCTGCTTCGAATTGCAGATATTTCAAAACGCACAGAGTATCAACCGGTTTCCATGGCTCCGGCCTGTAAGCGAGCATGGCGAATTCGAGAGGCAGCGTTTTTACATTGCGGCGCAAATATTCATTGACGCCCATGGAATAAGCATCGAGATAAGCGCGCACGTCTTGAGAAAGCTTTTTCAACTCGGCTTCTGCCACATGCGGAATGCCGACGGTGCGCATCAGCTTGTCGTCGACGAGACACTGATCGCCGAACACTTCCGACATCTGCCCGCGCGCGGCGCGACGCAGCATGTCCATCTGGAAAATGCGATCGGAGGCATGAACATAGCCTTCCACCAGCCAGAGATCGCGGTCGGATGATGCTTCGATATAAGGAATTCCGCGGTCGTCAAATCTGATCTGTGCGCCGTGCATGAGCGGCTCCAGAGTGAGCACGCCGTCAGTTACCGGCAGCGCCCGCTGGCAAAGCCACCATCCCGTGACGGGAATCGCAAGGACAAGCAACGCACAAACAACAATAAGAATTCTAAGCACTATGCCACCATCTGTGGAGCCAGCATCGTAGAGGAGCCATAAGCTCCTTACAAGGGCGAAAAATAACCCCCAACTATCCGGCACAATTATATTAGAAGCGGCTTGCAATCAGCCACTAGGCTAAAAGATATCGATCCGGCGCATGTAATCCAATCGCTGCCGGCAAGCGGCCCGCCAGTTGTTAGGTCTTCAAATACTCGGTGACGAAGCCCTTTACTTTTATGAATTCTTCGTTGAGCGCGCTCAGTGTTGCTTCAGTAGGTTCCCAAGCAGCGCGTTTGGCAGCCTGTTCGATCTCCAGGCTCAGGCGCGTCAGATTGTCGGCGCATAAAACGGCGGACAGACCTTTGAGCTGGTGGGCTGTAGCTGCCAATTCTCTGTCAGAGCGCGAGTCGATTTGTTCGCGCAATAATGTCAAGAGTTCGGTCGCTTCACCCAAGAACATCTTGAGAATGTCGTGAAGATCGTCGTCTCCATAAAGTTTTCTCAACTCATTGAGATTAATCGGGAGGTTTTCACCACCATCACCAGCCTGATTTTCAGTGGAATTGGAAGCGTCATCTGTTGACATTGTTGCTTGCTCCGGGGTCGCCTTCGTCTCAGTGACATCAGAATTAAGAGCTAATGGAATCCAAGATGCAATCACCCGTCTGAGTTGCTCGTGCCCGACAGGTTTACTCAAATAATCATCCATGCCCGAT